>JBFYOQ010000092.1:0-23257 GCA_041303735.1 Mycobacterium sp.
ACGACGTCGGCGTAGTCCATCAGCGGTGCGGTGGCGATGGTCGTCATGGGCCCCGATCCTAGTTGGGCTACCTGCCACCCCCCGCCGAGCGGGGAGCGGGAGTCGGGGCGTCAGACCCGGGGGGCGACGAAGGCGGCGGCATCGGTGACGTACGGCGGGAATTCGTAGCCGTTGTGTGCGCCGCGGTTCCGTCCGCCCGGGGTGCAGATCGGGTCGCCTTCGCTGCACAGGTCGATGGCCTGGGCGGCGAACAGACCCGTACTGGACAGCGGGGTGCCGAACCGGGCGGCCGGGTTGCCGAACACCGCGACGGCGGAGATCTGGTCGGCCGCCTCCGGCGGCATCGGCGGGGCCGACCCCAGGTTGCCGACGAGCGTGCCCAGCGGCGCCACGCCGGCCAGCATGGACATCACCGCGGCACCCTGGGAGAAGCCGCCGAGGATGAACCTGGTGGCCGGGCAGGCCGTGGCGACGGCGGCCAGGTGGTTCTCGGTATCGATCGCACCCGCGGAGGTGGTGAGGAAGTTGATACTGGCGGGATAGTTCACCCCGTAGACGGCCAGGCTGCGGCCGCCCAGCATCGGCGCGAGGGTATCGGCGAGGGCCTGGCCGACCCGACCGGGACCGGGCGGTTCCCCGGTCCCCCTGGCGAACACCAACTCCACGTCGGGGCAGCCGTCGGCGTGGGCCCGCGGGGCCGGGCCGAGCGGGGCGCTGACAGCGATCAGGGCGGCAGCGGCGGCGGCCAGCCGGAAGAATTCAGCCAAAGAACGCCGCCGCGTCGTCGTAGCGGCTCTGCGGCACCAGCTTGAGCTGGCGGACCGCGTCGGCCAGCGGTACCCGGCCGATGTCCTGCCCGCGCAGCGACACCATCATCCCGTACTCCCCGGCATGCGCGGCGTCGGCGGCGTTGACCCCGAAGCGGGTGGCAAGCACCCGGTCATAGGCGGTCGGCGTGCCGCCGCGCTGAATGTGCCCGAGGACGGTGACGCGCACCTCCTTGCGGATCCGCTTCTCCACCTCATAGGCCAGCTGCTGGGCCACCCCGGTGAACCGCTCGTGACCGAACTCGTCGATGCCGCCGGATTTCAGCTGCATGGAGCCTTCGGCGGGCTTGGCGCCCTCGGCGACCACACAGATGAAGTGCGAGGCGCCGCGCTGGAAGCGCTGCTTGACCAGCCGGCACACCTCCTCGACGTCGAAGGGCTGCTCCGGGATCAGCGTCATGTGCGCCCCGGAGGCCAGACCGGCGTTCAGCGCGATCCAGCCGGCGTGCCGACCCATCAGCTCGACCAGCATCACCCGCTGATGCGACTCGGCGGTGCTGTGCAGCCGGTCGATGGCCTCGGTGGCGATCTGCAGGGCGGTGTCGTGGCCGAAGGTGACGTCGGTGCAGTCGATGTCGTTGTCGATGGTCTTGGGCACCCCGACGACGGGGACGCCCTCCTCGGTGAGCCAGTGCGCGGCGGTCAGCGTGCCCTCGCCGCCGATCGGGATCAGCACATCGATCCCGTTGTCCTCCAGCGTCGCCTTGATGTCGTCGATACCGGCGCGCAGCTTCTCCGGGTTGGTGCGCGCGGTGCCCAGCATGGTGCCGCCCTTGGCGAGTAGCCGGTCGTTACGGTCGTCGTTCTCGAGTTGGATGCGCCGGTTCTCCAGCAGCCCCCGCCAGCCGTCCAGGAAGCCGACCACCGACGATCCGTAGCGGGCGTCACAGGTCCGCACGACCGCGCGGATGACGGCGTTGAGGCCGGGGCAGTCGCCGCCGCCGGTGAGGACTCCGATGCGCATGGGCTCTATCTAACCCGGTATCGCGCGGCCACGGAGCGCTTCCTAGACCGCCGAGGGCAGTGGCCCGCGCGCCGCCTCGTAGGCCGCACCGACCCGGTAGAGCCGGTCATCGGCCAGGGCGGGCGCCATGATCTGCAGTCCGACCGGCAGGTTGTCATCCTCGGACAGGCCCGAGGGCACCGACATCCCGCAGTGCCCGGCCAGGTTGAGCGGCAGGGTGCACAGGTCGAACAGGTACATCGCCAGCGGATCGTCGACCTTCTCGCCGAGCCGGAACGCCGTCGTCGGGGTGGCCGGTGAGATCAGTACATCGACGCTCTCATATGCGCGCTCGAGGTCCGCGGCGATCAGGGTGCGCACCTTCTGGGCCTGGTTGTAATAGGCGTCGTAGTACCCGGCCGACAGCGCGTAGGTGCCGATCATGATGCGCCGCTTGACTTCCGGGCCGAATCCGGCGGCCCGGGTCAGCGCCATCACCTCCTCGGCGCTGTGTGTGCCGTCGTCGCCGACCCGCAGGCCGTAGCGCATGGCATCGAAGCGGGCCAGGTTGCTCGACACCTCCGAGGGCAGGATCAGGTAGTAGGCGCTCAGCGAGTAGTCCAGGTTGGGGCAGTCCACCTCGGTGACGTCGGCACCCAGGGCGCTGAGTTGGTCGACGGCGGCGTTGAACGACGCCAGCACACCGGGCTGGTAGCCCTCGCCGCTGCGCAACTGCTTGACCACACCGATGCGGACACCGGCGAGGTCTGCGCCCGCTCCGGCGCGGGCGGCGGCCACCACATCGGGGATCGCGGCGAACAGCGAGGTGGAGTCGTGCGGGTCATGGCCGGCGATCACCTGATGCAGCAGTGCGGTATCGAGCACGGTGCGCGCGCAGGGGCCACCCTGGTCCAGCGAGGAGGCGCAGGCCACCAGTCCGTAGCGCGACACCGTGCCGTAGGTCGGTTTGACACCGACGGTGGCGGTGAGTGCGGCGGGCTGGCGGATCGACCCACCGGTGTCGGACCCGATGGCCAGCGGCGCCTGGAATGAGGCCAGTGCCGCCGCGCTGCCGCCGCCGGAGCCGCCGGGCACCCGTTCGGTGTCCCACGGGTTGCGGGTGGGCCCGTACGCGGAGTTCTCCGTCGAGGAGCCCATCGCGAACTCGTCCATGTTGGTCTTACCGAGAATCGGGATGCCGGCCGCCCGCAGTCGCGCGGTCACCGTCGCGTCATACGGCGAGACCCACCCTTCGAGGATCTTCGACCCGCACGTGGTGGGCATATCGGTGGTGGTGAAAACATCCTTGAGCGCCAACGGAACTCCGGCCAGCAGCGAGGGCAACTGCTCGCCCTTGGCGACCTTCGCATCGATCTGCGCGGCGGTGGCCAGCGCCTGCTCCCCGGCGACGTGCAGGAACGCGTGGTAGCGCTCGTCGATGGCGGCGATCCGGTCCAGGCAGGCCACGGTGACCTCGGTGGAACTGAGTTCCTTGGCGGCGATCTTGTGACCCAGGGTGGCCGCGTCGAGGCGCACGATGTCGGCGGCGTCGGCCACTGTCCGATGTTCTTCGCCCGAGGGGCTCATCACGCCTCCTCCCCCAGGATCTGCGGGACGGCGAAGCGGCCTTCGTCGGAGGCCGGCGCCTCGGCCAGTGCCTGCTGCTGGGTGAGGCTGTGGTGCACCACGTCGGGCCGGGTGACGTTGACGTCGGTGAGCGGGTTGCCGGTCGGGGACACCCCGGCGACGTCGACCGCCTGGATCTGGCCGACGTAGGCCAGGATCGCGTCGAGTTGACCGGCGAAGGAGTCGAGTTCGCCGTCGGTCAGGGCCAGGCGGGCCAGCTTGGCCAGCCGGGCCACTTCTTCCCGGGAGATCGTGGACACGGGCGCTAAGCCTAGAGGCTGTTCGCACCCGGGCCCTCGGGCCAACCCCGCGAGATCGACCACACGGCTGCGAACTGTGCCCAGAACGCAGCCCTGGTGCGGATCTGGCGGGGTGCGGATCTGGCGGGGTGTGGATCTGGCGAAGTGCCGACCCGGCGGGCCTGTGCAAGGCTGGATAGGTGCCGTCCTACCTTCTGCGCGTCGAGTTGGAGGACCGCCCCGGCAGCCTCGGTTCGCTGGCCGTCGCGCTGGGATCGGTGGGAGCGGACATCCTGTCGCTCGACGTCGTGGAGCGCGGGCCGGGGTACGCGGTCGACGATCTGGTGGTCGAGCTGCCGGCCGGCGCGATGCCCGATGCGCTGCTCAGTGCGGCCGAGGCGCTCGTCGGGGTTCGGGTGGACTCCGTTCGGCCGCACACCGGCCTGCTCGAGGCGCACCGCGAGCTCGAGCTGATCGATCACATCGCCGCGGCCGCCGACCGGCACGCCAAGCTTGAGGTGCTCGTCGACGAGGCCCCGCGGGTGCTGCGGGTGGGCTGGTGCACCGTCGTGCACCTCGAGGAGTCCGGGCCGCGCCGGGTGGTGGGCAGCCACGGGGCGCCGGAGACGCAGGCCGCGACGACGCCGTGGTTGCCGATCGATTCGGCCGCCGCGCTGGATGACTCGGCCGACTGGGTGCCGCAGCTGTGGCGGGATATGGACACCACACTGGCCGCCGCTCCCCTGGGCGACGAGCGCACTGCGGTGGTGCTCGGCCGGCCCGGCGGTCCGGAGTTTCGGCCCTCGGAGGTGGCCCGGCTCGGCTACCTGGCCGGGATCGTCGCGACGCTTCTGCGCTAGCCGCTAGCCCGCAGGCGGCCCGTCGGTGAGCAACGCGCGGAAGCCGTCCTCATCGAGGATCGGGACGCCGAGTTCGACGGCCTTGTCGTATTTGGAGCCCGGCGCGTCGCCGGCCACCACGAAGGAAGTCTTCTTCGATACCGAACCCGATGCCTTACCTCCGCGGGCGATGATGGCCTCCTTGGCCTCGTCGCGGGAGAACCCGGCCAGTGATCCGGTCACCACGATGGTCAGTCCGGCCAGCACCGGTGTGATGCTGGTGTCGCGGGCATCTTCCATCCGCACTCCCGCGGCACGCCACTTGTCGACGATGGCGCGGTGCCAGTCCACGTCGAACCACTCCCGCAGTGCGGCCGCGATGGTCGGCCCCACACCCTCCACATCGGCCAACTGCTGTTCGTCGGCGGCCATGATGTTCTCCAGGCTGCTGAATGCCGTCGCCAGCGCGCGCGCCGCTGTGGGGCCGACGTGCCGGATCGACAACGCCACCAGCACCCGCCACAGCGGCCTGTTCTTTGCCTGCTCGAGATTTTTCAGCAGGCGGGCACCGTTGGCCGACAGCACACCCTTGTTGGTCGTGAAGAAGTCCGACGTCATCAGGTCATCAGCGGTCAGGTCGAACAGGTCACCCTCATCGGTGATGACGTCGGCCGTCAGCAGAGCGATCGCCGCCTCGTAGCCCAGTCCCTCGATGTCGAAGGCACCGCGGCCGGCGATGTGAAACACCCGCTCCCGCAACTGCGCCGGGCAGGACCGGGCGTTGGGGCAGCGGATGTCGACGTCACCCTCCTTGGCCGGGGCGAGCGCGGTGCCGCATTCGGGGCACTCAGTGGGCATGACGAACTCGCGTTCGGTGCCGTCGCGTAGATCCACGACCGGGCCGAGCACCTCGGGGATGACGTCGCCGGCCTTGCGGATCATCACCGTGTCACCGATCAGCACGCCCTTGCGTCTGACCTCCGAGGCGTTGTGCAGGGTCGCCAGACTCACGGTGGAACCGGCCACCCGCACCGGGTCCATGAACGCGAACGGGGTGACCCGTCCGGTGCGGCCGACGTTGACGCGGATATCGCGCAGCCGGGTCTGCGCCTCCTCCGGCGGGTATTTATAGGCCACCGCCCAGCGCGGTGCGCGGGAGGTGGCGCCGAGGCGGCGCTGCTGGGCGAAATCGTCGAGTTTGACCACCACACCGTCGATTTCATGCTCGATGGCATGCCGGCGTTCTCCCCAGTAGCCGATCTTCTCTTGGACTGCAGCGAGCCCCTGCACCCTGCTGGTGTGATCCGACACCGGAAGGCCCCACGCCTTCAGCGCCGTGTAGGCGTCGTGCAGGCTTGCCGGCCGGAACCCCTCGGTGAAACCCAGACCGTGGCACACCATCCGCAACGGACGCCGGGCAGTGATCGCCGGGTTCTTCTGCCGCAGCGACCCGGCGGCGCTGTTGCGCGGGTTGGCGAACGGCGGCTTGCCCGCCTCGACGAGGCTGGCGTTGAGGTTCTCGAAGTCAGCCAGCATGAAGAACACCTCACCGCGGACTTCCAGCACCGCCGGCGTCGGGAATTTCTCTGAGACGGTGAGGGTTTCGGGCACGTCTGAGATGGTGCGGGCATTGAGGGTGACGTCCTCGCCCACCCGGCCGTCGCCGCGGGTGGCGGCGCGGTCCAGCCGGCCGTCGCGGTACACCAGGGCGATCGCCACTCCGTCGACCTTGAGTTCGCACAGGTAGTTGGGATCGGGGCCGAGCTCGTTCTCGACTCGGTTCGACCAGGCGATCAGTTCGTCGGCATTGAACACGTCGTCGAGGCTGAGCATTCGTTCCAGATGCTCCGCGGCGGTGAACTCGGTGGCGAACCCGGCACCGCCGACCAGCTGGGTGGGCGAATCCGGCACCCGCAGCTCCGGGTAGCGCTCCTCCAGGGCGACGAGCTCGTTGTAGAGCGCGTCGAAGTCCGCGTCGGAGACCACCGGCGCGTCCTTGATGTAGTAGCGGAACTGGTGCTCGCGCACCTCGTCGGCGAGCTGCTGCCAGCGACGGCGCACATCCGGGTCGATCGGGTCGATGTCCGGGTCGTCCGCCACTTCCGCAGGCTAACCCAGTCCGGCCGGTCCGAATTTGTCAGAGGTTCGAACTAGTGTTCGATACATGGAGATCCTGGCCACGCTCGACGAGCTTGAGGCGGTGTGGGACAAGCTGGCGTCGCTGCCGGTCCACGATCTGGACGCCCCGCAGGTGCTGGCGGTGCTGGATCGGCTGGAACGCCAGCGCCGCCGCCAGCCCGCCGTCGAGCATGCGCTGATCACCCATCTGCAGTGTCGGGCCACCGCCAAGGAGATGGGCGCCAAATCGTGGCGAGCGGTGCTCGCGGCGCGGCTGGGGATCAGTGGATCCGATGCCGGCCGGCGCCTGGCGGAGGCCGCCGCGCTGGGGGCACGCCGCTCGGTCACCGGTGAGCCGCTGGAACCGGCATTGCCCGCGACTGCCGCCGCACAGGGCCGCGGGGAAATCGGCGCCGAGCACGTCACGGTGGTCCGCGACTTCCTCGACGCGCTACCCGCCGAGGTCGACTCGGACACGCGCGCGGCCGCCGAAGCCCAACTCGCCGGTCTCGCCGGTGGGCTGACCCCGGAGGGGCTGCGCAAGGTCGCCCGCCAATTGCTGGGCTACCTGGACCAGGACGGCACCCTCGACGATGAACGCGAGCATGCCCGCAAACGCGGCCTGGCTCTGGGACCGCAGGGCCTCGACGGGATGAGCCGGCTGTCGGGTTGGATCACCCCCGAATTGCGCGCCACCCTCGACGCACTGTTCGCCAAACTGGCCGCACCCGGCTACGCCAACCCAGACGACACCGAACCCTGTCTCGATGGCCGGCCGTCCCAAACCCACATCGACTCCGACTCCCGCAGCCCCGCCCAACGAACCCACGACGCCCTGCTCACCCTCACCCGGGCCGTGGCGGCCTCCGGGAATCTCGGTCAACACAATGGCCTGCCCGTGACGATTGTCGCCACCACCACACTGGCCGAACTGTCCGCGGCCGCCGGGGTCGCCCACACCGGCGGCGGCAGCCTGCTGCCCATCCCCACCCTCATCCGGATGGCGGCCGGCGGTGGACACCCCTATCTGCTGCTGTTCGACAACCCCAAAGAGATCAGGCTCTACTACGGGCGCCGACGGCGCACGGCCAGCCCCGGCCAGCGCCTGGCGCTACACGCCCTGGACCGGGGTTGCACCAAACCCGGCTGCTCCGCCCCGCCCAACCGCTCCCAGGTTCACCACGCCGAGCGGGACTGGCAACACGGCGGAACCACCGACATCAACGAACTCACCCTGGCCTGCGGCTGCGACAACCGCCTCGTCGACGACACACCCACCGGATGGACCACGCGAAAACGCAAATGCGACAACCGAACCGAATGGATTCCGCCACCCCACCTCGACCGCGGCCAACCCCGCATCAATTATCACCACCACCCCGAAGAACTCCTCGGCCCCGAGGACGAACCCGGATAGCGGACCGCGCGGGCCTAGATCGCCGCCGGGTCGGCCGCGAGGCTGTCGGCAGCCCGCTGGCTCAGCGTGGTCGCGGTGCGCGCCCACTCCTCGGTGGCGCCGGCCAGCCCGCAGGACGGGCTGATCCCGATCTGATCGCGCAGCACGGCGCGGGGGAAGCCGAGCCGGTCGGTGATCGCGGCGGCAGCCTCGGCGATCTGTCCGAAGGACGGCGCGCCGGCCGGCCCAACGGCCGGTGCCACAGCCGGCACGAGGCCCAGCACAACGCTGCCGCCGGAGTCGACGAACTCGCCCAGCGCGTCCAGCGCGGCGTCGCCGAGCTTTGTCGCATCCACCGACAGCGCGCGGAAAGCACTGCGCTGCAGAACCTTCCAGGGGACGTCATCGGAACAACAGTGCAGGAGTGCCGCTCCGCCCACTGCGGCCGCGACTTGATCGAGCAGGCCGATGGCGCGTGCCTCGTCCACCGCATGCACCGGGCTCATGGAGGTCACCCCGGTGAGTCGCCCGGCCAGTGCCATGGCGAGTAGCGGCTCGTCGAACTGGACCACCACCGTGGTGGAGAGCCGCCGCGCCACCTGCGCACTGTGTACCGCGATCCCCTCCGCCAGCGATGCGGTCAGGTCACGCATCGCGCCCGGGTCGGTGATCACCCGGTGGCCGTTGGCCAGTTCGAGCGCGGCCGCCAGGGTGATCGGACCCGGCGCCTGGACCTTGACCGCGGGGCCGCCGCCGGTCTTCTCCCAGATCTCCTCGAGCGCGTCGAGGTCCTCGTCGAGCAGGCTGGCCGCCCGTCGCATCACCGCTCCGGGGCGGGCCACAATCCGGTAGCCGCGGGTGGACGTGTCGATGGCGATGTCGACCAGCAGTGCACCAGACCGGCCGATGAGGTCGGCCCCCACGCCGCGGTCGGGCAACTCGACAAGGTGGGGCAGTTGCAATTCACCCACGACGATCTCGCTGGCGCGACGCGGATCTGACCCCGGCCAGGAACCCACTCCGGTGCCGCTGGCGAAGACGCTCACCGACAGAACGTATCCCGGGGACCTAACGTTGACACCATGACGCTCCTTCAAGGTTCACCATGGTGGCTGCTGATCATCGTGTGGTTCGCCTTCTTCGCCGCCCTCAGCCTGCTGTCGCGGTACGCGGTTCGCAAGATCAGTTCTGAGGAGCGGAGGACCGAACTCGCCGACTACGCGGGTAAGACACTCAGTCCGATCGGCGCCACCTTCGCCTTCCTGATCGGATTCGCCGCGACGATGACATGGTCGGCGATCAACGCCGGCCAGGAGGCCATCGACTCGGAGTCGACGTCGGCCCAGCAACTCGTCTGGGCGACGAAGTCGATTTCGGACCGGGCCGGCGCCGTCGAGGTGGTCGGGAATCTCGACCGCTATCTGACCATCGCGGTGAACCAGGACGCGGCATTCCTGGCCCGGGGCGAGACCACCGCCCTGCCTTCCGCCCAGGCCTTCGACACCCTGCAGCACAGCGTGCACAACGTCGCCTACAACCGCACGACGACCGGGCCCGAGGCCGGCGCGATGACATCGGCGGCCGCGGCCCTGACCGCCGCCCAGGCGAAGGTGTCGGCAGTCGCCCAGCGCTCGTTGCCGCCGCTGATGATCGGATTGCTCATCGCCGCGGGTGCACTGCTGGCAGTGGCCATGGGAGCGTCGGCCGCCGCAGTCGTCCGGCCCTACCTGATGTACGGGTGGGCGTTCGTCTCGGCCATCGCCATGTCCGTCATCTTCACCCTCGACGTCCCGTTCCACGGCGCGATCAACGTCAACCTGGCGCCGCTCGCCCAGCTGGCGGACACCCTCGTCGCCGAACCGCTGCCGAAGTAGCGCCTGCCTCAGCAGAGCGTCGCGCTGGCGATGACCTCATCACCATCGGGGTCGGGGCGGTACAGGACCATCGTCTGCCCCGCCGCGACCCCGCGCAGCGGCTCGCGCAAGGCCACCGTCAGCCGGCCGTCGCGCAGTCCGGCGACACCGGCGGCCACACCGCCGTGCGCGCGCACCTGGACCTCGCAAGCTGCGCGGAAACGCGCAGCGCCGACCTCTCCGTTGTAGCCGCCGGTAGGTGCAGTGCCGGAGGTGAACACCGGGTCCCGGCCGGACAGTTCCCACACCTCGAGGTCCTCGGCGCTGCCCACCCGCACCGTGCCGGTCTCGGCGTCGATCGCGGTGACGTACCGCGGCTGCCCGTCTGGTCCGGGCCCGGCGATGCCCAGGCCCTTGCGCTGACCGATGGTGAAGCCGTGCACCCCGTCATGGCGGGCGAGTACCTCGCCGTCGGCATCGACCACCGCTCCGGGCCGCATCCCGATGCGCTCCCCGAGGAATGCGCGGGTGTCACCGGAGGGGATGAAGCAGATGTCATGGCTGTCCGGCTTGTCGGCCACCAGGAAGCCGCGGCGCGCGGCCTCCTCGCGGATGGCCGGCTTGTCGGTGTCGCCGATCGGGAACGCCGCGTGCGCCAGCTGCCCCGCGGTCAGCACACCCAGGACATAGGACTGATCCTTGTCGCGGTCGACGGCCCGGCGCAGCCGGCCCTGCTCCAGCCGCGCGTAGTGCCCGGTGGCCACCGCGTCGAAGCCCAGCGCCAGCGCCTTGGCCGACAGCGCGGAGAACTTGATTCGCTCGTTGCACCGCACACAGGGGTTGGGGGTCTCGCCGCGGGCGTAGGTGGCGACGAAATCGTCGATCACCTCCTCGGCGAAGCGGTCCGCGAAATCCCAGACGTAGAAGGGGATTCCGAGCACATCAGCGACCCGCCGCGCATCGGCGGCGTCTTCCTTGGAGCAGCAACCCCGGGAGCCGGTGCGCAGGGTGCCCGGTGCCGATGACAGCGCCAGGTGCACCCCCACCACGTCATGTCCGGCGTCGACCATCCGCGCGGCCGCCACCGAGGAGTCGACGCCGCCGCTCATCGCGGCCAGCACCCTCACCGGTCACCGGCCGCTGCACTGGCCAGCGCCGCCCGCCGGGCCCGTTCGACAACCCCGGGCAGCACGGCCAGCACGGCCGCGACATCGTCGTCGGTGCTGGTGTGGCCCAGCGACAGCCGCAGCGATCCGCGCGCATCGTTCGGCTGCTGTCCCATCGCCAGCAGCACATGGGAGGCCTGTGCCACTCCGGCGGTACAGGCCGACCCGGTCGAGCACTCGATTCCGTTGGCATCCAGCAGCATCAGCAGCGAGTCGCCCTCGCAGCCGCGGAAAGTGAAGTTGGTGTTGCCCGGCAGCCGATGGTCGCCGACGGCGCCGTTGAGCGCCACGTCGTCGATCCCGCCGAGCACGCCATCGATGAGCCGGTCCCGCAGGGCGCGCAACCGGGGCGCGGTGGCCGCCAGCCCGGTGACGGCGATCTCGGTGGCCGTGGCCATCGCGACCGCGCCGGCCACATCCGGCGTCCCGGACCGTACGTCGCGCTCCTGTCCCCCACCGTGCAGCAGTGGCACACAGGCGATGTCGCGGCGCAGCAGCAGCGCACCCACTCCGGCCGGCCCGCCGAACTTGTGCGCGGTGATGCTCATGGCCGCGCACCCGGACCCGCTGAAGTCCAGCGGAACCTGGCCGACGGTCTGCACGGCATCGCTGTGCATCGGGATGTCGAACTCCGATGCCACGGCGGCCAGTTCCGCGATCGGCATGATGGTGCCGACTTCGTTATTGGCCCACATCACCGAGACCAGGGCCACGTCGTCGTGGCGAGCCAGCACCTCGCGCAGCGCCGCCGGGGTCACCGAGCCGTCGGGCTCGCAGGGCAGAAACGTCACCTCGGCACCTTCGTGCTCGGCCAGCCAACTGACGGCATCGAGCACGGCGTGATGCTCGACGGCGGTGGTGACGATGCGCCGGCGTGCGGGGTCGGCGTCGCGGCGCGCCCAGTAGATGCCCTTGACCGCCAGGTTGTCGCTGTCGGTGCCGCCGGCGGTGACGATCACCTCCGACGGCCGGGCACCCAGGTGCGCGGCGATGCTCTCCCGGGACTCCTCCAGCCTGCGCCGGGCGGCGCGGCCCGCCGTGTGCAGCGAGGAGGGGTTGCCCCACTGCGCCAGCGCGGCCGTCATCGCCTCGATGGCCTGGGTGTGCATCGGGGTGGTGGCAGCGTGGTCGAGGTAGACCGACCGGCTCTGGCTCATGACCCGTTAAGGATACCGGCGCGCCGGATCCCGCCGAGCAGACGCAAAAACCCCCGACACGCCGGGCGTGCGGGGGTTTCTGCGTCTGCTCAAGCGATTAGCCCTTGCCTGATTGGCTGACTCCTCCTCGCCCGCGTCGCGGGCGCATCGTCGTCAGCCCTTGCGGGCCTTGACCGCCTCAGTCAGCTGGGGGGCAACGCTGAACAGGTCGCCCACCACGCCATAATCGGAGATCTCGAAGATCGGGGCCTCCTCGTCCTTGTTCACCGCGATGATGGTCTTGGACGTCTGCATACCGGCGCGGTGCTGGATCGCCCCGGAGATGCCCAGTGCGACGTACAGCTGCGGGGACACCGTCTTGCCGGTCTGGCCCACCTGGAACTGGCCCGGGTAGTAGCCGGAGTCGACGGCGGCACGCGAGGCACCGACCGCTGCGCCCATCGAGTCGGCGAGCTCCTCGACGATGACGAACTTGTCAGCACTGCCGACACCGCGGCCACCGGCGACCACGATGGCGGCCTCGGTGAGCTCCGGACGGTCGCCGACCACGGCCGGCTGACGCGAGGTGATCTTGGCGGCGTTGGCGGCCGGGGCCGGCACCTCCACAGTGACCTGCTCGCCCGCGCCCGCGCTCGGTGCGGCCTCGATCGCGCCCGGCCGCACGGTGATGACCGGAACCTCGGCATTGACCTTCGCCTCCACGGTGAACGCGCCACCGAAGATCGAGTGGATCGCGGTGCCGTCGCCCTTGATGTCGACGACGTCGGAGAGCACACCGGAACCGATCCGGGCAGCCAGCCGCCCGGCGACTTCCTTGCCCTCGGCGGTCGCCGGGATCAGCACCGCCGCCGGCGTCGCCGACTCGACGAGCTTCTCCAGCACGTCGACGAACGGCGTCACGAGGTAGCTCTCCGCGACGTCGGACTCGGCGACGTAGATCTTGGCCGCACCGGCGGCCTTGAGGGCGTCGACCAGCGGTGCCGCGGTGCCGGGTGCGCCGATCACGACGGCGGACGGCTCACCCAGCACGCGGGCGGCGGTGATCAATTCGGTGGTGACCTTCTTGACCGCGCCCTCGGAGTGCTCAACGAGCACAAGTACTTCAGCCATTGGGGGTTTCTCTTTCCTGGTGTCGTGAAGAGGGGTCTTAGATGATCTTCTGCGCGACGAGGTACTCGGCGATCTTCGTGCCGCCCTCGCCTTCGTCGCTGACCTTCTCGCCGGCCGTCTTCGGCGGCTTCGGGGTCGATGTCAGCACCGAGGAGCCCGCGTTGGCCAGGCCCACCTCGTCGGCGGCGACGCCGATGTCATCGAGGGTCAGGGTCGCCACTTCCTTCTTCTTGGCGGCCATGATGCCCTTGAAGGACGGGAAGCGCGGCTCGTTGATCTTCTCGTTGACGCTGACGATGGCCGGCAGCGACGCCTCGACGGTGAACACACCTTCGTCGGTCTCCCGCTCGCCGCTGATCGTGCCGCCGTCGACGGTGACCTTGCGCATGTGCGTCAGCTGCGGCAGGCCGAGGTACTCGGCGATGATGGCCGGCACGGCACCGCCGGTGCCGTCGGTGGCCTCGTTGCCGGCGATCACCAGATCGACTGCCTCGATGGTGCCCAGCGCGCGGGCCAGCGCCCAGCCGGTCTGCACCATGTCGGAGCCGTGCAGCCGCTCGTCGAGCAGGTGCACGCCCTTGTCGGCACCCATCGACAGAGCCTTGCGGATGGCCTCGGTGGCGCGCTCGGGACCGGCGGTCAGCACGGTGACGGTGCTCTCGCCGCCTTCCTTCTCCTTGATCAGCAGCGCCTCTTCGACGGCGCGCTCGTTGATCTCGTCGAGGACGGCGTCGGCCGCCTCGCGGTCGAGGGTCCAGTCACCGTCGGAGAGCTTGCGCTCCGACCAGGTGTCGGGGACCTGTTTGATCAGAACCACGATATTCGTCATGGCTGTGTTAGTCCTCCTGGCAAGGGTCCGCCCGACCGTTCGGCCGCGCGGCTATCGGATGAGTTCCGCTGACCACACCATGTTACTCGTCGGTAACTTGTGGTGGTTCGCACCATCACCATAGCTGCCGTGGACGGGTGTTCTCGCAGGCCCGGCCCGAGGGCAGAAGTTCGCGATATACGCCGTTCGCCGTTAGCCTGCCTTGCGATGAGCGCACATGTGACGGACACCGCGGACGGCGGCCTGCCGCTGACCGGCGAGCGCACCGTCCCGGGCCTGGCGGTGGAGAACTACTGGTTCCGCCGCCATGAGGTCACCTACCGCCACTGCGCGGACATCTGCGCAGGTCAAGACGTCCTTGAGGCCGGTTGCGGCGAGGGATACGGGGCCGATCTGCTGGCGGCGTCGGCCAACCGCGTGCTGGCGCTGGACTACGACGCCGCCACCGTCGCCCATGTCCGCTCCCGCTACCCGGCGGTGGAGGTTGCGCAGGGCAATCTGGCCGCCCTGCCGCTGCCCGACGCCTCGGTGGATGTGGTGGTGAATTTCCAGGTCATCGAGCATTTGTGGGATCAGCCACAGTTCATTACCGAATGCTTACGGGTGCTGCGTCCGGCGGGTCGGCTGCTGATCTCGACCCCGAACCGCATCACCTTCACTCCGGGCAGCGACACCCCGGTCAACCCGTTCCACACCCGCGAACTCAACGCCGCCGAACTGCGGGAGCTGCTGTCTGATGCCGGCTTCGAGGTGGAGTCGATGGCCGGGGTGTTCCACGGCCCGCGGTTGGCCGAGATGGATGCCCGCCACGGCGGCTCGATCATCGACGCGCAGATCGCCCGGGCGCTGGCCGACGCCGAGTGGCCGGCCGATCTGCTGGCCGACGTCGCCGCGGTGCGCTGCGAGGACTTCGAGATCGTCGCGGCAACGGCCCGCGACATCAAGGCCGTCGCGGCAACGGCCCGCGACATCAATGACAGCCTCGATCTGCTGGCGATCGCAGTCCGCCGGTGACTCGTGACAGCGTGCCCGGGCAGTTCAGCCTGGTGCTGCACACCCACCTGCCGTGGCTGGCGCACCACGGCCGCTGGCCGGTCGGCGAGGAATGGCTGTATCAATCGTGGGCGGCGTCGTATCTGCCGCTGATGCGGGTGCTGCGCGGGCTGGCCGCCGAGGGCCGCCGCGGTGTGCTCACCCTGGGCCTCACCCCGGTGGTCGCCGCGCAACTCGACGATCCCTACTGCCTCGACGGGATGCACCGCTGGCTGGCCAACTGGCAGCTGCGCGCGCTGGAGGCGGCCACTGTGCACACCGACACCGGCGCGGCGCCCGGAACGGCGACATCCCCGGAGGCGCTGCGCGCGTTCGGAATTCGTGAGTATGCCGAAGCCAGTGGCGCGCTGGACGACTTCACCGCGCTGTGGCGTCACGGCGCGAGTCCGCTGCTGCGCGAGTTGATCGACGCCGGCACGGTGGAACTGCTCGGCGGTCCGCTGGCGCATCCGTTCCAGCCGCTGCTGGCACCGCGGCTGCGCGAGTTTGCGCTGAGCGAGGGCCTGGCCGACGCCGGGCAGCGCTTCGGCCACACCCCCGCGGGGATCTGGGCGCCGGAATGCGCCTACGCACCGGGCATGGAGGACGGCTACCGAGACGCGCGCATAAGCCACTTCATGGTCGACGGCCCCTCGCTGCACGGCGACACCGCCCTGGGCCGCCCCGTCGGCGACAGCGGCGTGGTGGCGTTCGGGCGCGATCTGGCGGTCAGCTACCGGGTGTGGTCGCCGAAGTCCGGCTACCCGGGCCACCCGTCCTACCGCGACTTCCACACCTACGACCACCTCACCGGACTCAAGCCGGCGCGGGTGACAGGCCGCCAGGTGGACTCCGAACACAAGGCCCCCTACGACCCGCAGCGTGCCGATCGGGCGGTGGACGCCCACGTCGCCGATTTCGTCGAGATGGTGCGCGCCCGGTTAATCAGCGAGTCGGCACGCATCGGCCGGCCCGCGCACGTCATCGCCGCGTTCGACACCGAACTGTTCGGCCACTGGTGGTACGAGGGCCCGACCTGGCTGGCCCGGCTGCTGCGCGCACTGCCTGAGGCGGGGGTGACGCTGGGCACGCTCACCGATGCCCGGGAGCGCGGATTCATCGGTGCCCCAGTGGAATTGCCGCCGAGTTCGTGGGGTTCGGGCAAGGACTGGCAGGTGTGGGCCGGACCCCAGGTGGCCGACCTGGTGGCGCTGAACACCGAAGTGGTCGACACGGCGCTGAGCACGATCGACAAGGCGCTGGCACAGACCGGCACCGCGCCGACGCGTGACGTGGTCGCCGATCAGATCCTGCGCGAGACGCTGCTGACGGTGTCCAGCGACTGGCCGTTCATGGTGAGCAAGGACTCTGCCGCCGACTACGCGCGCTACCGCGCGCATCTGCACGCGCACGCCACCCGGGAGATCTCCGACGCCCTGGCCTCCGGTCACCGCGAGGCCGCGCAGCGGCTGGCGGCGGGGTGGAATGCCGCCGACGGACTCTTCGGCTCACTCGACGCCCGGCGGCTTCCCCGGTGAGGCTGCTGTGAAGATCCTGATGGTGTCGTGGGAATACCCGCCGGTGGTGATCGGCGGGCTGGGCCGGCACGTCTACCAGTTGGCCACCGCGTTGGCCGCCGACGGCCACGAGGTGGTGGTGCTGTCCCGGCGGCCCGCCGACACCGATCCGGCGAGCCACCCCACCACCGACTCGATGAGCGAGGGCGTGCGGGTGATCGCGGCCGCGCAGGATCCGCACGAGTTCGACTTCAGCTCGGACATGATGGCCTGGACGCTGGCGATGGGGCACGCCATGATTCGCGCCGGCCTGGGGCTGGCCCGCCACGGGTGGACACCGGATGTGGTGCACGCCCACGACTGGCTGGTCGCCCATCCGGCTATCGCACTGGCCGAGTTCTTCGATGTGCCGCTGGTCTCCACCATGCATGCCACCGAGGCCGGCCGGCACTCGGGATGGGTGAGCGGGCTGATCAGCCGTCAGGTCCACGCGTCGGAATCCTGGTTGGCGCGCGAGTCGGACTCGATCATCGCGTGCTCGTCGTCGATGCGCGAGGAGATCGCCGAGCTGTTCGGCCCCGGCCTGGCTGACGTCACCGTCATCCGCAACGGGATCGACTCGGGTCGTTGGCCTTTCGCGCGCCGTCGCCCGCATTCCGGGCCACCGGAGCTGCTGTACCTGGGCCGTCTGGAGTACGAGAAGGGTGTCCACGACGCGATCGCCGCGCTGCCGCGGATCCGTCGCACCCACCCGGGCACCACGCTGACCATCGCCGGCGTCGGAACCCAACTGGACTGGCTCACCGAGTTGGCCCGAAAGCACAGGGTGCTCAAAGCCATCAACTTCGTGGGCCTCGTTGATCACGATCAGTTGCTCGAATTCCTTCACCGTGCCGATGCCGCGGTGCTGCCCAGCCACTACGAGCCGTTCGGCATCGTCGCCCTCGAAGCCGCGGCGGCGGGCGCACCGCTGGTGACCTCGAACGTCGGCGGCCTCGGCGAAGCCGTCATCGACGGACAGACCGGGCTGTCATTCCCGCCGCGGGATGTGGCCGCCCTCGCCGACGCCGTGCGCGCGGTACTCGACGACCCGGCCGCCGCCCAGCGCCGCGCCGTGGCCGCACGCGAGCGACTCACCTCGGACTTCGACTGGCATACCGTGGCCGCCGAGACCGCGCAGGTGTACCTGGCGGCCAAGCGCCGGGAACGCGAACCGCACGCGCGCCGGCCGATCGTCGAGAACGCCCTGCCCGAGCGCTAGCGACTTGCCGCGCTACGCCCGGCTGTCACCGGAGGCGGGCTACTTGGCGGCTTTCTTGCGTTCGATGTCTGCCAGCGCGGCCGCCAGCTCGGCCCGCTGAGCCGCGGAGGTCTCCCAGGACAGCTTGCGGTTCTTGACCACCTTGGCCGGTGACCCGACCGCGATGGAGTAGTCCGGGATGTCGCCCTTGACCACCGCGTGCGCGCCGAGCACACAGCCCCGGCCGATCAGGGTGCCGCGAAGCACGGTCACCTTGGCCGCGATCCAGGTGTCCGGGCCGATCCGTACCGGGCTCTTGACGATGCCCTGGTCCTTGATCGGTAACTCGATGTTGTCCATCCGGTGGTCGAAATCACAGATGTAGCACCAGTCGGCCATCAGCGCGGACTCGCCGAACTCGATGTCCAGATAGCAGTTGATGACGTTGTCGCGGCCGAAGACGACCTTGTCGCCCAGGCGCAGTGAACCCTCGTGCGCGCGGATGGTGTTCTTGTCGCCGATGTGCACCCACCGGCCGATCTCCATCTGCGCGAGTTCGGGGGTGGCGTGGATCTCGACGTTCTTACCGAGGAACACCATGCCGCGGGTGATGATGTGCGGATTGGCCAGCTTGAACTTCAGCAGCCGCCAGTAGCGCACCAGGTACCACGGGGTGTACGCGCGGTTGGCGATCACCCATTTCAGCGAGGCCGGCGTCAGGAACCTGGCCTGGCGCGGGTCGCGCAGCCGGGATCCCCTCCAGCGCTTGTGGAGGGGCGCACCCCACATGCTCGTCATGGCGCTACTTCGGCGGCATCCGGATGCCGCCGTCGACGCGGATCACCTCGGCGTTCATGTACGAGTTGGTGATCAGTTCGATGACCATCGAGGCCAGTTCCTCCGGCTTGCCGAGGCGGTGCGGGAACAGCACCGACTGGCCGAGCTTGGCCTTGAAGGCTTCCGAGGCTTCGCCCTCGCCGTAAATGGGCGTGTCGATCAGACCCGGCGCCACGGTGTTGACCCGGATCCCCACCGCGGCCAGATCACGGGCCACCGGCAGCGTCAGCCCGACGACGCCGCCCTTGGACGACGAGTACGCGGCCTGACCGATCTGCCCGTCGAAGGCCGCGACGCTGGTCATGTTGACGATCGCTCCACGCTCACCGGTGGCGGTCGGCTCCAGGCGGCTCATCGCGGTGGCCGCGAGGCGGATGCAGTCGAAGGTGCCGACAAGGTTGATCGCGATGACCTTGCGGTAGGCGTCGAGGTCGTGCGCGGAGGCGAATTCCCCGTCTTTCCCGATGGTGCGCTGAGCCCAGCCCACCCCGGCCGAGTTGACCAGGGCGCGCAAGGGGCCCAGATCCATCGCGGTGTTGACCGCGTCGGTGATCTGCTCGGTCTTGGTGACGTCGACCGGGACGAACACGCCACCGATCTCACTCGCGAGGGACTGCCCGCGTTCGGCCTGCATATCGGCGATCACGACCCGGGCGCCGAGATCAGCCAGTTGACGAGCGGTGGCGGCCCCGATACCCGACGCCCCACCGGTGACGATTGCACTAGCTCCGTTGAGTTCCACGACGCTGAGCTTAACGGCGGCGGCTCCCGCTGCCGGATGCGGCAAGGCGTTAGTCTGCCCTGGATGGCCAGGACACCGGTGCTGCGGCGGGCGATCGCGCTGGCATCGACGGCGCTGCTGGCCGGCGGACTGACCGCGTGCGGCACGACCGACTCCTGGGTGGACGCAAGCGCGGCGCGGGGATGGCCGGCCCAGTACGCCGACGCGGCCAACAGCAGCTTCACCGCCACCGAGGGCGCCGGTGAGCTGACGTTGTCGTGGAGCCGCTCGGTGAAGGGCGAACTGGGTGCGGCCGCCGCACTGGGCGCGGAACGCTATCTGGCCGTGAACGGCCAGACCTCCGGTGGCTGCTCGCTGATGGTGTGGGAGAACGACAACGGCGGCCGGCAGCGCTGGTGTACCCGGATGGTGCTCGGTGGCGGATTCACCAGCGCACTGTTCGACGGCTTCGACAACCTCTATATGGGCCAGCCCGGGCAGATGATCTCCTTTCCACCGACCCAGTGGGTGCGATGGCGCACCAACGTCATCGGAATGCCCACCACGGCAAGGTTTCTCGACGGCGGGCAACTGCTGGTGGTGACCCACCTGGGTCAGGTGCTGGTCTTCGACTCCCACCGCGGTGTGGTGTCGGGCTCGCCGGTGGATCTGGTCGGCGGCGTCGACCCCACCGACCCGACGCGCGGACTCACCGACTGTGCGCAGTCGCTGCCAGGCTGCCCGGTGGCTGCCGCGCCGGCGTTCTCGACGGCCAACAGAATCGTCGTCATCGGGGTGTGGCAACCCGGTGCGGCGGCCTCGACCTTGACCGCGCTGCGCTATCAGCCGGGGCTGAGTCCGCTGTTGTCGCGGTTGTGGACCAGCGAGGCGGTGACCGCCGGAGTGCTGGGCCCTCCGGTGTTCTCCGCCGACGGGAAGACGGTGTACGTCAACGGCCGGGACCGTCAGCTGTGGGCGCTCAACGCCGAGGACGGCAGCCTGAAATGGTCTGTGCCACTGGAATTTCAGCCCCAGACCCCGCCGTCGGTGGCTCCGGGCGGGCTGGTCATCGCCGGCGGCGGCCCGGAAACCCGGCTGGTCGGGCTGCGCGATGCCGGTGATCGCGCCGAGACGGTATGGCGCCGCGACGACATGACCCCGCTGACGACATCCAGCCAGGCCGGCGACCAGGTGGCCTACACCGTGGTCGCCCCCGCGCCTGACGAACTCTCGCTGCTGGTGTTCAATCCCGCAGACGGCGGCCGAACCCTCAACAGCTATCCGCTGCCCCAGGCCGGCGGCTTCCCCGTCGGGGTCTCGGTGGGATACGACCGCCGCGTGGTGGTGGCCACCAGCTCCGGCCAGGTGTTCAGCTTCTCCCCGGCATAACGAACCCTCGCGGGTCTGGCTCGGATTCCCGCGGGACTACGCGGCTGAGCCCGGAGCCGAGGCACGGCACACGAATGCCACCGCGTGCGCGGCCGCGCCCGTGCCGAGTCGGGTGATCACCACCGACAGCGGTTGACTGCCGGTCGGGCGCAGCCGCGATCGCAACGCATCGGGATCGACGTCGACCCCGCGGATCAGGATCTCCAGCGGCCCGCAGTCGTGCGCACCGAGCACCTGCCGCAGGGCCTTCTCGCGCAGCGGCGCCTGCTCGAGGATCTCGAAACCGCGGACACCGTCAGGCACCCGGTCCCCGGTCAGATAGGCGATATCGGGATCGAGTTGCCACAGTCCATGCCGGGTGGCGTACTGGCGCACCAGACCGGCTCGCACCACCGCACCGTCCGGATCGACGATCCACCGACCGGGTACGGCGACACCGCACTCATCCGGGTCGGCGTCGGTGAGCACCTCGTCGCGGTCCAGCACCGAGGCGCGCCGGCGCACACCGGGTTCGGCCAACGGGTGAGACCACAGGCACGCCTCCCGGACTGATCCGCCATAGGAGCTCACCTCGATCTCGCCGTCGAACCCGAGTCCGCGAACCGCGTCGAAGTCGATACCCGGCGCGCATTTCACCACCGTGGGCCGGCCTCGATAGACCTCGAGAACCGCATCGAGGGCGGGCACGTAGGAGCGCGGGTCGAAGCGCCGCCGGCCGCCGGTGCGGCGCGCGGGGTCGAGCAGGACGACGGTGTCGCGGCTGATCGGGGCCAACGCGTCGGCCCGGCACAGCGGCACGTCCGCGCCGAGGTTGTGCGCGGCCATCGCCAGGCGCACGTCGTCGATGTCGCTGCCGAGGACGTAGGCGGCGGTGCCGCGCAGGACGGCCACTTCGGAGCCGATCGAACAGGTGGCGTCATGCACCGCGACCCGGCCCAGGCGCCGGCCGCGATGGCGGGCCACCGCGACGGCGGTCGCCTGCTGCAGGGCCTCGTCGGTGAACAGCCAGCCCGACACGTCGACGTCGGCGAACTTGGCGGCGGCCCTGCGCCGCAGCAGGACGGTCTCGATCAGCACACCGGCGTGCTCCCCAAAACGGGCACCCACCGCGGCGACGTCGGCGATGCGGGTCGACTCCGACTGCAGGCGCCCCGACACCTCGGCCAGCGCCGAGGATCCCGCCGGGCTGCTCAGGTAGCCGACGTCGGCGCGGGTGAACCTCAGGACGGTCTGATCCCGGTGATCACGGCTTTTTAGCCCCGGTGATCATCACGTTGTAGTACCACGACTTGGGCACCACACGGCGCCACAGGTTGTCGTCGATCCAGCTCAGCGTCGTCCAACTGGTGAACCCGAACTTGGCCCATGCGAAACCCAGCTTGCCCGGCGGCACCATGGCCTCAATGGTCCGCAACGGCCAGCCGAGCATCGCCGCGGTGAATTCCGTTGTCGCGGTGGACACCTCGACGGCACCGGCGTTATGGGCCATCCGCTCCAGATCGGCCGGGGCGAAGGTGTGCAGGTCGACGACGGCCTCCAGTGCCGCGGCCCGCGAGGACTCGTCGAGTTCCTCCTGCGGCCGGCGCCAGCCGCTCAGCCCCGGTAGCTTGGTGGCGTTGGTGGCCACCCGCCAGGTCAGCGTGGACAGGTTGCGGGCGTAGGTGTTGCCGACGGTGGTCGGTTCGCCGGCGAAGATGAACCGGCCGCCGGGCTTGAGTACCCGCACCACCTCGCGCAGCGATTTCTCCACATCGGGGATGTGGTGCAGCACCGCGTGGCCCACCACCAGATCGAAGGTGGAGTCCTCGTAGGGGATTCCCTCGGCGTCGGCCACCCGGCCGTCGATGTCCAGGCCCAGCGACTCACCGTTGCGGATCGCGACCTTGACCATGCCCGGCGACAGGTCGGTGACCGACCCGCGCCGGGCCACCCCGGCCTGCATCAGGTTGAGCAGGAAGAAGCCGCTGCCGCAGCCCAGTTCCAGCGCCCGCTCATAGGGCAGGGCGCGCAGTTCCTCTGCGGGCACGGTGGCGTCGAAGAGGTCGCGCGCGTAATCCACGCAGCGCTTGTCGTAGGAGATCGACCACTTGTCGTCGTAGGTCTCGGCTTCCCAGTCGTGGTAGAGCACCTGGGCCAGCTTGGTGTCGGTGAACGCGGCCTGCACCTGCTCTGCGGTGGCGTGCGGGGTCGGAGCCGGATCGCCGGCGACTGCGCGGGCAGGAGCCGGATCGCCGGCGACAGAGCGGGTCGGAGCCGGGTCGGAATCCGTCGTCATGACGGGCAGCCTAACGACCCGCACCGGCCGCGAAGACATCGCCGTAGCGTTGCCGCTGGCCGGCCGCATCCAGACCGCCGTCGATCAGCGCCTTGGCGCCTGCCAGCGCCGCGGCGGGGGCGTCGACGAACCTGTTCGCCCAT
>JBFYOQ010000093.1:0-7092 GCA_041303735.1 Mycobacterium sp.
GCATCGGCGGGCACGTCGTCCGATTGTCCGGATTCCATCGGCAACCGGCCGACACCATCGAGGTCCGCGGCATGGGCGGCTCCAGCGTGCTGCTGGTGCTCTCGCCCGATGCCGATCCGGAACAGGCGCACGAGACCCTGATGGCCGCCGCCGCGGCCGATGACGCGTCGACAACGGCGGGACTGCTAGGGGCCGGCCGACCCTGAGCAGCCGGTGCCGGTCAGGAGGGGCTGGAGGGGCTGGAGGCCGGGGCCTTCTCGAACAGGTAGTGGAAGACCATCCACTCGTTGCCGTCGCGGTAGCCGAACACCTCCGAGCAGAACAGTAGGAACATCCGCCAGCGCTCCAGCGCGACGGAGGCTGAGGTGGGGCCGCCCTCGAGGGCGAGCAGGCATTCGGCCCTGTTGGCGTCCAGGCGTTGCAGCCAGGCGTCAAGCGTGCGGGTGTACTGGCGGCCGTTGACATCCCACACCCGGGTCTGTTTGAGGTCGGCGGGCAGGAAGTGCTCCAGGAGATCGCGGCTGGGCATGGTGCCGCCGGCGAAGAAGTACCTGCCCATCCAGTCGGTGGTTGTGAAGTCGTAGGCGAAGCGCCGGTTGCCGAGGATCTGCACCATCATCGCGCCGTCGGGCCGCAGCCAGGAACTGACCTTGGCGAGCACCATGTCGTAGTTCTTCATGTGCTCGAGCATCTCGCAGGACACGATCACGTCGAAGGACTCCCGGAACTCGGGATCGTCGAAGGTGCTGGCGTCGGCTTTGACACAGTCGAAGCGGCCGTCGTGCTTGGAGTTCTTGGATTTGATGTAGTCCTGCTGGGTGGCGCTGTTGGACAGGAACGTCACATGCGCGCCCGGATAGTTCTCCAGCACGTAGCTGCCGTGCGAACCCCAGCCGCAGCCGAGATCGAGCAGCCGGATCTTCTTCTTGGCCTTCAGCAGCGCGCCGAGTTGCAGCCGCTCCTCCAGGAAGGTGTGCAGCATGGCGACCTCGGCATCGGCCAGGCTGGTGGAGGCCAGGCCGGTGGAGGCTTCGCCGAACTCACAGCACGAGTACTTCAGGTGCGGCCCGAGCACCAGGTGGAAGAAGCGGGTGGGCACTTCGTAGTGCTGGATGTTGGCGTCGTCCTGGTGCAGCGCACCGGCGCTGGCGCGCAACTTCTCGAAGTACTTCTTCTTGTAGAAGGCCTGCTTGGCCGTATCGCCGCCGCACTCGAAGGTCTTGACCCACTGCGCGCACATCAGGCGCACCAGCGCGCGCATCAGCACGTCGGGCAGCAGACCGCGTTCCTTGAGCGCGAGGACGGTGTTGAAAAGGCGATCCACGGCCCCCATCCAAACACGTCAGCCGGTCGGCGACCTTGGTTCCAGTCTGGTCCCGGCAGGCCCGTTATGCCTAGGCTCATCCCATGTCGCTGCTGTTCAATCCCCGCACCTATGACCCCAGCTCGTTCGACCAGGCCACAAGGGAGCAACTGCTGGCCCTGATCGACTTCTTCGAGACCAAGGGCCTGGCCCGCAATAAAGAGGAGTACTACTCCGGACAGTGGTACTCCGACTTCCTGACACTGGTCGCCGACAAGCGGATCTTCGCCGACTTCGCGACTCCCGCCGAGATCGGAGACCTGGTCGGCAGCGGGGATGCGCGCTGGGACCTGGCCCGGATCAATGAACTCAACGAGATCCTCGGGTTCTATTCGCTGGCGCACTGGTACGCCTGGCAGGTGTCGGTGCTGGGTCTGGGACCGGTGTGGCTCAGCGGCAACGACGACGCCCGCGCGCGGGTGGCCGGTCTGCTGGCCGAGGGCCACATCTTCGGGTTCGGCCTGTCCGAACGCGAGCACGGCGCCGACATCTACTCCTCGGACATGATCCTGACCCGTGCGGGCGAGGGCTTCAGCGCCAGCGGCGGCAAGTGGTACATCGGCAACGGCAACGCGGCCGGGCGACTGAGCGTGTTCGGCAAGTTCGCCGACGACGACCCCGAGCATCCGGGCGAGTATGTGTTCTTCCTCGTCGACCCCAGCCATGAGAGCTATGAGCTGATCAAGAACGTCGTCGCCGGGCAGATGTTCGTCGCGGCGTTCAACCTGCACGACTACCCGGTGGCGGCGTCGGACATCCTGCATGTCGGCAAGCCCGCGTGGGACGCCGCGCTGGCGACGGTGAACGTCGGCAAGGTGAACCTGGGCTGGGCCAGCATCGGCATCTGCGAGCACTCGTTCTTCGAGGCGGTGACACATGCCAACAACCGGGTGCTCTACGGCAACCGGGTCACCGACTTCCCGCACGTGCGCCGCATGCTCGCCGACGCCTACGCGCGACTGGTGGCGATGAAGATCTTCGCCGCCCGCTCGACCGACTACTTCCGCTGCGCCGACGAGGACGACCGCCGGTTCCTGCTGTTCAATCCGATCACCAAGGCCAAGGTGACCAGCGAGGGCGAGCGGGTGATCGACCTGCTGTGGGATGTCATCGCGGCCCGCGGTTTCGAGCGCGACACCTACTTCAGCCGCGCGGCCAGCGATATCCGGGCGTTGCCGAAACTCGAAGGCACCGTGCATGTCAACATCGCGCTGGTGCTCAAGTTCATGCCGCGCTACCTCGGCGCGGCACACGGTGCGGCACAACAGTATCCGCCGATCCCGGTTCGCCAGGACGCCGGCGACGACTCATACCTGTTCCATCAGGGTCCGGCCAAGGGCCTGGGGTCGATCGGATTCGCCGACTGGCGTCCGGCCTTCGACCGCTTCGCGCATCTGGCCAATGTTGCGCTGTTCCGCGAGCAGATCGACGCCTTCACCCAACTGGTGCTGACCGCCCCTCCGACAGAGGCCCAGGGCAAGGATCTGGACTACCTGCAGATCCTGGGCCAGTTGTTCACCCAGATCGTCTATGCGCAGCTCATCCTGGAATCCGCGGCACTGGCCATCGACGACGGCGCGACGCGTCCGGGTTCGGTGAGTGACCTCTCGGATCTGCGCGAGGCGCATCTGGATCGGATCTTCGCGGTGTTCGTCCAGGACATGGCCGGCCAAGCCGTCGCACTGCACGGACAGGCGTCGTCCACCGAGGCTCAGAGCACCGCGGCGCTGACGATCGTGCGCAAGCCGCGGATCGAGGCGGCGGGCGAGGACACGTTCGTCTCGGAGGTGCTGGGCTACAGCGGCGCGTATGAGATGAAGGGCTGATCAGGGGGCATCATCCGCGCGCCTGAGTATCAGGCTTCGTCGCCGTTCGTTTCAGCGTTGATGACCTGCTTGGCGATCGTCGACAGGCGGGGTTCATCGCGTCCCGGAACGTCGATGTTGATGACCCGGCGGCCGGGGTCCCCCGCGATTCGCAACAACCCGTGGAACCTCGGCTGGATCCCCGCCGCATCCAGTTTCGTCATCCAGTTGACCCACTGATCGCGCCAGAGGAAACCGGTGGCGAGACGAGATTCGAAGACGCTGTGTTGGGTTGCCAGCCAGCCCACCTGCTGCTCGAGGACGTAGGCGGCCAGTGCGCGCGTGTTCGCGCCGTTGGTCTCCAACCGCAACGTCACCTCGACGGGACCGAGCGGCAGGGCGTTCACCGCGTCGGCGAAGGAGGAAGTTCCGGCGATGGTGCGTGTCCGACTTCCCGGCACGTCGACCACCCGGTAGTGGCCCTGGGCGCTCGGCTGCAATTCCTTGGGCACAAGCCAATCCCACACTGCCATCGTCGAACTTTACTACGCGAGCTGCCACTAGGCGCGCGGGGCGGGCGACGCTTCGATGACGGCCCGGCTCTGCCGTACTGATGCCCCGAAAGTGCCTGTCGGTGGCCTTCTTCGGGTGGCAGGTACAGGATTCGAACCTGTGTAGGCTTTCGCCGACGGATTTACAGTCCGCTCCCATTGGCCGCTCGGGCAACCTGCCGTGAATCAAACCGAACTACCCGGCTTGATGCGTCTAGCAGGGTACAACGAGGATGTACCCCGGACACAAACCGGCCCGAAGCCACATGGCCGGCATCCCCAGGAGGCACCCGAGATGGCTGATTCCAGCTTCGACATCGTCAGCAAGGTCGATCGCCAGGAGGCAGACAATGCGCTGAATCAGGCGGCCAAGGAACTGGCCACCCGGTTCGACTTCCGCGGCACCGACACCACGATCGCCTGGAAGGGCGATGAGGTGGTCGAGATCGTCTCCTCCACCGAGGAGCGGGCCAAGGCCGCGGTCGAGGTGTTCAAGGAGAAGCTCATCCGTCGCGACATCTCGATGAAGGCCTTCGACGCCGGCGACCCGCAGCCCTCGGGCAAGACCTACAAGGTCAGCGGCACCATCAAAGAGGGAATCAGTAGCGAGAACGCCAAGAAGATCACCAAGCTGATCCGCGACGACGGCCCCAAAGGCGTCAAGGCCCAGATCCAGGGCGAGGAGATCCGGGTGAGTTCCAAGAAGCGCGACGACCTGCAGGAGGTCATCGCCCTGCTCAAGGGTGCCGACCTCGAGGTCGCGCTCCAATTCGTCAACTACCGCTGAGCGCTGGCCCGCGCGGCCGGGCACTGCTTATGGTGGTGACATGACCGTTTCCCCGGAGACCGCCAACACCCCGGCCGAGTCCGACGGCGGCACCTATGACGTCGTGATCGTCGGCGCCGGCATCTCCGGGATCGGCGCCGCCTACCACCTCGGCCAGCGCAACCGGGCCACCCGGTACGTGGTGCTTGAGCGCCGCGACCGCATCGGCGGCACCTGGGACCTGTTCCGCTACCCCGGCGTGCGCTCGGACTCCTCCATCTTCACCCTGAGCTGGCCGTGGGAGCCGTGGCGGGGTCGGGAGTACGTCGCCGACGGCGACCAGATCCGCGACTACATGGAAGACGCCGCCCGCAAGCACGGCATCCACCCGCACATCCGGTTCGGCACCCATGTGCAGTCCGCCGACTGGGACTCGGCCACCGACACCTGGACCGTGCACGTCACCGAGAACGGCGAAGCCAAGCGCTACCGCAGCCGGTTCGTGTTCTTCGGCTCCGGCTACTACAACTACGACGAGCCCTACAGCCCTGAGTTCCCCGGCCTCGAGAACTTCACCGGCCAGGTGGTCCACGCCCAGCAGTGGCCCGTGGATCTGGACTACACCGGTAAGAAGGTGGTCGTCATCGGCTCCGGGGCCACCGCCGTCTCGATGGTGCCGGCGCTGGCGCGCAAGGCCGCGCACGTCACCATGCTGCAGCGTTCGCCGGGTTATCTGTTCTCCATGCCGCGGGTCAACCGTGTCTACGCCGCGCTGCGCACGATCATGCCGAACAAGGCGTCCTACAACATCATTCGCGGTATCGCGTTGATCTTCGAGAAGGTGCTGTGGGTGATCGCCCGCACCTTCCCCAACGCGGTGCGCAAGTTCGTCCGCTGGCAGAACATCAGCCGGCTGCCACAGGGCTATCCGGTGGATGTCGACTTCAAGCCGCGCTACAACCCGTGGGACGAGCGCATGTGCCTGGTCGCCGACGGCGACGTGTTCGAGGAGATCAGCAAGGGCCGCCTGCAGGTGGTCACCGACCACATCGACCACTTCGACGCCGGCGGCGTGGTGCTGAAGTCCGGCAGGCGTCTGGACGCCGACATCGTCGTCAAGGCGACGGGCCTGCAGCTGCAGGCACTCGGCGGGGTGCGGGTGAGCGTGGACGGCGCGGAGGTCAAGCCGCAGGACAGGTTCTCCTACAAGGCGCACATGCTCGACGACGTGCCCAACCTGTTCTGGTGCATCGGCTACACCAACGCGTCCTGGACGTTGCGCGCCGACATGACCGCGCGCGCCTCGGCCAAGCTGATGGACTACATGGACGACCGCGGCTACACCCACGCCTACCCGCACCTGGGCGCCGAACCGGTGGCTGAGAAACCCACCTGGGATCTGCAGGCCGGCTACGTCCAGCGCAGCCTGCACGCACTGCCCAAGTCCGGCGCCAAGCGGCCGTGGGTGGTGCGCCAGGATTTCCTGGCCGACGCCATCGACTTCCGCTTCCTGGACAGGATCGAGGAGGACATGGTGTTCGGAAAGGTCACCCGGCCCGCGGCATTGGTGGGATAGCGCCGTCCGGCGCAACCGGTGGGATAGCGCCGTCCGGCGCAACCGGTGGGATAGCGCGTTTGGGAAACCTCCGGTGAACGCCGCCGGACGGCACTAGTTTCTAGAGCCATGACACCTGATCGTCGCGAACCACAAGTCGTCGTCCTCGGAGGCGGCTCCTGGGGCACCACCGTCGCCTCCATCTGCGCCCGGCGCGGTCCGACGGTGCAGTGGGTGCGCTCCGCGGAGACCGTCGACGACATCAACACCAACCACCGCAACTCCCGCTACCTCGGCGATGACGTGGAACTACCCGAGACCTTGCGCGCGACCAGTGATTTCGCCGAGGCCGCGCACTGCGCTGACGTGATCGTGATGGGGGTGCCCTCGCACGGGTTCCGCGGCGTGCTGGAGCAGCTGGCCATGGAGCTGCGGCCGTGGGTCCCGGTGGTCAGCCTGGTCAAGGGCCTCGAGCAGGGCACCAACATGCGGATGAGCCAGATCGTCGAAGAGGTGCTGCCCGGCCACCCGGCCGGGATCCTGGCCGGACCCAACATCGCCAAGGAGGTCGCCGAGGGCTACGCCGCGGCGGCCGTGCTGGCCATGCCCGACCGGAACCTGGCGGCCAACCTGGCCAGCATGTTCCGCACCAAGCGCTTCCGCACGTACACCACCGACGACGTCGCCGGTGTGGAGATCGCCGGCGCGCTGAAGAACGTCTACGCGATCGCCACCGGGATGGGCTACGCGATGGGCATCGGGGAGAACACCCGCGCCATGGTGATGACCCGCGCGGTCCGGGAGATGTCCAAGCTGGGCGAGGCCGTCGGCGGCCAGCGCGACACCTTCGCCGGCCTGGCCGGGATGGGCGATCTGATCGTCACCTGCACCTCCAAGCGCAGCCGCAACCGCCACGTCGGCGAGGAACTGGGCTCGGGCAAGCCGATCGCGGAGATCATCGCGGGCATGAACCAGGTGGCCGAGGGCGTCAAGGCCGCCAGCGTGATCATGGAGTTCGCCGAGAAGTACGGCATCAGCATGCCGATCGCCCG
>JBFYOQ010000094.1:0-3403 GCA_041303735.1 Mycobacterium sp.
TCCCACACGCTGACGCCGACGGCGAAGATGGTGTCAGGGTCGTCGTGGATCTCCGCGGTGCCTTCGAAGGACACCCCGCGCAGCGAGTCGTAGGTCATGCCGTCCTCGATCATGAAGCTGATCCGCGGATTGCGACGGATGTTGACCACCTTCTGCGATTTCACCTTCGTCTCGACCCAGATCTCGCCGTCGATCACGCCGTACCACATCGCCACCAGGTGCGGCTGGGCGTGCGCCCCGATGGTCGCCATGGTGCCGGTGCGGCTGCGCGCCACGAACTCGGTGATCTCGTCGTCGGTCATCACGATCTGACTGCGTTGCTTGGATCCCATGGCTAGAGAGTGTGTCAGCCGTCCCATCGACTCTGCGCGCAGATCGTGTTTTCGGCCGCATCGACGATCTGGGCGCAGACTCGATGAACTCACAGTCGCGCGGTCAACGCCGCACTGGCACCGAGCAGGTCATCGGCCCACCGCGCACCGGGTTGGCGGCCCAGCCGGTCGATCGGACCGGACACCGACACCGCGGCGATCACCGCACCGCCTGCGTCGCGCACCGGTGCGGACACGCTGGCCACTCCGGGTTCACGCTCGGCCACGCTCTGCGCCCAGCCGCGCCGGCGCACCTCGGCCAGCGCGCGGTCGGTGAACACCGCGTCGGCGAGCACCGCCTGCTGGGTGGCGGGATCGCTATAGGCGAGCAGCACCTTGGCGGCCGAGCCGGCCGTCATCGGCAGCCGCGCCCCGACCGGCACGGTGTCGCGCAGGCCGGCAGCCGGTTCCAGTGCGGCGACGCACACCCGGGTGGTTCCCTCGCGCCGGTAAAGCTGCACGCTCTCACCGGTGGTCTCGCGCAGTCCGGGCAACACCGTGGCACCGGCGGCGAGGAGGGGATCGCTGGCCCGGGCGGACAGCTCGCGCAGTGCCGGCCCGAGCCGCCAGCGGCCCGCGCCGTCGCGGGTCAGCAGCCGGTGCACCTCCAGACCGGCGGCCAGCCGGTGGGCGGTGGCCCGCGGCAGTCCGGTGCGCTCGCACAGCTGCGCCAGCCCGCATGGCTCCTCGGCGACCGCGTGCAGCACGACCACGGCTTTGTCGAGCACCCCGATGCCGCTATCCTGTCCCATAGAGAGATACTCTAATCCCACTATCTGAGATGTGAGAGCTAGATCGTGACAGCCACGCCCGACCATCGCACCCCACGGACCCTGCCGGAGAAGGTCTGGGCTGACCACGTCATCGCCGCCGGCGCCGGCGAGGGTGGCGCGCGAGAACCCGACCTCATCTATATAGACATGCACCTCATCCACGAGGTCACCAGCCCGCAGGCCTTCGACGGGCTGCGACTGGCCGGGCGTCCGGTCCACCGGCCGGACCTCACCCTGGCGACCGAGGACCACAACGTGCCGACCATCGACATCGACAAGCCGATCGCCGACCCGGTGTCGCGCACTCAGGTGGAGACCCTGCGCCGCAACTGCGCCGAGTTCGGTATCCGGCTGCACTCGATGGGCGACGCCGAGCAGGGCATCGTTCATGTGATCGGTCCCCAGCTCGGACTGACCCAGCCCGGCATGACGATCGTCTGCGGCGACAGCCACACCTCCACCCACGGGGCGTTCGGCGCGCTGGCGATGGGCATCGGCACCTCCGAGGTGGAACATGTGCTGGCCACCCAGACCCTGTCGCTGAGTCCGTTCAAGACGATGGCCGTCAATGTCGACGGACCGCTGCCCGTCGGCGTGACGGCCAAGGACATCATCCTGGCTGTGATCGCCAAGATCGGCACCGGCGGCGGCCAGGGCTACGTCATCGAATACCGCGGCAGCACCATCGAGGCGCTGTCGATGGAGGGCCGGATGACGATCTGCAACATGAGCATCGAGGCCGGCGCGCGGGCCGGCATGGTGGCGCCCGACGAGACGACGTACGAGTATCTGCGCGGGCGCACCTACGCCCCGGTCGGCGCGGACTGGGACGCGGCCGTCGCCTACTGGGAGGGACTGCGCACCGACGACGGCGCGCAGTTCGACAACGAGATCTACATCGATGCCACCACGCTGAGCCCGTTCGTCACCTGGGGAACCAACCCCGGTCAGGGTGTGCCGCTGTCCGAGGCGGTCCCCGATCCGGAGTTGATGGGCAGCGACGCCGATCGCCAGGCCGCGGAGAAGGCGCTGACGTATATGGACCTGCGCCCCGGAACCCCGATGCGCGAGATTCCGATCGACACCGTATTCGTCGGGTCCTGCACCAACGGCCGCATCGAGGACCTGCGCGCGGTCGCCGAGGTGCTGCACGGGCGCACGGTGGCCGACGGTGTGCGGATGCTGATCGTGCCGGGCTCGATGAAGGTGCGTGCGCAGGCCGAAGCGGAAGGGCTCGGTGAGGTCTTCACTGACGCGGGGGCTCAGTGGCGGCAGGCGGGTTGCTCGATGTGTCTGGGAATGAACCCCGACCAGCTGGCGCCAGGGGAGCGCTGCGCGTCGACCTCCAACCGCAACTTCGAGGGCCGTCAGGGCAAGGGCGGACGCACGCACCTGGTGTCCCCGGCTGTCGCCGCAGCCTCCGCGGTGCGCGGAAAACTGTCCTCGCCGGCAGATCTTTAGGAACTGAGGAGATATGGAAGCCTTCCGTACCCACACCGGCATCGGTGTGCCGCTGCGCCGTTCCAACGTCGACACCGACCAGATCATCCCGGCCGTCTACCTCAAGCGGGTGTCGCGAACCGGATTCGAGGACGGACTGTTCGCCGCATGGCGCAACGATCCGTCGTTCATCCTCAACCTTGCGCCCTTCGACCGCGGTTCGGTCCTGGTGGCCGGCTCCGATTTCGGTACCGGATCATCGCGCGAGCACGCGGTGTGGGCGCTGATGGATTACGGGTTCCGTGTCGTGATCTCGCCGCGATTCGCCGACATCTTCCGCGGAAACGCCGGCAAGGCGGGACTTCTTGCGGCGGAGGTGTCGCAAGACGATGTTGAACTTCTGTGGAAGCTCATTGAGCAGAATCCGGGCCTTGAGATCACTGTCAATCTTGTGGATCGGACCATTGCCGCCGCAACGGCGGTGGTGCCGTTCACTATTGACGACTACACCGCGTGGCGACTGCTTGAGGGACTCGACGATATCGGCCTTACGCTGCGCAAACTTGCGGAAATTCAGACGTTTGAGAACGCGCGGCCAAAGTGGAAACCGCGCATTCCAGTCAAGCGGTAATAGGGCGGCAACCCCCGTAATCTGTGCTCGACGGTGGCGCGCGACAACCTCCGAATGCGGTGCCACACGCGGTAAGTGGCGCACGCGACACGCAAAAACCTTTTGCTGTAATTGCGCGTGGCTCATGGCTATCTGTGCTTTTACCGTTTACCGTGTCTGCAGTCGGTCCATCCAGGGCCACTGTTTCG
>JBFYOQ010000095.1:0-19047 GCA_041303735.1 Mycobacterium sp.
GAGCCGTCGTCGACGAGTAGCAGCGGCCCGCGGTCGGCCGGGCAGACCAGGATGTCGAGCAGTTTGAGATCCACTCCGGCTAAGGGGTCGTCTGCATCACGGGCATCACGGGCATCACCGGGGCTGCTGCACCGGGCTGGGCGGCACCGGGCGCGGCGGCGCCGGGCGCAGCAGCGCCGGGCACCTGCGCCGGGTTGCTGTCGCCGGGCATCTGGCCGGCACCCATGACGGCGTTGTTGGCGCCGTTCTGCTGCTGCTGATACTGCTGCAGGATCTGCATCTGCGCCCTGATCTTCTGCTGGTAGGCGATGGTGTCCTTGAGCGCGCTGATCAGCGGGTTCTGATTGGGCCGGTAGTCCATGGCGTTGGCGATCTCCGCCAGGTTGGACTTGGAGGGCTTGAAGCCCAAGGCCCGTAGTTTCAGGCTGGTCCTGAGCAGATTGGACAGTTGACCGCCGCCGGAGCCGACCGCGTAGTCATCTGCGAGATCGTCGAGGACGTCGGCCGACGCCGGGGCGGCGGGACCGAAGACCAGGCCCACGGCGACCACCGCGCCGGTGATGCCACGCAGCAGGCCGCGGGTGCGACGAGTGCCCGTCATTCGATCTCCTCCACGCGGTGTGCCCCCCATCAAGCTTAGCCGTCGGCGACCAGCGCGGACCGGGCTGCGGCCGTGAGCCTCCTGTACCTGCCCGTATCGGTGTCCAGATACCAGGTGTTACGCCCGGCCTTGGGCACACCGGCTGCCTTCAGCGCGGAGACCGTCGGCCGGTAGGAGGCGCTGACCGGGAACTCCCCCACCACGTGAATCACATCGGGCGGCAGGCCGACGGGCATGCCCGCCACCGCCTCGCTGAGGTCGGCGACGGTGACGCTCATGCCCGGTCGCAGGCTGAGCGCCGTGACGGCCAGTGTCCCGCCCGGTACGTCCACCGGGTAGGTGGCGGCGAGGTCGACGGCTGAGATGGCCCCGACCGCGTCGGTGATGGGTGCCGGGAACACCACACCGCGCGGGGTGCGGATCAACCCGGAGCGGTTGCCCATCAGCCAGAAGTCGCCGTCGGCGTCGCGCCAGAACACATACTCGGTGGAGATCCAGATGTCGCCCGGGGCGAACACGCCGCGTTTGATCGACGCCGTCGGGTCGATCGGTCCCCATGGCCGGGCAAGCAGCACACCCAACTCCTCGCGGCCGGCCACCCGGACGAAGCCGCGGTCGTCCTCGAGGATGAGGTCGGACTCGGTGTCGTAGGCGCCCAACTCCACCTCACCACCACCGGGCAGCGGTCGCCCCTCGCTGCCGACCTTGACCCCGGCGACGTTGGCCAGCACCGCCTGCCCATCGGAGGTCGCGAAGAACTCCACGATCCTGGCGGGTTCGAAGACATCCAGGATGCGCTGCCACAGACCGGTGGGCATGCCCGAGCCCATGAACAACCGGATCGGGTTGTTGCCGGTCAGTTGGAAGTCCGGGTCGTCGAGGACCTCGCGCAACATCCCCCAGGTGTAGGTGACCACCGTGACGCCGTACTGGCGCACCTCGTCGACGAACCGATCCGGGCGCAGGCCGCGGGACAGTGCGATGCGCGAGCCCGCCACCACCGAGCCGCCGAGGCTCACCAGCAGACCGGATTGGTGGTGCAGGGGGGTGAGGCAGTAGACGGTGTCACCACGGGTCAGTGCGGCCGCCGACGCGGTGCCGAAGGCCGACAGCGCCCAGCGGTAGTTGGTGATCTGCTTGGGAACCAACTCTCCCCCGCCGACGGCGTTGAACACCACGAAGGCGACGTCTCGGGCGTAGCCGGGGTTCGGCCGGTACCAGCCGGGCAGTTCGACCGCGTCGGGGTCGATCTTCTCCATGTCGATGATGGTGCTGTCGTCGGGGATGTCGAGGTCGCGGTTGTCCCCGCCGCCGAGGACCAGGGCCTGCACCGGAAGCCGGCGCGCCGCGGCGAGGTTGGCCGGGTCGGTGATGACGTCGGTGACCCCGCCCAGCCGGGCGGCCTGTTTCATGTCGGCGTCGGGCGGGATCAGCACCGCGACGGCACCCAGGCGGGACAGCGCGGCGATGGCCACCATGGCGCTGGGCCGGGTGTCCATCAGTACGCCGACCCGGGTGCCCTGCCGGACGCCGACCTCGATCAGGCCGCGGACCACGTTGTCGATGCGGCGGTTGACCGCTCGATAGGTGTGCACCCGGCCGTCGAAGAGCAGGAACTCGCCGTCGGGCGCCTCTTCGGCCTGCTCGGACAGGATGCGGCCCAACGAGATTCGGGTGTGATCGTTGATCTGGCCGAGACGGACCAGTCTCGGCAGCGTACGGGCGGTCTCAACGGCAAGCACGCGCATCGACCGGTTGGCGGCCACCACCGCGTCGGCGGCACCCCGGGCCAGCGACAGCGCCAGTTCGGAGGCCTCCGCGACGCCGTGCATGACCCGCGAGCTCATCGCGACACCGGTCTCGCCGCCACCGGCATCGGACTCCGGCATCGGCGCGATGTTGCCGGGCTTGCCCTCGCGGCCGGAGACCCACAGCACCCAGTCGGCCACCGTGGGCCAGGTGACGGTGGAGGCCTTGGAGCCCACCACGAGGCCGAAATGGCCGGCCCGGAGCATGGTCTCGTAAACCTCGGCCTTGGGCGCGGCACGCTTGATGCCGCGCACCGACGGAGGCTGCCCGATGTCATCGACCTCGCCGACGAATGCCAGTACCGGGCAGGTGATGTCACTGAGTGTGACGAGCTGTTCCTGGATGGCGAAGCCACCGGTCATCATGCGGTTGTGGGTGACGAACTGCTTGAGCAGTTCGGAGACGGCCGGACCGGACCAGGCGATCCAGCCCTCGCTGTCGAGGAAGCGGCGTTGCTGCTCGCGCGGCAGCAGCGCTTCACGGTCGTGCAGTTGGAACAGGAACTCCACCCGGGACTTCGCCGTCTTCAGCGGATCCAGCAGCTGAAAACCGGTGCGGGCCAGCCAACTCGGGATGTCGATCCGGTTGAAGACGTGGTCGGCCAGGAACTCCGCCACCGCCACGCCCATGTTCGCCGGCAGCCCACCGGGCAGACCCGCCAGGGTGTCCACCGGGGAACCGAAGGCGATGATGCTCGCGACGTCCTTGGAGCGCCGGAAGGCGGTGGTCTGGTAGCAGAACATGCCGCCCTGGGAGTATCCGGCGAGATGTACGTCGTGGCCGGTCGCGTCCTTGACGGTGTCGATGGCCTGGCTCAGCGCCACGATGTGGTCGGTGAGGGTGCGGTCCATGCCGCCCTCGACCTCGTCGGGCGAGCCGTAGTCGATGACCCAGGTGTCCAGACCGGCCGCATGCAGGATGCCGACGGCGCCGTCCTCCTTGGTGACGTCCCACATGTTGGCCGACATCATCATCGGATGCACCATCAGCACCGGCGGTCCGGCGGGCGGCCGGCCGGGGCGGTTGTCCGGCGGGAAGTACCGCCGCAATTTGTACATCGGGGTGCTCTCGACGATCTGGAACGGCGAGGGCACCGCCCCGGTCTCCAGACCGCCCCAGCGCGCCACCTCGTACCCGTTCTGCGCGGTGGCCACCAACCGCTCCAGCGGTCGGGTCAATGCCGAAAGGTTCAATGCCGATAAGTTGAGATCTACCATGGCTCCCTGCCCAAAGGTCTCGCCGAGCACCCGGCCTGTGTCTCACTAGGCTATCGCCAGTGGCCCACCTGCTCGGCGCCGAGGCGCTGCATCTTCAGTATCCGACGCAGGTCGTGTTCGACGCCGTGACCCTCGGCGTCAACGACGGCGACCGCATCGGCATCGTCGGGCGCAACGGTGAGGGGAAATCCTCCCTGCTGGGCATGCTGACCGGCCGGATCCGTCCCGATTCGGGCCGGGTGACCCGGCGCGGCGGCCTGCGGGTGGCAGCCCTCGAGCAGGCCGACGTGCTCGACCCGGATGCGGGGGTGGGCTCGGTGCTGGTGGGCGAGCTCCCCGACCACGAGTGGGCCGGCAATCCGCGGGTGCGTGAGGTGGTCGCCGGACTGGTGGCCGACCTCGACTGGGAGGCGCCGGTCTCGTCGCTGTCCGGCGGACAGCGCCGCCGCGTTGAACTGGCGGCCCTGCTGATCGGTGACTGGGACGTCATCGCCCTCGACGAGCCGACCAACCACCTCGACGTCGAGGGCATCACCTGGCTGGCCGCCCATCTCAGCACGCGGTGGCCGCGCAACTCCGGCGGCCTCCTGGTGGTGACCCACGACCGGTGGTTCCTCGACGAGGTGGCCACCACCACCTGGGAGGTGCACGACGGTCCGGCCGGCGGTGTGGTGGAGCCGTTCGACGGCGGCTACGCCTCCTATGTGTTGCAGCGCGTCGAGCGGGACCGGCAGGCAGCCACGGCGGAGGCCAAACGGCAGAACCTGATGCGCAAGGAGCTCGCCTGGCTGCGCCGCGGCGCACCGGCCCGCACCTCCAAGCCGAAGTTCCGGATCGAGGCCGCCAACTCGCTGATCGCCGACGTCCCCCCGCTGCGCAATCGGATCGAGTTGGCCAAACTCGCGACCGCCCGGCTGGGCAAGGACGTCATCGATCTGCTCGACGTGTCGGTGGTCTACCCGAGCGCCCGGGACGACAGGCCGGTACTGCGCGACGTCGAGTGGCGGATCGCACCCGGTGAACGCACCGGCATCGTCGGCGCCAACGGCGCGGGCAAGTCCACCCTGTTGGGCCTGATCGCCGGAACCATCACGCCGAGCAGCGGCCGGGTGAAGCGTGGCAAGACCGTGCGCCTGGCCATGCTCGACCAGGAGGCCGGACGGCTGGCCGATATCGAGGGCGATCTGGTGCGCGAGGTCATCGCGACACTACAGACCGGGTATCTCGTCGACGGTAAAGAGCTGACACCCGCGCAGCTGTTGGAGCGCTTGGGATTTCGCCGCGAGCAGCTGTCGTCACGGGTGGGTGAGCTGTCCGGCGGTCAGCGCCGCCGGCTGCAGTTGACGCTGACACTGCTCGATGAACCCAATGTTCTGGTGCTTGACGAGCCGACCAACGACGTCGACATCGACATGCTCTCTGCGACCGAGGACCTGCTCGACTCGTGGCCGGGCACGCTGATCGTGGTGTCCCACGATCGGTATCTGCTGGAGCGGGTCACCGATCAGCAGTACGCCGTCATCGACGGCCGGCTGCGTCACCTGCCCGGCGGGGTCGATGAATATCTGCGCATCGCGGCACGACAGGAGAAGATCGAACCGGCGCCCGCGGCGAAACCGGAGCAGCCCGCGGGCCTGGCCGGGGCGCAGCTCCGCACCGCGCAGAAGGAGGTGGCCGCGCTGGAGCGCGTGCTGACGAAGCTGGCGGCCAAGATGGACGCCAAGCATGTCGAGATCGCCGAGCACGACCAGTCCGACCATGTCGGAATCGGACGTCTCACACAGCAATTGCGTCATCTGGAAGGCGAGGTGAGCGCTACCGAGAACCGATGGCTGGAAGCCTCCGAGGTGCTCGAGTCAGACGGCTGAGATGACCGGGGCTGTTCCGCTCAGCGATGCAGCCGCCGGCGCAGCGACTCCGCGGACTCGCGGACTCCGGCCAATTGACCAGCGACCTGCTGCGGCGCTGTCCCGCCGCGGGCGTTGCGTGAGGACACCGAACCGGTCACGGTCAGCACCTCGCGGACATCCGGCGTCAGCTGATCGGCGATGGCGGCCAGTTCGGAGTCGGTCAGCTCCTCCAGTCCCACGCCCCGGGCCTCCGCGGCCAGGACCGCGGCACCGGCGGCCTCGTGGGCGATGCGGAAGGGCACCCCGCGGCGCACCAGCCACTCGGCTATATCGGTCGCCAGGGTGTATCCGGCCGGGGCTAGTGCCGCCATCCGCTCGGTGTCGAAATGCAGCGTTTCGACCAGACCGGCCATCGCGGGCAGCACGAGTTCCAACTGCGCAACCGAGTCGAACAGCGGCTCCTTGTCTTCCTGTAGATCGCGGTTGTACGCCAGCGGCTGGGCCTTGAGGGTGGCCAGCAGGCCGGCGAGGTTGCCGATCAGCCGGCCCGACTTACCGCGGGCCAACTCAGCGACGTCCGGGTTCTTCTTCTGCGGCATGATCGAACTGCCGGTCGACCAGGAGTCGTGCAGGGTGACGTAGCCGAATTCGGTTGTGCTCCAGAGGATGATGTCTTCGGCCAGTCGCGACAGGTCCACCCCGATCATGGCCAGGACGAAGGCCGCCTCGGCGGCGAAGTCCCGCGACGCGGTGGCGTCGATCGAATTGTCCGCGGCGGCCGCGAACCCCAGTTCCGCGGCGATCGCATCCGGGTCCAGACCCAACGACGAACCGGCCAGAGCGCCGGAGCCGTACGGCGACACCGCGGTACGCCGGTCGAAGTCGACGATGCGGTCCACGTCGCGCAGCAGCGGGTGGGCATGCGCCAGCAGATGGTGAGCCAGCAGCACCGGCTGTGCCGCCTGCAGATGCGTCTTGCCGGGCATGACGGCGCCGGGATGGGCATCGGCCTGCGCCGCCAGCGCGGCCACCACGCCCAGACAACCGTCGGCGACCCGGCGCATCGCGTCGCGCAGCCACATCCGGAACAGCGTGGCCACCTGGTCGTTGCGCGACCTTCCGGCGCGCAGCCGGCCGCCGAGATCAGCGCCCACCCGGTCGATCAGGCCGCGCTCCAGCGCGCCGTGCACGTCCTCATCGGTCTCGAGCGGGGCGAAGCTGCCGTCGGCGATATCGGAGCCGAGGCGCGCCAGGCCGGCGGTCAGGGCGTCGCGCTGATCGCCGGTGAGCAGACCGGCGCCGTGCAGCACCCTCGCGTGCGCCGTTGATGCGGCGATGTCGTACGGCGCCAGCACCCAGTCGAATCCGGTGGAGCGGCTCAGCGCCGCCAGCGCGGGGGCCGGGCCGTGCGCGAACCGTCCGCCCCACAGCGAGCCCTCGTTGGTGGTCATCCCTTCGACGACCGGCCGTCGCGCTGGGCGGCGATCTTCGACGACAGCCCGTGTACATGCACGAAGCCCTTGGACGCCGATTGATCGAAGGAATCGCCCTCGTCATAGGTGGCGAGGTTGAAGTCGTACAGCGACTCCGGGCTGCGGCGACCGTTGACCGAGATGTGGCCGCCGTGCAACACCATCCGGATCTCGCCGGTGACGCGTTCCTGGGTGTTGGCGACGAAGCTTTCCAGCGCGGTCTTCAGCGGCGAGAACCACAACCCGTCGTAGACCAGTTCGGCCCAGCGCCGGTCGGTGGTCCGCTTGAACCGGCCCAGTTCGCGCTCCAGGGTGACGTGCTCGAGTTCGGTGTGCGCGGTGACGAGCACCATCGCACCGGGAGCCTCGTAGATCTCGCGGCTCTTGATACCCACCAGCCGGTCCTCGACGACATCGAGGCGGCCGACACCCTGGGCGCCGGCCCGGCGGTTGAGCTCCTCGATGGCTCCGAGCACCGTCACCGGCCGCTCGTCGATGGAGACCGGCACCCCGCGTTCGAAGCCCACGATCACCTCGTCGGGGGTGTTCCAGTTCAGCGTGGGATCTTCGGTGTAGTCGTAGACGTCCTTGGTGGGGGCGTTCCACAGGTGTTCCAGGAACCCGGTCTCCACCGCCCGCCCCCACACGTTCTGGTCGACGGAGAACGGTGAGCGTTTGGTGACGTTGATCGGGATGTCGTTGTCCTCGGCGAAGGCGATGGCCTTCTCCCGGGTCCAGGCGTAGTCCCGCACCGGGGCCAGCACCTCCAGATCCGGTGCCAGTGAGGCGAATCCGACCTCGAAGCGCACCTGATCATTGCCCTTACCGGTGCAGCCGTGCGCGACGATGCCGCCACCGTAGGTGCGCGCCGCCGCCACCAGGTGCTTGACGATCAGGGGCCGGCTCAGCGCGGAGACCAGCGGGTAGCGGTCCATGTAGAGCGCGTTGGACTGGATCGCCGGCAGGCAGTACTGCTCGGCGAACTCGTCGCGGGCGTCGACCACCGCCGCCTCGACCGCCCCGCAGTCCAGGGCACGCTGACGCACCACCTCCATGTCCTCGCCGCCCTGCCCGAGGTCGATCGCGACGGCGACGACATCCCGGCCGGTCTCCTTGCCGATCCAGCTGATGGCCACCGAGGTGTCCAGGCCGCCGGAGTAGGCCAGGATGACGCGCTCAGACATCGGATGCTCCTCGTTCGTTCACTGTGACTGCCACCTATCGGATGGTCTCGAGCATGGCGGCCAATTGTGCACCCGTCATGGGGTCGCGGGCGACTACCAGGACGGTGTCGTCACCGGCGATGGTGCCGACCACCTGGGGCAGTGCGGCCCGGTCGATGGCACTGGCCAGGTAGTGGGCCGCACCGGGCGGGGTGCGCAGCACCGCCAGATTGCCGCTGGCGTCGGTGGACGCCAGCAGTTCACCGAGTAGCCGGGACAGCCGATCGGTGCCGCCGGACACTCCCCGCACCGGGCTGCCGTCCTCGGGCACCACGTACACCCCGCCCCCGCCGTCGGCGCCGCGCAGTTTCACCGCGCCGAGTTCCTCGAGGTCGCGCGACAGGGTGGCCTGGGTGACATCCACGCCGTCTTCGGCCAGCAGTGCGGCCAACTCGCCCTGACTGTGCACCGACCGCGAGGACAGGATCGCGACGATTCGGGCCTGCCGACCGGCCCGGGTGATCTCCGACGAGCGGGTCATGGCCGCTCCCCGGAGTGCTCCAGGAGCCACACCAGCAGCGCCTTCTGGGCGTGCAGGCGGTTCTCCGCCTCGTCCCACACCGCACTGTGCGGGCCGTCGATCACCTCGTCGGTGATCTCGTCGCCGCGGTGGGCCGGCAGGCAGTGCAGCACCAGGGCCTCGCTGTCGGCCCGGGCGAGCAGGCCGGCGTTGATCTGGAACGGCCGGAACGGCCCGACCCGGTCGCGGCCGTCGTCCTCCTGCCCCATCGAGGTCCAGGTGTCGGTGACCAGCACATCGGCGCCGGAGGCCGCCGCCTTCGGATCGGTGATCACGGTGACACTGGCACCGGTCTCATGCCCACGGGCCTCGGCCGCGGCGACGAACCGCGGGTGTGGCAGGAACCCCGCCGGCGCCGCGACGGTGACATGTACCCCCGCGGTCACACCACCGAGCATCAGCGAATGCGCCATGTTGTTGGCACCATCGCCGAGGTAGGTCATCCGCAGACCGCGTAGGCCGCCCTTGCGTTCGTCGATCGTCTGCAGATCGGCGAGTACCTGGCAGGGATGGAAGTCATCGGAGAGGGCGTTGACTACCGGAACCGTTGCTGCCGAGGCCATCTCGTCGAGCCGCTGCTGGCCGAATGTGCGCCACACGATCGCATCGACGTAGCGGGACAGCACCCGGCCGGTGTCGGCGAGCGTCTCATCCCGGCCGAGTTGGGTGCTGCGGCCGTCGACGACGACGGCGTGACCGCCGAGTTGGGCGATACCCATCTCGAAGGAGAACCGGGTGCGGGTGGAGTTCTTGTCGAAGATCACCGCCACACCCCGCGGGCCCTCCAGTGGCCGGCGGCTCAGCGGGGCGCGTTTAAGTTCGGCCGCCAGCGCCAGCACGTCGGACTGCTCGTCGGGCGTGAGGTCGTCGTCACGGAGGAAATGCCGGATCATGACGCTGCTCCCGCCGTATCGAGGATGCCCGGCAGCGCGGACAGGAAGGTGTCGATCTGCGCCGCGGTGACGATCAGCGGCGGCGCCAGACGGATGACGTCGGGCGCGGCGGCGTTCACCAGGAAACCCGCATCCCGGGCGGCGTTCTCCACCGCCTTGCCGTGCGGCGCGGACAACACGATGCCGCGCAGCAGACCGCGCCCGCGCACATAGTCGACCAGCGGGTGGCGCAACGCTTCCACCCCGCACTGCAGTCGCGCGCCGACACGTTCGGCGTTGGCCATCAGGTCCTCGTCGCGCAGCACGGCCAGCACCGCCAACCCCGCAGCCGCCGAAATCGGGTTGCCGCCGAACGTACTGCCGTGCAGTCCCGGCGACATCAGATCCAGCGCGGGTCCGACGGCCAGGCAGGCGCCGATCGGCAGCCCGGCGCCCAGCCCCTTGGCCAGCGTGATGATGTCGGGGGTGATGCCCTCGTACTGGTGGGCGAAGAACAATCCGGTGCGACCCACCCCGGTCTGCACCTCGTCAACAGCGAGCAGCGTGCCGTGGCGGGCGGTGATCTCCCGCGCCGCGGCGAGGTAGCCGTCCGGCGGCACCACTACACCGCCCTCCCCCATGATCGGTTCCAGGAAGACCGCGGCGGTGTCGTCGGCGACGGCCGCCGCCAAGGCATCCACGTCGCCGTAGGGCACGTGGGTGACGAAGCCGGGCAGCGGTTCGAACGGCTGCTGCTTGGCGGGCTGGCCGGTGAGCGCGAGCGCACCCATGGTCCGACCGTGGAAAGCGCCCTGGGCGGCAACGAGTTTGGTGCGCCCAGTCAATCGGGTGAGCTTGAAGGCCACCTCGTTCGCCTCGGCGCCGGAATTGCAGAAGAACACCCGGGCGGGGACGCCGAGATGGTCGACGAGTCCTTCGGCGAGTGCGACGCCGGGTTCGGTGGCGTAGAGGTTGGAGACGTGACCCAGGGTGTTGAGTTGCTCCGTGACGGCCTCGATGACCGCCGGGTGCCGGTGGCCGAGAATGTTCACCGCAATGCCGCCCAACAGATCGAGGTAGTGGCGGCCGTCGACGTCGGTGACCACCGCACCGTCACCGGACGCCAGCGCCAGCGGCGGGGTGCCGTAGTTGTTCATCATCACCGACTGCCAGCGGTCCAGCAGGCCGTGTCCACTCCCCGCGTCGCTGCGCTCCTGCCCGCCGATCACGATGGGACCACCTTCGTGCCCGTTCCCGCGTCGGTGAACAACTCCACCAGCACGCAGTGCTCGACGCGGCCGTCGATGACGTGCGCGCTGGGAACCCCCGCCTCCACGGCGCGCAGGCAGGCCTCGATCTTGGGCACCATGCCCTCTTCCAGTGCCGGCAGCAGCTGGGCCAGCGTGGCGGTGTCGATCTCGGCGACCAGCGAGTCACGGTCGGGCCACCGGGTGTAGAGGCCCTCGACATCGGTGAGCATGAGCAGTTTTTCGGCGCCGAGCGCTCCGGCCAGCGCAGCGGCGGCGGTGTCGGCGTTGATGTTGTGGACCACCCCGTCGGCGTCCGGGGCGACGGTGGACACCACCGGAATGCGCCCTGCGGCAATGAGATCGCGCACCACCTCGGTGTTGACCCCCACGACGTCGCCGACCAGACCGATGTCGGTCTCCACGCCGTCGACGAGCACGCTGCGGCGCACCGCAGTGAACAGCCGGGCGTCCTCGCCGGTGAGACCAACGGCGTACGGACCGTGGGCGTTGATCAGGTTGACCAGTTCCCGGCCGACCTGTCCGAACAACACCATCCGTGCCACCTCGAGCACCTCGGGGGTGGTGACCCGGAAACCGCCCTTGAACTCCCCCGCTATGCCCAGCCTCGTGAGCATGGCGCTGATCTGCGGGCCGCCGCCGTGCACCACGACTGGGTGAATGCCCGCCTCGCGCAGCGCGACCATATCGGCGGCAAAGGCTGTCTTGAGCGCGTCGTCAGTCATCGCATTGCCGCCGTACTTGACAACCACGATGGCGCCCCGCAGGGCCTCGGTGTCCCCTCCGGCGGTCATGAGCTGTAGGCCGAGTTCTCTTCGACGTACGCGTGGGACAGGTCGGTGGTGCGGATGGTGGCTTCGGCATCGCCGAGCCGCAGATCGACGATGACGGCGATGTCCGGCCCGGAGAGGTCCACATTGCGGGCTCCGGGTGCGCCGGCCCCGTCGATGCACACCGGGGAGCCGTTGAACGACACCGAGATCCGCGCCGGGTCGAGAGTGAACGGCACCATGCCGACCGCGGCCAGCACCCGTCCCCAGTTCGGGTCGGAACCGAACAGCGCGGTCTTGACCAGGCTGTCGCGGGCCACCAACCGGGCGGCGAAGACGGCGTCGTCCTCGGTGGGCGCGCCGGTCACCGTCACCGTCACCCGCTTGGTGACACCCTCGGCGTCGGCCTGCATCTGCGCGCACAGGTCCTCACACACCCGCAGCACCGCATCGTCGAGATGATCCTGGCTGGGCCGGATCTCGCTGGCACCGGAGGCCAGCAGCAGCACGGTGTCGTTGGTGGAGCAGCTGCCATCGACGTCGAGACGGTCGAACGTGCGGGCGGTGGCGCGCCGCAAGGCGGTGTTGAGCGCGTCGGCGTCGGCGACCGCATCGGTGGTCAGCACGCACAGCATGGTGGCCAGCGATGGTGCCAGCATTCCGGCCCCCTTGGCCATCCCGCCGACGGTCCAGTTCTCCTCGGAGTTCGGCGAGTGATGCAGGGCAACCTGTTTCGGGACGGTGTCGGTGGTCATGATGGCCCGCGCCGCCTCGTCACCGCCGAGCAGTCCCGCGGCGAGTTCGTGCACAATCTCGGTGATCCCAGACAGCATCTTGTCCATCGGGAGCCGGTCACCGATCAGTCCGGTGGAGCACACGGCCACCTCGATGGGCCCGGTCTCGGTCCCCCAATCCGACAGTGTGGCGGCGACCGCCTCGGCGCATGCGTGGGTGTCGGTGAATCCCGGCGGACCCGTGCAGGCATTGGCGCCGCCGGAGTTCAGCAGCACCGCACGAAGGCGTCCGGTGCTGAGCACCTGGCTGGTCCACAGCACCGGCGCCGCCTTGACCTGGTTGCGGGTGAACACCCCCGCCGCCGCGTAATCGGGGCCCTCGTTGAACACCAGCGCCAGATCCGGCGCACCGGACTTCTTGATACCGGCGGTGATGCCGGCGGCACGGAAACCGGCCGGCGCGGTGACGCCCTGGGCGCGCACCAGCCGGGAGGCGGTCACGGCGCGATCCCCACGGTGGACAGCCCGTCGGTCTCCGGCCAGCCGAGTGCCAGGTTCATCGACTGCACCGCCGCACCCGCGGTGCCCTTGACCAGATTGTCGATCGCGCATACCGCGACCAGCACACCGGCGTCGGCGTCGAGGGCCACCGCGATCTGGGCGGCGTTACTGCCGATGACCGAGCCGGTGCGCGGCAGTTGCCCGTCGGGAAGGACGAAGACGAACGGCTCGTCGGCGTAGGCCTTCTCATAGGCGGCGCGGATCTCGGGCAGCGATGCCGACGTCCGTGCGGTGCAGGTGGCCAGGATCCCCCGGGCGGTCGGGATGAGCACCGGGGTGAACGACACGGTGAAGCCGTCACCGCCACTCACCGCCCTGAGCCCCTGGACGATCTCCGGGGTGTGCCGGTGCGCTCCGCCGATGTTGTAGGCCCGCGCGGAGCCGATGACTTCCGACGCCAGCAGGTCCACCTTGGCGGCGCGTCCGGCCCCCGAGGTGCCGCTGACCGCGACGACGGTGACGCCGGGCTCGATGAGACCGGCGGCGACGGCGGGCAGCAGTGCCAGCAGCGCGGCGGTGGGATAGCAGCCGGGTACCGCGATGCGCGTCGCTGCGCGCAGTGCCTCCCGGTTGCCGGGCAGTTCGGGCAGACCGTAGGGCCAGGTGCCCGCATGCTCGGAGCCGTAGAAGCGCTGCCAGGTGGCCGCGTCGGCGAGCCGGAAATCCGCGCCGCAGTCGATGATGATGGTGTCCGACCCCAGTTGTTCGGCGAGCGCGGCCGAGTGCCCGTGCGGCAGAGCGAGGAAGACGACGTCGTGGCCGGCCAGTGTGCCGGCGTTGGTGGCCTCCAGCACCCGGTCGGCCAGCGGCATCAGGTGCGGGTGATGCTCGGAGAGCGCACTGCCGGCGCTGGCGGCGGCGGTCAACGCGCCGATGGTCAGCCTGCCGTCGGCGTATGCGGGGTGCCCGAGCAGCAGGCGCAGGATCTCCCCGCCCGCATATCCACTGGCACCGGCGACCGCCACCGAAGTCATTCCGACATCCTGCATGTTTATGCATGCCAATGCAAATCCATTCCGGGATGCCCCCGCGGGTGGGTGGGCCGTCAGGCCCGCAGGACCGCGCCGAGCCTGTCAGCTGCCACGGCCACGGCGGCATCCCGGGCGGCGCTGGCCTCATCCTCGGTGAGCGTGCGATCGGGTGCCCGGAACCGCAACGCCAGCGTCAGCGACTTGCGGCCCTCGCCGACCTGGGGGCCGGTGTAGACGTCGAAAAGTGTGACGTCCTCAAGCAGGTCCCCGGCGCCGCCGCGGACGGCGTCGATCACCGCGCTCGCCGGCACGTCGGCATCCACCACCAGGCTGAGGTCCTGAAACACCGCCGGGAACGGCGACACCCGCGGCGCGGGCAGCGTGTCGGCCAGTGGCACCGCGTCGAGGCACAGTTCCACCGCGCAGGTGCCCTTGGGCAGACCCGCACGCTCGGTGACCGACGGGTGCAACTGACCGGCGTGGCCGATCACGACACCGTCGATCACGACTTCGGCGCAGCGGCCCGGATGCCACGGCAGATGCCGGGCGGCCCGCAACGTCACCGGCACGCCGCAGGCGCGGGCGATCACCCGCACCGCCTCGAAGGCGTCGGCGGCCTCCACCGGCCGACCGGCTCCCCACGGTCCGCGGGGTTCGCGCAGTCCGGCCAGCACGGCCCCCACATGCACCGGCTGGACCGGCAGCGAGTCGTTGAGGATGGCGATCTCGGCGTCGGTCGGCCTACGGTCGGTGGGGATCAACTCGACGGCGCGGGTCCGCTCGGTGGGCGCCACCACCTGGGCGATGGAGAACAGTGCGACATCCCCGAAGCCACGGGAGACATTGCGCGACAGCGCTTCCAGTAATGCCGGCAGCAGGGTGGTCGCCAGCTCCGGCCGGTCGGACTCCAGCGGATTGAGCACCGCGGTGGTGTTGCGGCGTGGGTCGTCGACACCCAATCCCCACTGGTCGAACACACCGGCGGGGAGGAACGGGGTGGGAAGCACCTCGACGAAACCGGAGAGTGCCAGCGAGGCGCCCACCGCGCGGCGGCGCTTCTGGGCGGGCGTGCGCCCGCGGCCGGCCGGCGCGGACGGCAGCACGGACGGGATGGCGTCGAGGCCTTCGAGTCGCAGTACCTCCTCCACCAGATCGGCCGGCGCCACGAGATCGGGACGCCAACTCGGCGGTGTGACGGTGAGCACCGCACTGCCGGGTTGGGATTCGACGCGGGCGCCGATCTGGGTAAGGCGACGCACCGTGGCTCCATCGGGGTAGATGACGCCGGCGGTGCGGTCGGGAAGATCGACCGGGAAGCTGATCGGCGGTGGCGAGAAGTCGTCACGCGGCACCTCGCCGCGCCAGTCGGTGAGCCGGGGTTGCGCCGTGCCGCCGGCGATCTGCGCGAGTAACGCCGCACAGCGGTCGATGGCGGCCACTGAGATGGCCGGGTCGACGGCGCGTTCGTAGCGCCGCCCCGCCTCGCTGACCAGGTGCAGGCGGCGGATGGTGCGCGACACCGCGGCCGGATCCCACACCGCGGCTTCCAGCAGCACATCGGTGGTGTTCGCGTCGATCTCGGTGGTGCCCGCACCCATCACCCCGCCGATGGCGGCCACGGCGACATCGTCGACGATCAGCACGTCGTGGGAGTCGAGTCGGCGTTCGACGTCGTCGAGGGTCACCACCGTCTCCCCCGGGTTGGCGAAGCGCACCGCGAAGTCACCGTGGATGCGACTGCTGTCATGGGCGTGCATCGGGTGGCCGAGTTCGAGCATGACGTAGTTGGTGACATCGACCGCCGGCGAGATGGGCCGGATGCCGCACAGCAGCAACCGTCGCCGCATCCACCACGGCGTCTGCGCGCCCGGGTCGATCCCGGTGACCGGTCGCAGCGCGAAACGGCTGACCCCGGTGCCGGCGGCGATGGCCACAGGCAGCGCAGGCCCCTCGACCGGAAGCGGCGGCACGTCGGCGGGGTCGGCGAAGGGGAGGTCATAGGCGCAGGCGATCTCGCGGGCGATTCCGCGTACCGACAGGCCGTAGCCGCGATCTGGTGTGACGGCCAGGTCGAAAACCACATCGTCGAGTCCGAGCACCGGGATCCCATCCGCGCCGGGGTCCGCGGTCCCCGCGGGCAGCACCAGGATGCCGGAGTGGTCGGCGCCGAGGCCCAGCTCAGCTGCCGAGCAGATCATTCCGTCGGAGGTCCGCCCATAGGTCGTGCGGGTGGCGATCTGAAAATCGCCGGGCAACACCGATCCCGGCAGGGCCACCACCACCAGATCGCCGACGGTGAAGTTCGTTGCGCCGCAAACGATATCGCGGTCCGTGCCCTCGCCGACGTCGACGGTACAGGCCCGGATCGGCTTTTTGAACTCGGCCAGCTCCTCGATGCCGGTCACCCGGCCGACACGCAGCGGCCCGCTCACCGGACCGAGCGTGATGACGTCTTCGACCTCATGGCCGACCCGGATCAGCGCCTGCTCCAGATCGTGCGGTTCGACGTCCCAGCCCGGCGCCCCGGCCGCCACCACCTCGCGCAGCCAGCTGTAGGGGAGTCTCATCTACAGCCCGACCCCGAACGGCAGCGAGAACCGCACGTCGCCCTCGACCATGTCGCGCATGTCGGGAATGCCGTTACGGAACTGCAGGGTGCGTTCCAGTCCCATGCCGAAGGCGAAGCCGGAGTACACCGCCGGGTCGATACCGGCGGCGCGCAGCACGTTCGGGTTGACCATCCCGCACCCGCCCCACTCGACCCAGCCGGCACCGCCCTTCTTGTTCTCGAACCACACGTCCACCTCGGCCGACGGCTCGGTGAACGGGAAGAAGTGCGGGCGCATCCGGGTCCGCGCGTGCGGCCCGAACTCCGAGCGCGCGAAGGCATCCAGGGTGCCGCGCAGATTGGCCATCGTCAGCCCGCGATCGACGGCGAGACCCTCGACCTGATGGAAGACCGGGGTGTGGGTGGAGTCCAGTTCGTCGGTGCGAAAGGTGCGGCCGATCGAGACGATGTACACCGGCAGATCGCGCTCCAGCAGCGCGCGCACCTGCACCGGCGAGGTGTGCGTGCGCAGCAGCTGCCGTGATCCCTCCGGGGCGATGTGGAAGGTGTCGGACTCGCTGCGGGCCGGATGATCGGGCGGGAAGTTCAGCGCGTCGAAGTTGAACTGCTCGCTCTCCACCTCCGGGCCCTCGGCCAGTTCCCAGCCCATCGCCACGAAGGTGTCCGCGACGTGCTCGGCCAGGATGGTGATCGGGTGCCGTGCCCCCAGCGGCGTCCGGGTTGACGGCAGCGTCACGTCGATGGCCTCGGCGACCAGAACCGCCGCATCCCGCTCGGAGCGCAACTGCGCCAGCCGATTGTCGTAGGCGCTCTGCGCGGCGCCGCGGGCCACATTCACCCGCTTGCCGGCGTCGGCGCGGCCATCGGGGGCCAGCCCGGCCAGCGCCTGGCGGGCCAATGCGATCGGGGCGCGGTCGCCGAGGTGGTCGGTCTTGGCCGAGGCCAGCGCGTCAAGATCGCCGGCGGCGTCGAAAGCCCCGCAGGCGGCATCGACCGCGGCGGTCAGCGCGTCCTGCGACAGCGGATCGACTGGTGGCTCACCCACGCGGCGACGCTCTCCTTTACGGTCCGGGGCTGATGCGTCTGAAAGAAAGAGAAGTGACGCAAGTGCCAACCAGCAGATCATAGGTGATGTCACAATGACGCCTCGCGGGCATTTCGCCCGGTCGGGCGCGTGGGCGGCCGACTTTGCGGGTAGCGAGGATCGCCGATGATACGAGCCCTCATCATCGCCGCCCTGTGGGCGGCGGCGGTGGCCGTCGCCGTGGTGGCGGTCAAGGTGGAACTGGGATGGCTGATCCTGGCCGGCGTCCTCGCTGCGCTCGCCGCGCTGGGCACCTTTGACCTGTTGCAGAAGAGCCACTCGATTCTGCGGGCCTATCCGATCCTGGGCCACGCCCGGTGGATAGCCGAACGGATCCGGCCGGAGATCTACCAGTACTTCGTCGAGTCCAACACCGACGGCGCCCCCTTCGACCGGGAGACCCGCGACGCGATCTACCGGCGGGCCAAGGGCACCAAGGGCGATGAGCCGTTCGGCACCGAACGCGACGTCACCGCCGTCGGGTACGAGTTTCTCCGGCATTCGCTGCGCGCCCGAATCGCCACCGAGCTCACCCCCCGGGTGCGACTCGGTGGCCCGGACTGCACACAGCCCTACGACATCGCGTTGCTCAATGTCTCGGCGATGAGCTTCGGCGCACTGTCGGGCAATGCCATCGAGGCCCTCAACGGCGGTGCCGCCAGGGGCGGGTTCGCCCACGACAGCGGCGAAGGCGCCATCAGCCCCTATCACCTCAAGCACGGCGGCGATCTGATCTGGGAGATCGGCTCCGGCTATTTCGGCTGCCGCACCCCCGACGGGCACTTCGACCCGGAGAAGTTCGCCGAGAAGGCCGCGCTGCCGACGGTCAAGGCGATCTCGATCAAGCTGTCCCAGGGCGCCAAGCCCGGACTCGGTGGCGTGCTGCCCGGCCCCAAGGTGACCCCGGAGATCGCCGCCACCCGCGGGGTCCCGGTGGGCCAGACGATCGTGTCTCCCCCGGCCCACACCGCCTTCGGAACCCCGCTGGAACTGATGCACTTCATCGCCACACTGCGCAGCCTCTCCGGTGGCAAGCCGGTCGGTTTCAAGCTCTGCATCGGCGCCCGAAGCGAGTTCCTGTCCGTGTGCAAGGCGATGTTGCACACGGGCATCACACCGGACTTCATCATCGTCGACGGGTCCGAGGGCGGAACCGGCGCCGCACCACAGGAATTCGTCGACCACGTCGGCATGCCGCTGACCGAGGGCTTGATGCTGGTGCAGAACTGTCTGGTCGGAACCGGACTTCGCCAGCACATCCGGATCGGCGCGTCCGGCAAGATCACCAGCGGCTTCGACATCGTCACACGCATCATCCAGGGCGCCGACTTCACCCTCTCAGCGCGCGGAATGATGTTCGCCGTCGGCTGTATTCAGGCGATGAAATGCCATACCAACCACTGCCCCACCGGCGTGGCCACCCAGGACCCCGCCTTGGCGCGGGCCCTGGATGTGCCGGACAAGATCGACCGGGTCTACAACTTCCAGAAGGCAGTGGTCGCCAGCGCCGCACAGATGGTCGCCTC
>JBFYOQ010000096.1:0-3373 GCA_041303735.1 Mycobacterium sp.
GGCCGAAGGCGTTGCGGCGCACCGTCATGTCGATCGCCCCGAGTGGCAGTGCCTGGCGTCCCGGTTCGCCGGCGTCGAGGATCTCGCTGGCGAGCAGGATCATCCCGGCGCAGGACCCGTAGGCGGGCATCCCGGCGGCGAGCCGCTGCCGCAGTGGCTCGAGCAGGTCGAACTCGCACAGCAGCAGGCTCATCGTGGTGGATTCACCGCCCGGGATGACCAGCGCGTCGACGGCGTCGAGTTCGGCGCGGCGGCGCACCGTGGACACCTGCGCGCCCGCCTCGCTCAGTGCTGCGAGGTGCTCGCGGGTGTCGCCTTGCAGTGCCAGCACGCCGACTTTCGCACCGCTCACCGGCCGGGCGGGGTGTAGCCGCGCTCGTAGCGGGTCAGCCCCTCCTGCACGACGGCGGCGACCATGTCGCCGCGCTGGTTGTAGATCTGGCCCTGGGTCAGCGCCCGGCCACCGCAGGCGGACGGCGAATTCTGGTCGTACAGCAGCCATTCGTCGGCGCGGAACGGGCGCATGAACCACATCGCGTGGTCCAATGAGGCGACCCGCAGATGGGGCCGCTCCTCGGGGTGGCTCACCTGTGCCGAACCCAGCAGGGTCAGGTCGCTCATATAGGCCAGTGCGCAGATGTGCAGCAGCGGATCATCAGGCAGTGGGTCGCGGTGCCGGAACCACACCTGCTGCTGGGAGACCTTCCCGGGCAATCTGGTCACCTGGTCCTGCGGGACCCTGCGGATGTCCCACTCGGCGAACTGCGCGATGCCGTTTTCGGCGTCCGGATCCACATCCTCGGGCGCGACGACCGGGGGCATCTCGTCCTGATGCTCGATGCCGTCCTGGGCGATCTGGAATGACGCGCCCATGGAGAAGATCACCTCGCCGTTCTGCACGGCGTTGACCCGGCGGGTACAGAAGGAGCTGCCGTCACGGGGCCGGTCGACGAGATAGACAGCCGGCTTCGTCCCGTCGCCAGGCCGCAGGAAGTAGCCGTGCAGCGAGTGGACCTGATATTCGGGGTCGACAGTCCGCACCGCGGAGACCAAAGCCTGACCGGCGATGTGACCACCGAATGTCCTTGAGAGGTAACCGGACTCGGGGTTGTAGACGCCACCGCGGTAGATGTTCTCCTCGAGCTGTTCCAGGTCGAGGATCTCTTCAATCGCCATCGAGGGCTGGTTACCAGCCGCGTTCGGCGAGCCTGTGTGGAACCGGGATGTCGGCGACGTTGATGCCGACCATCGCCTCACCCAGACCGCGCGACACCTTGGCCAGCACATCCGGGTCGTCGTAGAAGGTGGTTGCCTTCACGATCGCCGCCGCCCGTGCCGCCGGATCCCCCGACTTGAAGATCCCCGACCCGACGAACACCCCGTCGGCCCCGAGCTGCATCATCATCGCCGCATCCCCCGGAGTCGCGATGCCGCCCGCGGTGAACAACGTCACCGGCAACCGGCCCAACCGGGCCACCTCCACCACCAGGTCATACGGGGCCGCCAGCTCTTTGGCCGCGACGAACAATTCGTCTTCGGACAACGACGTCAACCGGCGGATCTCCCCACCGATCGTGCGCATGTGCATCGTCGCGTTCGACACGTCCCCGGTGCCGGCCTCCCCCTTGGAGCGGATCATCGCCGCCCCCTCGGTGAGCCGCCGCAACGCCTCCCCCAGATTCGTCGCCCCACACACGAACGGCACCGTGAAGTTCCACTTGTCGATGTGATGGGTGTAATCCGCAGGCGTCAGCACCTCCGACTCGTCGACGTAATCGACCCCCAGGCTCTGCAGGATCTGCGCCTCGACGAAATGCCCGATCCGCGCCTTGGCCATCACCGGGATGCTGACCGCGGCGATGATCCCCTCGATCAGATCCGGATCACTCATCCGCGCCACACCGCCCTGGGCACGGATGTCGGCGGGCACCCGCTCCAGCGCCATCACCGCCACCGCACCCGCGGCCTCGGCGATCCGCGCCTGCTCCGGGGTGACGACATCCATGATCACCCCACCCTTGAGCATCTCCGCCATCCCGCGCTTCACCCGCGCGGTACCGGTCTGAGCGTGGCTGGGCGAACCGTTGGCTGCGGTATCCACTGTGTCTCCTTCATCAGGGACGGGGGGCTGCCTCGTCTGGGACGAATCCAGTCTAGTGGGCCGTTCGGAGCTACTGATCCCCGCTGTTCAGTGAATAGGCCGGGGTGTGGCGGGGGTCTCAGCAGCGGACCGGTCAGCCAACGTGTGCGCTTCGCCCAGCAGCTCGCGCAGCTGCACCGGGTAGACCCGCTGACCGGCGTTCACCAGCTCCTCGATGGCCTCGGCATCGCACCAGCGGTGGCCGTGGATGTAGCGCAGTTCCAGCTCCGTGCGCCCGGCGGTAGAGGGTTCGAACCGGCGGGTGCGGTGCAGGAAGTAGAACTCATCGCTGTGCATGACGGCACCGTTGAAATGGATCTCGGATTGCCGCTGCCACACCGGGCCGACGATGTCGCCCGCGTCGACGCGCAATCCGGTCTCCTCGGCCAGTTCCCGCGCGGCGGCGGCGGCCAGCGGCTCCCCCGCTACGGCTTCGCCGCCGATGGTGAACCACCACCGCGGTGCGGTGCCGTCGGTGATAGCCGGGTCGGAGCCGCAGAACAGCAGCACCGCACCGCGCTCGTCGAGCAGGATCACGCGCGCCGAGGTCCGGGTCATCGACTACAGCATGGCCCGCTCCGCCTTACCGACGCCAGCAACCCGCGCAGGCTGCGTAGCCGGCATCAGCCGCTCGAGCGGGAACCGGAAGGAGACCAGCATCGGCGTCCCGGTGGTACCGGCGCCGGGGACGATCATCTGGAGATCCACTGCGGAGGTCACCGACATCCCGGTGAGCACCAGCCGGGCCTGGGCGGCCGCCGGTTCCGGGACGACGGTCTGCATCAGATAGAGGGGGTCGGCCGCCGCGGGAGCGCCGAAGAGTTGCGCGACGCCGGCCGCCAGTCCGATGACGAGCGTGGCGGCGCCGCCGGTCACCTGGGCCACGATCACGCCGAACAGGTTGTCACCGAACAGCGAGCCGACGGCCTGGCCCACCGCCGTGCCCAGCGCCATCTGCAGGGCCGGGTAGCGGATGACATAGTCCACCACGATGTCGGTGACGTCGCTGACGGCGGTGCCGCGCAGCACCTCGATGGCGGCGCGACCCGCCAGACTCAAGGCCGCCCGGTCAGCCAGCAGGGAGGTGACCGCCGCCCCCGTCATCTGCTGGGCAACCCCGTGGATAAAGGCATTGTCGATGCCCGAGTCCCGCAGCAGTCCGACAACCGCAAGGCCGGCCGACCGGCCGAGGGTGTTCTGTACCTGGGCGTCGCGCAGCAGTGTCTGCAGCGA
>JBFYOQ010000097.1:0-9167 GCA_041303735.1 Mycobacterium sp.
CTACGACCACGTGCACATCTCGGTGCACTGAGCGCCTGAGCCTGAGCGCCCTACCATCAGGTGTGCTCGCCCGTCGGCTGCTCATCTTGTTGTCGCCACTTCTGTTTGTCGTCGTACCTGCCGCCGCCTCGCAAGGACAGTGGGAGCTGCTGAGCGGACCCCGCGCGATCGTGCTGTTCCGGCACGCCAACGCCCCGGGGTCCGGCGATCCCGCGGGATTCTCGCTCGGTGATTGCGCCACGCAACGCAACCTCAATGAGCGTGGCAGGGCGCAGGCCCGCGCTATCGGCCAGGAATTCCGCGCGCGCGCCATCGCGGTCGGACGTGTTCTGTCGTCGCAGTGGTGCCGGGCCCGGGAGACGGCCGAATTGGCCTTCCCCGGAAGGGTGCAGACCGACCCTGCATTCAACTCCTTCTTCGCCAACTCAGCCGATGAGCCGCAGACCACAGCACGAGCACTCGACACGCTGTGGAGCTGGACCGGGCCCGGCGTCCTGGTGGCCGTCACCCATCAGGTGAACATCACCGCCCTGACCGGCATCAGTCCGAGTGAGGGCGAGGGAGTGATCGTCAGGATCGAGGACGGGACACCCACCGTCATGGGCCGCCTGCCGCCGCCCGCCGTGGACTGAGGACCCCATCGACTGCTGCCGGGTCACCGGCGTACGAGCCGGCCCGGATGGTGACATCACCGGTTGGCGGCGCGAAACCATCACCGGTCCAACGCTGTACGGGACGGATCGAGCACTCGACGACGACCCGCTCGCTGGTGCCCGCATCCAGGGGCACCGACCGGAAGCCGACGAGGTGATGTACCGGCCGCCCCGTATCGGCCGGTACCAGGGCATAGATCTGGACGACGTGTCGGCCGGGACGGTCCCCGGTATTGGCGACGGTGATCGACGCGCTGAAGCTCTCTCCGTCGAGTCGGCCGACGTTCAGATCCGTCACGCTGAAAGTCGTATAACCCAAACCGAATCCGAGTGGATAGGCGGCCGATACACCGTCGCGGTCGAGCTTGCGTTGCCCCCACCACCGGTCGTAGGTGACGGTGGTGGCGTTCCAATCCACTTGCGGCAGATCGCGCTGCTGGTGCGGGATCGCCACCGGTAACCGGCCGGCGGGTTCGGCGTCCCCGAGCAGAACATCGGCGATCGCATGACCGCCCTCCATGCCCGGATACCACGCCAGCAACACCGCAGCGACGCCGGCGTCCCACGGGTCGACCACGATCGTCCCACCGCCGATCACCACCACCACGGTGCGCGCATTGACCTTCGCCACCGCTTCGATGAGCGCGACGTCCTGCGCGCGCAGCCGGAGGTCGCGCCGGTCACCGCCGAACTTCTTGAGCTTGGCGACCTGGGCTGCCACCCGAACCAGCACGGCAGCAAGCGGCCGGAATCGGACGATGCCGCCGAGCAACTGCGTCGAGGCGGTGTCGACCCCTATCATCGACTCGCCTTCGTCCACCGACGACAGTCCCACCACGATCACTGCGGCATCGGCACCGCGTGCGGCCGCCGCAGCCGCTGCCGGGTCAGAGCCACCGAGGTGAATCAGCTTGGACCCCAGCCGTTCCCGTAGCCCGTCGAGAATTGTGACCGATGACGGGGGGCTCACCATTGATGAGCCGATGTCGCCCTGGTTGGGTCGGTCGGCGAGCCGCCCGAGCAACGCCACCCGCGACAGCGCCTCGGCCACCAACGGCAGGGCCGGTGTTCCGTCGGTCACTTGGTTGCGCAGCAACACCGCGCCGCGGCATGCCACGTTCCGCGCCAAGTGACGGTGTTCTGCGGCGGCCACCGCATCGGCTGGTGGCGTCGGGCGGACGCGCAGCGCGAGCCGGATCTGGGCATTGAGTTGGCGGGCCGCCGCCCGTTCGACGTCGGCGCGCTTCAGGCTTCCGTCCGCCAGGGCCGCCGGCAATGTGGCGGCGCGTTGTTGGCGAAACGGCATCTCCAGATCCTGACCGGCGGCCACCGAGCCCACCGGGTCGCGCAATCCCCAGATGAAATCCGTCAGCACGAACCCGGTGAAGCCCCAGTCGTCGCGCAGGATGTCGGTGAGCAGATGCCGGTTCTCCCCGGCCCACGATCCGTTCACCGAGTTGTAGGCGCTCATCACGCAATCCACGCCGGCGTCGACGACGGCGCGGAAGTGCGGCAGGTACACCTCACGCAGGACGTCCTCGGCGACCCGCACATCGACCCGAAACCGTGCCTCCTCCATCGAATTGAGCGCGAAGTGCTTCACGCACGACATCACCCAGGGGTTGACGCCCTCAACCGAGGCGGCTCCCATCGCACCCAGCAGCACCGGGTCCTCGCCGTAGGACTCCTGGGCCCGCCCCCAGCCGGGGGCGTAGGCGAGGTTGATGCAGATCCCGGCCCACAGGTTGGCGCCCTGCGCGCGCGCCTCGGCGCCGATCACGTCGGCCACCGCGCATTCGAGGTCGGGATCCCAGCTCGCAGCCCGGGCGATAGCGACCGGAAATGCCGTGGAGGAGCCCAGCGCCACCCCGCGCGGGCCGTCGGTGAACCGGATGCCGGGGATGCCGAGCCGATCGATGCGGCCGGCTTCGAACGGCACCTTGTTGTACCGCTCGGACATCTCGCGCACGCCGCGCAGAATCGTCAGGTCACCGTCGAGAAGCCACAGCAGCTCACGCTCGGTCATCGCACCGATCAGGTCCGCAACGGCTGCCTCGACGCTTTGCTCGCCGCGGCGGACGCTGTCCACCGCGACGGCGAAGGCCGTCTCCGGTGGGCCGATCGGTTCGGTGACCGACATGGGTTCGGGGGAGAAGGGGGAGCAGCCGGGCTCAGGCGGTGCGGGCGCGCCGGGCGGCGATGAAGGACCGCACACCCAGGGCCAGGTAAACCACGGACAGGACGGCGGTGGCCGCCTGAGCGAAGACCGCCTCCGGGCGCGCCGCGGTGCCGTCGAATGCCGCCGGCAGCTTCAGCAGCGAGCTGGCGGTGCCCAACAGGGCCAGCAGACCGATCAGCAGGGCGGCGTGCATGACGTGCATACGCAGCTTCTCTTTGCTGCCGAGCAGGCCGAGGACCAGCAGAACAACGCCGATGATGGCCGGTATCAGGGCGGTCGTGTGAACGGCTCCGGTCAGGAAATAGCCGCCGAGGCCGAGGGCGATGTAGATGAGCGAGAAGATAACGGTGATTCGAGGCATGGCAGCAGCTTAGATACCCGCGCCGTACGCCGGGGCGTTAGTCCCGCTCGATTCGCACGCCCTTCCAGAACGCGACGTGGTTGGCGATCTGCTGCGCGCGGGAACTCGGATCCGGGTAGAACCACACGGCGTCCGGGTTGACCTGACCGTCCACCGTCACGGTGTAGTAGTGCGCCGTTCCCTTCCACGGGCACACCGTGGTGGTGGAGCTATCGCTGAGGAACTCCCGGTGGAGCGTGTCCGACGGGAAGTAGTCGTTGCCCTCGAGTTGAACGGTCTCCGCCGATTCGGCGAGGACCGCCCCGTTCCATACAGCACGGATCATCGACCGCAACCTTTCTCACAGCACCGGGCACCGCGGGCCAGAGCACCAACGATAATGCCGTGATGGAACTGGAAGTCATCGGGTTCGATCTGGCCTCATGCCTGATCGCCGAGCAGTACGGCGCCGACCGAATCGAACTGTGCGCGAATCCGCATGACGGTGGCACCACCCCGTCGTGGGGGACGATTTCCGCTGCACGCCAAGCGACGTCGGTCCAACTGTTCCCGATCATCCGCCCGAGGGGCGGTGACTTCCTCTATTCGGATTCCGAATTCGACGCGATGACCGCCGATATCGAGCAGTGCCGGCAACTGGGTTGCGATGGTGTGGTCATCGGAATGCTTCTGAGCGACGGCAGCGTCGATGCCCGGCGGTGCGCCGCCCTGATCGATCAGGCCGGCTCGATGCAGGTCACATTTCACCGGGCGTTCGACCGGGTGCAGGATCCGATGCGATCCCTGGAGCAGATCATCGATCTGGGGTGCACCAGGATCCTCACCAGTGGCCTGTGTCCGACCGCCGATGCAGGGAAGGACATGCTGCGGGCGCTCGTTGAGGCCGCCGGTGACCGGATCACCATCATGCCGGGCTCCGGGGTCAGGGTCGCCAACATCGTCGAATTGGCGGAGTTCACCGGGGCGACGGCGTTCCACAGCTCCGCCCGATCGACATGCGCGTCGGCGATGGACTACGTCAACCCCGCCATGGCCGAAGATCTCAGCTGCATACGACTCGACGCCGGGGAAGTGGCCGAGATGCGACGACGACTCGATGCACTAACGCGATAGTTCAACTTCCGTACAGGTGCAGTGCCCGCGCCGCCGCGGTCGCCACATCGCCGCTCAGCGTCACCACGGGGGGTCCGCCGCGCTGATGGATCACGTTCGCAAGGACGATCACGTAGGTGTCTGAACCCGGGTCCATCCACATCGTCACCCCGGTGAAGCCGGTGTGGCCGAAGCTGCCGACCGGGAAGATCACCCCGCGCGGCGTGGATTGGTAGGTGTCAATATCCCAGCCGAATCCGCGCATCCCCCCGCGCACTGCCGCGGGCTGCTGCGGTGTCGTCATCATTTCCAGCGTCGACTGCTTCAGTGGGAATGCGCTAGGGCGTCCGGCGAGGCGATCCAGCAGCCCCTGGGAGTACTTGCCGAGATCCTGCACCGTGGAGAACACCCCGGCGCTGCCGGCGACTCCGCCCATCCGGCGTGCGGTTGGGTCATGAACGGTGCCGCGCAGCAGACGGCCGATATCCGGATTGATGCCGGGGGTGTCTTCATCGCGCGCCGTCGGCGCCACGCGGGCCAGCACCTCGGTGCTCCACGTGCCGGGCGGGCAGACCCGGACCTCGGTAGCACTCGGGTCGAAAGCGATTGCGTTGCCGAGGATTTGGTAGGGCCCGCACGCCCCGGACGAGGGAAGGTAACCGGTGTCGGCCATACCCAGCGGCGCGAAGATGTTGTCGTGGGCGTAGACGTCCAGGGGCTCGCCGGTGATCGTCTCGACCAGCGTGCCGAGGATGATGAAGCCGATGTCGGAGTAGTGGAAGGTCTCACCGGGCGCGAACTCCAACGGTGCGGTGAGCGCACGGTGAATGCCGTCCGCCCTATCGGCGGCCACCAACCCCCACGGACCCTGCCGGCTCAGGTCGCCGCCGATGCCGGAGCTGTGGGTGAGCAGCATGCGCGGTGTGACTTGGGCCCGCCGCGGATCGTTGCCGATGTTGAACTCGGGCAGGTAGGTCTGGACGGGCTCGTCGAGCGCCACGTGGCCCTGTTCATACAGTTGGAGCACGGCAGTCGTCGTCACGATGATCTTCGACATCGACGCGAGGTCGAAGATCGTGTCTTGCGTCATCGGCTCAGCGGGCGCGGGCGTTCCGTCCAGCCCGGGCTCGCTTGCCAGCCTGCGCTCACCGAACGCCTCGCGGAACACGATCTTCCCGCCGTGGCCGACCTGGACGACGGCACCGGGCAGTCGACGGGCGGCGATGTCGGCGGTCACCAGGTTGGCGACGGGCGTGAAATCACCCGCGGGCACCACCGCTTCAGGTGGAGTCGATGGGATCCTCACCGGAACGATTGGTGGGGGAGCGGCCGCGTTCGGCACGTCGGACGATGGCTGCGCCGCGTGCCCGCACGCACCGGCGACGGCGATGCTGAGTACGGCGGCCACCGCCACGCAGACCCGGGCGAGTCGCGATCCCGACACCATTACGTCGTCCTGTTGCCGTAAATCCGGGTCGGCGTGATGAGCACCGCCGTGCGGCGCTGCTCGGTCATCACACGGTCGTACTCATTCCAGTCGTCGTGGCTGCCGCCGCACGCGACGAACACCTCCCGCAGCAGCAGGCGCAGCCGATCGGGACCGCTGAGCCAGTCGGGTGTGTCGTCGGGTCCGGCGAGTTGGGCTGTGCCCTCGACCGTCGCCCACTGCCACCCCGCGCGAAAGGTCGCCGCCACCTGGGGCCGCACCCGCATGTTGGACAACTTCACCCGCCCATAGGTGACGAAGCCCAGCACGGGTTCGGCGGTCTTGGGGTGCGGGAGTATTCCGGCGTTGATCAACGAGGCCTGAATGGTCTGATCGGCTCGCAACGTCGACACCACGGCCAAGCCGCTGTCCGCGCTTGCCAGTGCGACGGCATCGTGCAGCGTGGTCATCTGGAATGATTCTCCGGTATCGGCACAGACGAAAGAAGAAGACGCATGCCTTCAGTATTGGTGACCGGTGCGGGCAGGGGTATCGGACTGGCGATAACCCAGCACATGAGCGCCAAAGGCTGGGAGGTCTACGCCACCGCGCGCTCGGAGGGCGCACTGGAGGAACTCTCGCGCATTCCCGGCGTCCATCCCACCCGGCTCGACATCACCGACCGGGAGTCCCTGAGTGGACTGGCCGCGCAACTGCCCGCCCAGCTCGACGCAGTGGTGAACAACGCCGGCATCATCGTGAACGGACCCGTGGAGGGAGTCTCCCTCGACGATCTGTCGCGACAGCTCGATGTCAATGTCGTCGCTCAGATCGGCGTGACTCAGGCCGTGTTACCGAAGATCCGCGCTGCCAAGGGCCGGATCGTCTTCATTTCCTCGGTCAGCGGATTGATCGCCACACCCGGAACCGGTGCCTACAACGCCTCGAAGTTCGCACTCGAAGCGCTGGCGGATTCGCTGCGGATGGAATTGCGGCCGTGGGGAATCCGCGTCTCACTGGTCGAACCCGGACCCATCCGCACCGATATGTGGGGCGGGGTGCTCGTCGAGCACGACCGTATGGTGGCGGAGCTCACCGAGGAGCACCGCTCGCTCTACGCATCGCATCTGGCCGGCACCCGCAAACTCGCGGGCCGCATGCAGAAGATGGCCGCCGATCCGAAGAAGGTCGTCGACGCCGTCGACCACGCGTTGACCGCCAGACGCCCCAAGAGCCGGTACCTTCTCGACGTCGCCAGCCGGGTTCAGAAGGTCATGGTGGGTCTTACACCGACTGCGATCAATGACGCAGTCCTGGCCGCCGCAACCACATCGAAGTCCGTCAGCGCACCTTAGGGGCCGCAGCAGCCACCGCGTTCAGAACGGCCTCGACGCGCTCCTCGAGCGACCCGCGCACCGCCAGTACCGGCAACCGCGGGTTCTCGGCGAAAACCGCGGCGAGGATCTGCTGGGAGGTGGCCCGGGCCTTCGATCCGTCGCGCTGCGGATCGGGCTGCCAGGGAAAGTCGTCCTGGCACCACAGGACGCTTGTGCTGCGCGCCGTCCACTCCAGTGCGCGAGGCAGCAGAGACGCGTCGTCGTAGTACTGAATGCTGTACACCGCTGTCATGAGCGGACCGCTGTCCGAGATCACCCAGGACGCTCCGGTCTGTTCCGCGTGCCGCAGCGCTGAGAACTCCGACTGGCGGTGAGCGTCCATCACGGCGGTCTGTTCGGTGGGCAGGGGGACCCGGCCCTGTTCGCCGACCCAGGTCCGCAGGGCCTCGGAGACGACAACGCCGGGCAGTCGCAGCCCCAGCTCCGCGGCCAGTGTCGACTTGCCGGTGGACTCCCCGCCCACGACGGAGATCAGTCCCGGGCGCGCCGGCTCAGGCATGGGCGGGCGCCGCTGCCTCGGTGTGGTTCGCGGCGCGTGCGGACCACTGCCGCCAGCCGATCACGGCCATGACGATGAGAACCGTGTAGAACAACGACGTGAAATACAGTCCCTGGCTGGCGTAGAGCACCGTGCCCACGGTGTTCACCGCGATCCACACCGGCCAGGCCTCCACCTTCTGCAGCACCATGAGAACCTGACCGGCCAGCGACCCGACCAACATGAACGCATCCCCCCAGGTGCCCGCGCCGCCGACGCTCTGCAGCACCGGCACCACCGCCGCCCACGCGACGAGGATCGCGGCGGCACCGATCAGGCGCCCGGTCGTGGTCAGCCGGCTCGGAACGCGGGCCCCTTCGCGACCCCAGGAGAACCAGCCCCAGATCGCCGCGACCATGAAGACGATCTGCACGGCCCCGGAGGCGTACAGGTGGGACTCCACGAACAGCCACCCGTACAGCAGGCTCGACAGGAAGTAGAGCGGCCAGGTCCAGCGGGTCCCCTGGATGCCGAGGCCGATGGCGGCCAATGCCAGGATCACCGAGGCAGCCTCGATGAGGGTGACGCCGTAACCCCAGAGGGTGAAAAGCACAACCATGATGCACGCTCCCTGCCCGGCATTACCCGGACGGTTGTGCGGTCGGCGACGGGCTTATGTCGCCTTCTCAGACCGGTTGCCCCGGACTCCCGCGGTGGTTACTTCTTCAGGAGTCTCAGCTTATCGCCTGACGCGGCGCTCCATACCGGAAGACCATCAGTCCGGCAGCCACGCTGAGCGCGGCCAGTGCGATCACCGGCGCCACGACGAACCTCGACAACGTTGCGCCGACGACCGCGCCACCACACATGGTGAGCACCACCGAGTAGCGCAACTTCTCCCGCTGTCCCGTCCCACCGGCCAGACGGCTGTCTGCGCCGATGCCGACGATGGTTGCCGTCAGCACGGTGGTGGTCAACTCCTGGATGCCGAACTGCCGCGCGGCGACGGACTGGGCCCCGAAGACGATCGCCAGCCCGGTGATCAGGATCAGCCGGCCGCTACCGTGGTAATCGAGTACGCCCGAGCCGGCCAGGCCGGCCAGTGTTAGCAGCGCCGCCACCTCGGCGCCCAGCGCCACCGTGAGCCACCAGCGCTGATCGTGCTTCAGATGCCGGACGAATCGGCCCCCGATTATGGCGCCGATCAGGAAGCTGACGAACGACACCGCCGCCGCGGTGAGATCGATACCCGAATGGGGGACGAACCAGAACCCGAGGAAGATCACGTTGCCGGTCATGTTCGCGACGAATACATGCCCGAGTACCAGCACACTGATGGCGTCCACCAGTCCGGTGGCGAAGGTCAGGAACAGTAGAGCGACAACCGTGAGGCGATCCGATACCGGCGAGGCGACGGCCATGGACCCAGTATCACGGTTGGGACGCCGGATGCGGCTGAGATGGAGTCGCCGGTTGCGGTGGAGATGGAGACGGCATGAGCGCACGGTTTGAGGAGTTGGGCTGGCAGCAGACGCCGATGGGTGTGATCAGTCTGCGGCGCCGGTTCGACCTGTCGGTGCG
>JBFYOQ010000098.1:0-7386 GCA_041303735.1 Mycobacterium sp.
CGGGTAACTACACCGTGCGCCGGCCGCTGGAGATCGGTGCGGCGATGGCCGGACGCGATGATCTGCTCGAGGCGCTGGGCGGCTACGGCGGCCTGATCGGCGAAGCGTTCCAGATGCGCGACGACATCCTCGGGGTGTTCGGCTCGCCCGAGGTCACCGGCAAGCCGGCCGGGGGAGACCTCGCCGAGCGCAAGGCCACCAGCGTCGTGGTGGCCGCCCACCGTATGGCGGATGAGTCGGTTCGCCGAGAACTCAGCGATCTGATGGTCGCCGAGGAACTCGACGAGTCGGCGATTGCCCACTGGCGTGCCCTGATCGTGGCCACCGGCGCGCCGGCCTGGATCGAAGAGCTGATCACAGAGCGGGTGTCGGCCGCCCTGCACCACATCGACGACCACCGGATCGACGACGCGATGCGCTCCGCGCTGGCCACCATGGCCGCGCTGTGCACCAGCCGGATGACCTGAGGCAAGAGGAGAACGTGATGCGCATTATCCCCGGGAACACCGACCACGTCGTCGTGGTGGGAGCCGGTCTGTCCGGTCTGTCCGCGGCGATGCAGCTTGCGGGCAAGGGTCGCTCGGTGACCGTCGTCGAGCGGTACAGCTACCCGGGCGGGCGGGTCGGCCAGGCTGACATCCGCGGGTATCGCATCGACACCGGCGCGACCGTGCTGACGATGCCCGACATCATCGAGGAGGCCTTCGACGCCATCGGCGCCACGATGAGCGACTACCTCGAGCTCATGCCGTCCGAGCCGGCCTACCGGGCGTCCTTCGCCGACGGCGCCACGCTGGATGTCTTCGCCGACGGCGACCGGATGGCCGCGGCCATCGAGGAGTTCTCCGGAGGAGATCAGGTCGCCGGGTACTGGCGGCTGCGCAGCTGGCTCACCGAGTTGTACAAGCTGGAGATCGACGGGTTCATCGGATCCAACTTCTCCTCGCCGCTGTCGCTGCTCACCCCGCAACTGGCACGCCTGGCGGCCATCGGCGGCTTCCGCGGCTGGGAGAAGATGGTCAGCCGCTTCATCACCGATAAGCGCCTGCAACGGATCTTCACTTTCCAGGCGCTCTATGCCGGTGTGCCGCCGCAGAAAGCGCTGGCCGCCTACGCGGTGATCGCCTACATGGACACCATCGCCGGGGTGTACTTCCCGCGCGGCGGCATGCGGGCCGTTCCGGAGGCGATGGCCAAGGCGGCCACCGACGCCGGTGTGCAGTTCCGCTACTCATCCACCGTGACGAAGCTGGAGCGATCCGGCTCCCGGGTGACGGCGGTGTGCACCGACTCCGGCGACCGGATCGCCTGCGACGCGGTGGTCCTCACCACCGATTTGCCGCTGACCTACCAGTTGCTCGGCCGCACGCCGCGGCGCCCGATCAAGTACCGCCCCTCCCCGTCGGCGGTCGTCATGCACGTGGGTGTGCCGGCGGTCAACGGTGCGCTGGAGCACCACAACATCAGCTTCGGCAATAACTGGGCGACGACCTTCGACGAGATCATCGATGACGGCGTGCTCATGAGCGATCCGTCGCTTCTGGTCACGATGCCGACGGCGACGGATCCGACCCTGGCCCCACCCGGGCGCGACCTGCTCTTCGTGCTGGCGCCCTGCCCGAATCTCGATGTGGGCAAGATCAATTGGGCGGCCGAGGGCGATACCTACGCCCGCACGATGCTGGCGAGGGCCGCCGAGCGCCTGATGCCCGGCCTGGATCGCGACGCCGACATCCTCGACGTCGTCACCCCGGCGGACTGGGCGCGTCAGGGCATGATGGCGGGTTCGCCGTTCGCGCTGGCGCACACCTTCTCGCAGACCGGACCGTTCCGGCCGGCCAATCTGGTGCGCGGCGTCGACAACGCCGTGCTGGCCGGTGGCTCGACGGTCCCCGGGGTCGGTGTTCCCACCGCGCTGCTGTCCGGTCGGCTGGCCGCCCAGCGCATCACCGGCGGACTCGACGATCCCTCCACCCGGCGGACCATCACCAGTTCGCCCAAGCAGGTGCAGGCGTGATCAACACCGAGTTGGGCGCCGCCGGCATCGATGACGAAGGGCTGCGCGAGTCCTTCCGTTACTGCCGCCAACTCAACGCCGAGCACGGGCGCACCTACTTCCTGGCCACCCGGCTGCTGGCACCGTCGCAGCGTCCGGCCGTGCACGCGCTCTACGGATTCGCCCGCTACGCCGACGACATCCTCGACGACCTGCAGTCGGACGCGCCCGTTGCCGACCGCGAGGCGCGCCTGGAACGGTTGGCGGCGAAATTCTTCGACGGCGCCGACGACGGCAGCGAGCCGGTGCTGCCGGCGGTGCTGCACACCGCTCGCAAGTACCGCATCCCGCTGAACCTCTTCGACGACTTCCTGACGTCGATGCGGATGGACCTGACCGTCACCGACTACCCGGACCGGGCCGCGCTGGACCGCTACGTGCGCGGCTCCGCCGAGGTGATCGGCCTGCAGATGCTGCCGATCCTCGGCACCGTCGGACCGCTGGCCGACGCCGAGCCCTACGCCGAGGCGCTCGGTCAGGCCTTTCAGCTGACCAACTTCCTACGCGACATCAACGAGGATTTGGAGCGCAACCGGGTCTACCTGCCGGCCGACGAACTGGCCGCGTTCGGCGTGGACCGGGCGCTGCTGCAGTGGTGCCACGACAACCGCCGCACCGATCCGCGGGTCCGGCAGGCGCTGGAGGACCAGCACGCCACCACCCGCGCCATCTACCGCACCGCCTATAAGGGCATCGCACTGCTGGCCCCGGAGTCACGGCCGTGTGTGACGGCCGCCTTCACGCTGTACTCGGAGATCCTCGACCGCATCGAAGCCATCGACTTCGCCGTCTTCAGCCAGCGGGCGTCGGTGGGCGTCGGCCGCCGGCTGCAGGTGTTCACCAGTGGGCTGATCCGGGCCAAGCGGGCCCGCCGGTCACGCCCCGGCCCGAGAGGTTCGATAACCCAGGGCGCCGCCTGATGGGTCTGTTGGGACTCGACGACACCTGGCAGTACCTGCTGATCCTCGCCGGGTGCGTGCTGATCACCGCGCCGCTGGAACTCTTCGGCGAGGGCGTCTACCGCCAGCCGGTACGTCTGTTGCGCGCGATGACGCCGGTGGTGACGATCTTCCTGGTCTGGGATGCGATCGCCATCTCGCTGCACGTGTGGAGTTACAACCCGCGCTACGTCAGCGGTATCGATGTGCCCTTCATGCCACTGGAGGAGCTCCTGTTCTTCGTCGTGATCCCGTTGTGCGGCCTGCTGACCTACAACGCGGTGACCACGATCCTCGGGATGCTGTCCCGGTGGAGGGCGAAGGCGCCCGAATGGAGCGTGCGGTGAACGGCCTCGGCTACACGCTGCCCGCCATCATCTCGGTGATCGCGGTGTGTCTGCTTGAGGTGAAGGTGTTGCGCACAGGCCTGTTCCGCCGGCTCGGGTTCTGGTTGACGATGGCGATCGTGCTGGGATTCCAGGTACCGATCGACGGGTGGTTGACCAAACTGTCCGCCCCGATCGTGCTCTACAACGAGAAGCACACCTCCGGCGTGCGCTTCCCGTGGGACATTCCGGTGGAGGACTTCCTCTTCGGCTGGGCGCTGGTGACGGCCGTGCTATTGCTATGGGTGAAGCAGGGACAGCGCAAAGAGGAGCGTCAACCGTGAGTGTGGGTCATGACGGGCTGCCGAAGACCGAGGTGCCCGGCGCCTTCGATGTCGGCGCGCAGGCCTATGACCGCCTGGTCGGCGCCAACCCCGGCTACCACAGTCATCTGCGGATCTCCGCGCGACGGATGAGGATTGCCGACGGCGGCCGGGGCATGCGCCTGCTCGATGCCGGCTGCGGCACCGGTGCCTCCACCGCCGCGCTGCTCGAGGCGGCCCCGCATGCGCAGATCGTGGCGGTCGACGCCTCGGCCGGCATGCTGGAGCAGGCCGCCGCAAAGTCGTGGCCGGACTCGGTGCGGTTCGTGCACACCCCGATCGAGAAACTCGCCGACGCCGGGGTGGACGGCCCCTTCGATGGCATCCTGGCGGCCTATCTGCTGCGCAATCTCGCCGACCCCGATGCCCAGTTGCGCCGGTTCCGCGAGCTGCTGCGCCCCGGTGCGACGCTGGCGGTACACGAGTACTCGGTGCGCGACTCCCGCGCGGCGCAGGCGATCTGGAACGCGGTCTGCTGGTCGATCATCATCCCGTCCGGGCGGGTGCAGACCGGCGACAGCACGCTGTATCGACACCTGTGGCGCAGCGTGAACACGTTCGACGGCGCCGCGGACTTCCAACGCCGTTTGGTCACAGCCGGTTTCACCGGGGTGCACAGCGAGACGATGCCCGGCTGGCAGCGCAACATCGTGCACACCTTCCTGGGGAGCGCACCGGAAGAAGGAGCCCGATGAAGGATCCCCGCCGCGTCGCGCACCCCGCTGCGCCTGGGCTGCCCAGTGCCGAGGCCCTGCCCGCGGTACCCCATGTGGTCGTCGTCGGTGCCGGTATCGCCGGGCTGGCCGCGGCCACCGGACTGGCCGAGCGTGGTGTCACCGTCGAGGTGATTGAGCGTGAGCCGAACCTCGGCGGCCGGGTGGCGGGCTGGAACGAAACCCTCGACGACGGCACCGAGACCACGAACAACCGCGGCTTCCACGCCTTCTTCCGCCAGTACTACAACCTGCGGGCGATGCTGCGCCGCAGCGATCCGAACCTGGAACGACTGCGGGCTGTGGAGGACTATCCGCTCGTCGACGGCGAGGGACGACGGGACACCTTCCGCGGGCTGCCCCAGACTCCACCGTGGAACGCCCTGGTGTTCGCGTTGCGCAGTCCGACGTTCCGCTTCCGCGACCTGGTACGCATCGACGCCAAGGCCGCCGCCCCGCTGGCGGCGGTGTCGGTGCCCGGCATCTACGACATTCTCGACGACACCGATGCCGACACCTTCCTGACCGACATCAACTTCCCCGTCGCCGCCCGCCACCTCGCCTTCGAGGTGTTCGCCCGCAGCTTCTTCGCCCGGCCCGATCGGCTCTCGGCGGCGGAGTTGGCGGCCATGTTCCACATCTACTTCCTGGGTTCCAACGAGGGTCTGGTCTTCGATGTGGCCGACTCCAACTTCGACACCGCGCTGTGGAACCCGCTGGGCGATTACCTGCGCGCCGCCGGCGTGGTGTTCCACACGTCGACGTCGGTGGATTCGGTGACCAGCGGCGGGTCCAGGAAATTCCAGGTCCACACCGGCGCCGGCGGTGTCATCGACGCCGACGCGGTGGTGCTGGCCACCGACGTCGGCGGGCTGCAGCGGATCATCGCCGCCTCACCTGACCTCGGTGACGCCCACTGGCGCGGACGCATCGCCGAAATGCAAGTGGCCCCGCCGTTCGTGGTGCAGCGGCTGTGGCTGGACACCCCGGTGGAGCCCGGACGCCCCGACTTCCTCGGCACCGGTGGTCTGGAACCGGTGGACAACATCAGCGTGGTGAGCAACTACGAGCGCCAGGCCGCACTGTGGGCACGCGACCACGGCGGTTCGGTGGTCGAGGTGCACTCCTACTCGGCCCCGGTGGACCCACCGCCATTCGGCTCAGCGGACCCGCCGCCACTCGACGGTCTGCGCGAGAAGATGCTGGCGCGCCTGCATGAGCTCTATCCGGAAACCGCGAGCGCGGGGATCGTGGCCGAGCGGATTCTGATCAAGCAGGACTGCCCGCTGTTCTCCCCGGGCTCCTTCGCGAACCGTCCCACAGTGGACACGCCGATGCCCGGGCTGATGCTCGCCGGCGACGGAATCCGGATCGACCTGCCGGTAGCCTTGATGGAACGCGCCGCCACCACCGGCTGGTCGGCGGCCAATCGGCTGCTGGCGGCGTGGGGAGTGCGCGGGCACACCCTGCACACCGTCCCGGTGCAGGGCCGCTCGCCGGTCCTGCGGAAGCTTGCGGAGAAAGGCGTGCGCGCGAGATGAGTCTGTGGTCACTGCTGGCCGACCGCTTACCGAAAGACTCGCCGCTGCAAATCCTTCCGAAGACCGACTGGGCCGCCCAAACCCCGACCTATCAGCAGGCCGAACCCGCGATCATCGACGCCGCCCTGCAGCGGGCACTGAAGCGGCCCAGCGGCAACTGGTATGTGTTCGCCGCGAGCACCGACGTCCGCGATGACCGCCCGTTCGGGACCACGGTGGGCGATGTCGAGATCGTGGCGTGGCGCGATCAACAGGGCAGCCTGCACGTCGGCCCGGCAACGTGTCCGCATATGGGCGCGGACCTGGCGACCGGCACCGTGGCGTGCGGCGGGTTGATCTGTCCCTGGCACGGGCTGCGGCTGGAGGGCGGCCGCGAGTTCGGCTGGAAGCCCTATCCCGCCCACGACGACGGTGTGCTGGTGTGGGTGCGGCTGGACCGCCTCGGTGGGGAGGAACCGTTGGACGCCCCGGTGCTGCCCGCGCGACCGGCCGGCCCACGACTGGCCGCGGTCGCCCGACTCGAGGGTGTGTGCGAGCCCAGCGACATCATCGCCAACCGGCTCGACCCGTGGCACGGCGCCTGGTTCCACCCGTATTCGTTCGCCCAACTGGAGGTGCTGCGCGCCCCACCGGTCGACGCCGACGACGATGCCGACGTCTTCACCACCGCCGTGACGTTCCACTTCGGCCGCCTCGGCATGCCGGTCCTGGCCGAGTTCACCGTCCCCGAGCCGCGCACGATCGTGATGCACATCCTCGAAGGAGATGCAGCGGGCAGCGTGGTCGAAACGCACGCCACACCCATCGGAACCGGCTCTGACGGCCGGCCTCGCACCGCGGTGATCGAGGCCGTCATCGCGACCTCCGAACGCGCCGGATTCCAGCAGTCGCTGCGCGTCGCGCCGCTGCTGCGGCCGTTGATGAAGCTCGGCGCCGCGCGACTGTGGCGCGACGATCTCGCCTATGCTGAGCGCCGGTATGCGCTGCGTGCCAAGGAGGCTCACTGATATGACAGCTGATCGGCCCAAGCGCGTCGTCGTCTACGGAACCGGTTTCGTCGGCCGGATGGTGATCCCCGAGATCCTCAAACATCCGGGTTTCGAACTCGTGGGCGTCGGGGTGAGCAACCCCGACAAGGTCGGACGGGATGTCGGCGAGATCTGCGGGCTGCCCGAGGCGGTCGGCATCGCCGCGACCGACGATATCGACGCGCTGATCGCGCTCAAGCCGGACGCGCTGGTGCACTATGGCCCGACCGCGGCGCAGGCCGACGCCAACATCGAGTTGATGGGCCGTTTCCTGCGGGCCGGCATCGATGTGTGCTCCACCGCCATGACGCCGTGGGTGTGGCCGACGATGCACCTGAACCCGCCGAACTGGATCGAGCCGATCACGGCGGCCTGCGAGGCGGGCGGGGCGTCGTGTTTCA
>JBFYOQ010000099.1:0-7706 GCA_041303735.1 Mycobacterium sp.
CACGTCCACGCTCAATGGGCCTCGCCACCGCCCTCGGGCTCCACCGGCCGGGCCCGCTACGTCGGGTACACGTCCGAAGTCGACGAATACTTAGGCAGCACGATGATCCGCGGCGCCATCCAGTTCCGCCGGCCAGAGGAACTGGGTCTGGTGGACGCCGCGGTCGCCGCCGGCGTGGACGCCACCGCGGTGTGTGCCCGCACCGGCCTGGTGGACCTTCCGGTCGACATCGGCTATCTCGCCCACCACATCGAGGCCGTACCCGGCGGCAGCATCATGCGGTCGCGTTTCTGGATGGGCGCGCCTTACCTCGCGGCCCGATCAGCCCCGCTGCGAGCGGCCGTACCAGTGGCCAAACGCCTTGTCGGGCTGACCGAACTCGACGCGCGTGCCCTGCTCGTGCACTGCTCGCAGGAGATGACCCACCTGGCCACTTTCTTACCCGCGCTCTACGAACAGGAGTCCTGACCACGGCTTGTGCGTCCTCGTAACTTGAGCGGCATCGGGATCCTGCGCCGCGATCCTTCTGATCACCGCTGCCCGGTTGAACGCAGGACGACCAGCCGCTGCTGGTACTCGCCCTCGTCGATCTCGCCGCGGGCGAATCGCATCGCCAGAAGTTGCTCCGGGGATTCGGGCTGCGCCTGCGCCCCCGGCCCTTCGGTGTTCGTTGTGTGAAGATTCGCTCAAGACGGTGACGTGTCGCCGCGGCACGGCACGATGAAGACATGGACGTCATAACGGGGATCACGCCGAGCGGTCCCGCCCCCGGCTACCGCGCCCTGGTGGTCGACGATGAAGCGGCCCTGGCCGACGTCGTCGCCAGCTACCTGCGACGCGATCACTTCGAGGTCACGGTGTGTCACTCCGGGGCCGAGGCGCTCACCGCCGCCCGGGAGGTCGACCCTGACGTCGTGGTCCTGGATCTGGGCCTGCCCGGGATCGACGGCCTGGAGGTCTGCCGGCAACTGCGCACCTTCTCCGACGCCTACGTGGTGATGCTGACCGCCCGCGACAGCGAGGTCGACACCATCGTCGGCCTGACCGTCGGGGCCGATGACTACCTGACCAAGCCGTTCAGCCCCCGGGAGTTGGTCGCCCGGATCCGGGCGATGCTGCGCCGACCCCGCTCGGTCGCCGCACCCGTGCCCCACGGGGGCGGCGAAGATCCACCGCGGGTCTTCGGGTCACTGTCGATCGACATCGCCGGCCGGGAGGCGTTCCTCGACGGTGAGCCGATCGCCCTGACCCGCACCGAGTTCGACATCCTCGCCGCACTGTCCTCGCGCCCCGGGGTGGTGTGGAGCCGCCGACAGTTGATCGACGCGGTCTGGGGAGAGCCATGGGTGGGCAACGATCACCTCGTCGACGTGCACGTCGGTCACGTGCGCCGAAAACTCGGCGACGACCCCGCCGACGCGCGGTTCCTGCACACCGTGCGCGGCGTGGGCTACCGGATGGGCAGCGGGCAGTGAGCGCGTCCACCGGCCTGGGCATGCGCCGCCGGCTTCTGCTGGCGCAGACGCTGGTTCTCATCGCCGGCGGAGTCACCACCTGGGTGGTGGCCCTGGTGGTGGGGCCGCCGCTGTTCCGCGATCACCTCCACCAGGCCGGCGTTGCGCACGATTCCAACGAGCAGTTCCACGCCGAGCAGGCCTATCAGCACGCCACGGCGTTATCCATCGCGATGGCGATCACGGTGGCCGCCCTGACCGCGTTCGTGGTCACCGCCTACCTCAGTCGCCGCCTGCAGCGCTCGGTCGCCGAAGTATCCGCCGCCGCGTCGGCGGTGGCCGAAGGTCACTACGACATCAGGGTCGCCAATCCGCAACTCGGCGACGAGTTCGACGGTCTGGCAATGGCATTCAACCGGATGGCCGAACGCCTGCAGACCGTGGAATCGACCCGCCGCCAGTTGTTCAGTGACCTCGCCCATGAGATCCGCACCCCGGTGTCGGTGTTGGAGGCCTACCTGGAAGCCGTCGAGGACGGGGTGAAGACCCTCGACCCGCGGACCATCGCGATGCTGCGCGAGCAGACCGGCCGACTGGTGCGCTTCGCCGCCGACGCCGCCGCCCTGGCCCAAGCCGAGGAGGCGCATGCCGCCATCACGCCGCACTGGGTGGACCCCGGTGAACTGGTGGCCACGGTCTGCGCCACGGTCGCCGATCGCTACCGCGACAAGGGCGTCACGCTGGACACCTGCGTCGCCCAGTCCGGCCGGCTATGGGCCGACGGTCAGCGGCTGGCTCAGGTGTTGGGCAACCTGCTCGATAACGCACTGCGCCACACACCGGCCGGCGGGCACGTCACCCTCACCGCCGGCGGAGACGGCGACGAGGTGACGTTCACCGTCACCGATGACGGTGAGGGCATCGGCGCCGAGCACCTGCCGCACCTCTTCGAGCGGTTCTACCGCGCCGACACCGCCCGCGATCGCCGGCGCGGGGGCTCGGGAATCGGCCTCGCCATCGCCAAGGCGCTGGCCGAGGCACACGACGGCCAGATTCGGGTGGACAGCCGCGGCCCCGGCCACGGCACGACCTTCACCGTGACAGTGCCGGCCCGCGCGGCGGTTCCGACGACAGCGCTTCAGCCCGAGGCCGTACCGACCAGTTCATAGCCGTACCGCTCGACGGCATCGCGGATCTTCGACATCGAAGTTCCTACAGTGTCTTCAGGATCTCGTTCATGGTGTCGATCTCCTTCTGCTGGCTTTCCACGATGGCCTTCGACAGTTCGATCGCCTCGGGGAACTCGCCGTTCTTGATCTCGTTCTGCGCCATGGTGATCGCACCCTCGTGGTGCTTGATCATCCCGGCGAGGAACAGCTTGTCCGCCTCCACACCCTGGGCGTCTTTCAGTTCCTGCATCTCGGCCGGCGACAACATCCCGTCCATCATGCCCATGCCACCCATGCCCGGCATCATCGAGCCGGAACCGTCCATGCCGCCGTGACCGGGCATGTCACCCATGTCGCCGTGACCGGGCATGTCACCCATGCCCATGTTCCACTCGTCGAGCCAACCCTGCATCTGCGCGATCTCCGGGCCCTGGGCGTCCTTGATCTGCGTGGCCAACTCGACCACCCGCGGGTCCATGCCCTGCTTGGCCAGGACCATGTCGCTCATCTCGATCGCCTGCTGATGGTGCGGGATCATCATGTGCGCGAACATCATGTCGGCCTTGTTGTGCGCGGCCGCTTGCGCCGAGGCCGTGGTCTGGGTCTGCGACAGGGCCGACGGCGCCGCCTCTTTGGTGGCCGAGTTGCTACACGCGCCGATGGCGGCCACTGCGGCCAATGCGGCCATCCCGATCACCACAGTCTTTGACTTGCTCACTGAACATCCCTTTCGTTCCGATGAAGCTTCTGGCTACCAGCCTCCCGGTGACCCACCCGGGCTGCCCTAGCCGTTCTGTGAAGATTCGATAAAGAACGCCCATCACAATTCCGCCGCGGCGCCCTGCGGCGCCGATCCGCTGCTCACCGGGATCACGGCACCGCACAACGTTCAGGTGGGTCGTGATGGTTCGGTGGTGTACGCGGTCAACAGCGCCGGCAAGGTCTACGTCACCAACTCCGGCGACGGCACCGTCTCGGTCTACCAGGCGCCGGACCTCTCACCCCTCGGGCGCATCACCGTCAACGGAATGCCGCATGGACTGCGGCCGGCCGCCGGCGGGTCGATGATCGTCGTCGCCAACACCAGCGCGGGCGCGCTCGACCTGATCGACCCGGCCACCGACCGGTACATCGGCACGGTGCCGGTGGGCACAGGTCCCGCTCAAGTCGCGGTGAGCGCTGACGGGACGTATGCCTATACCGGAATCTCTGAACCGCCCAGCATCGTGAAAGTCGATCTCTCCCAACGCCGGGTGGTGGGCAGCGCACCGGTACCCCACTCCCCGGTGCAGGTGTATCTGACACCGGACGAGAAGACCGTGCTCTCGGCGAACCAGGGCACCCGGGCGATGCCGGGCGACACGGTCTCGGTGATCGACACCGCGGAGATGACGAGTCGCGCCACCGTGACCACCGGCGCCGGACCGCACGGTGTGGTGATCGACGCCGCCGGCACCTGGGCCTGGGTGACCAACAGCTACGCCGACACCGTCACCCCGATCGACCTGTCCAGGATGGCGGCCTCGACACCCATTCCGGTGGGAACCGGACCCAACGGCATCAGCTATTCAGCGCGCGCACCGGCCGCGGCACCCACCGACGTCATCACGCTGCAGATCCCGGCGCCCGCGGCGCGCGGCCCGCAGCCGACCGACAACGGTGCGCATAGCGGGCACGGTCACTAAAACGCCGGATCGGATCAGGGACTGGGCTTCATCTCACACCCGCAAAGTAGGTGTCAGCGCTGCTCCGATTATCAGCGCGTCGCGGGTGGCGATGGTGAGGCCGCGGCGGGCCGCCTGGGCCACGATCATCCGATCGAACGGGTCACTGTGATCCCATGGCAGTCGGCCGGCCATGATCGCGTCGGCCGCGTCGATGGCCAATTCGGTGACCGTCATCGCGGCGAGGACATCCGGCCACGCCGACAGCAGTGGTTCTCCATCAAGGCGGCCAAGCCGGGTTTTGATCGCAATTTCCCACGCGGAGACCGCTGAGACCATCACCTCTCGTGACGGGTCCGCGATAGCCTCTCGCGCCTGATCGGTCACCTGATCGGGTGCACTTACAAGCCAGAGCAACGTATGGGTATCAAGCAGTATCGTCGTCTGCCGAGTCTCAGGCCCCGGCGACTTTGCCACCCGGGTCTCCTTCCCATGCGGCGACCTCGGTCTCGGGGAGCGGTTCGTCGAAGTCATCACCCACCGTCAGCGCCGGCAGTTGCCCGAACATCCGCGGGCGCTGGTGAACGGGGGAAAGAACGGCGACCGGCCGACCGTGACTGGTGATGGTGACCGGCGATCCGGTGCGTTGCACCTCCGCGAGAAGGGCATTGAGTTGAGCCTTGGCGTCGGTGCTCGAGACGGTCTTCATTTCCGTAACCCTACGCCATTTCGAACTATATCGACTAGTCAGATTGGTCCGATTTTGGCCGCGCGATCCGCCGCCGGCTCTGGCAAGACTTCTCAGCGACCCGTTAGCGTTGGCGGCCCGCGGCCTTGACTTCGGGCCATACCGTCGATGTCATGTTGGTTGACGTTCGTTGGCTGAGCTACCTGCTGAGGCGGGCCGGCCGCAAGTAGTCCGGTCGCGGCGGCCTATCCACAACATCCCCCCGCCTCCGCCGGGGCCTCGAGGTGCTGCGGGCTCGAGCCGAACGTCTCGGAGTCGGCCAACACGGTGTAGACCTCCCACTTCTCCCCCGCCGGACCGGTCACCCACACCTTGTCCTGGGTGGCGAAGCAACACGTGGTGCCGATCTCCTCATCGGTGAACAGACCCTCGCCGGTGAGGCGGGCGATCTCGGCGTGCACCTGCTCGCTGGACTCGACCTCGATGCCGAGGTGGTTGATGGTGCCGCCCTGCCCCGGGTTCTCCAGCAGCACCAGTTTCAGCGGCGGCTGCGCGATCGCGAAGTTGGCGTAACCCGGTTTGATCTTGGCCGGCTTGGTGTTGAACAGCTTGGAATAGAAGGTGATCGCCTCGTCGAGGTTGTCGACGTTGAGGGCGAGCTGAGCTCTGGACACGGGATGATCCTCCAACTCCTGCGACATATATCTAACTTCCCGGACTCCACAATGCCACCTCTTTGATATATGTCAAGATTCCTGGCAGCATGGTGCTCATGCCCAAGACGCTGCCCGCGGTCGAGATCTCCGCCCCCGTCTGCTGCGCACCGATGGCTTCCGGACCGATGAGCGACGACGACGCCCTGCAGATCGCGCTGCGCCTGAAGGCGCTGGCCGACCCGACCCGGGTCAAGATGATGTCCCTGCTGTTGAGCGCGGCGGCCGGAGACCACAACAGTGGCGACCTCGCCAAAGCCCTCGGCCTGAGCGAGTCGACGATCAGCCACCACCTCAGTCAGTTACGCAACGCCGGCCTGGTCGAATCGGATCGTCGCGGGATGAACGTCTACCACCGCCCCAGCCCGGACTCCCTCGCCGCGCTTTGTGTGGTGCTTGATCCCAACTGCTGTCGCTGAGGCTCCTGTACGGCTCCTCGGGAGCGACGTTCACCAGGAGTTCGCTTGCGCTCCGGATTGGATCACTGTCAATATCGACGGATGTCGAATCGAGACCCGGACCCCTGTCGGGTTGTCCCATTGGTGGCCGAGCCGCTGACCATGCAAGCGGCCGTGGCGATGGCAGCCAAGTTCAAAGCCCTCTCGGATCCGATACGGCTGCAGTTGCTCAGCTCGGTGGCCAGCCACGCCGGCGGTGAGGCGTGCGTGTGTGACATCTCCGCGGGTGTGGACGTGTCGCAGCCGACGGTGTCGCACCACCTGAAGGTGCTACGCGACGCCGGATTGCTGACCTCACAGCGCCGGGCGTCCTGGGTCTACTACGCCGTGGTGCCCGACGCCCTGGCGACCCTGTCGGAGCTGTTGAGCGCGGGCGCCGATTCCGCTGCGGCCGTGGGGGTTTCGCCGTGACCGGCACGGTGAGTCCCGACGCTCCGGTCGCCGGCCGGTTGTCCACCCTGGATCGTTTTCTGCCGGTGTGGATCGGCGTGGCGATGGCGGCGGGCCTGCTGCTGGGCCGATTGGTGCCCGGGCTGAACACGGCGCTGGAAAAGGTCCAGATCGACGGCATCTCCCTGCCGATCGCCCTGGGACTACTGATCATGATGTACCCGGTGCTGGCCAAGGTGCGCTACGACCGCCTCGACACCGTCACCGGCGACCGCAAACTTCTGGTCAGCTCGCTGGTGCTGAACTGGGTGATCGGCCCGGCGCTGATGTTCGCGCTGGCGTGGCTGCTGCTGCCGGATCTGCCGGAGTACCGCACCGGCCTGATCATCGTCGGCCTGGCCCGCTGTATCGCGATGGTGATCATCTGGAACGACCTGGCCTGCGGGGACCGTGAGGCCGCCGCGGTGCTGGTGGCCCTGAACTCGGTGTTCCAGGTGATCATGTTCGCCGTGCTGGGCTGGTTCTACCTGTCGGTGCTGCCCGGCTGGCTGGGCCTCGATCAGGCCTCCCTCGACGCCTCGCCGTGGCAGATCGCCAAGTCGGTGCTGATCTTCCTGGGCATCCCCCTGCTGGCCGGCTACCTGTCTCGCCGACTCGGGGAGAAGGCCAAGGGCCGGCAGTGGTACGAGAGCACGTTCCTGCCCAAGATCGGCCCGTGGGCGCTCTACGGCCTGCTGTTCACCATCGTGATTCTCTTTGCGCTGCAAGGCGATCAGATCACCAACCGGCCGTGGGACGTGGCCCGTATCGCGTTGCCGCTGCTCGCCTATTTCGCGATCATGTGGGGCGGCGGATTCCTGATGGGAGCGGCACTGGGGCTGGGGTACGAGCGCACCACGACCCTGGCGTTCACCGCGGCGGGCAATAACTTCGAACTGGCGATCGCGGTCGCCATCGCCACCTTCGGCGCCACCTCCGGGCAAGCCCTGGCCGGAGTGGTCGGACCACTGATCGAGGTTCCCGTCCTCGTCGGGTTGGTCTACGTCTCCCTGGCTCTGCGCAAGAGATTCGCCGCCCACGCACCGTCACCATCGCCCTCGCACTGAAAGGCATACGTCACCATGGCTTCTCGTCCCAGCGTGTTGTTCGTCTGCATCCACAACGCCGGCC
>JBFYOQ010000100.1:0-5299 GCA_041303735.1 Mycobacterium sp.
TGCTGCCCGGCATCACCCGGGATTCGCTGCTGCAACTCGCCGGCGACGCGGGTTACGCCGTCGAGGAGCGCAAGATCGACGTGGAGGAGTGGCGCAAAGGCGTGGCGGCCGGAGAGATCACGGAGGTGTTCGCCTGCGGTACTGCCGCGGTGATCACCCCCGTCGCTCAGGTCAAGTACGGCGACGGCGAGTTCACCGTCGGAGATGGATCACCCGGCGAGGTGACAATGGCGCTGCGCGACACATTGACCGGCCTGCAGCGCGGCACCTTCGCCGACACGCGCGGCTGGATGACCCGGCTCCGCTAGCGTCGCTCGCGCTGCCTGTGCGGCGGCTCCGCTAGCGTCGCTCGCCGGCCACCACGGTGTTGCGGCCGGAGCGCTTCGCCTCATACAACGCCCTGTCGGCCCGGACGAGCCAGTGGTCGAGGTCCTCGTCGGCCGTCAGTTCCGCAGCCCCGACGCTGATCGTGACGGTGCCGGCGTCGGCGAACGGTGCGTCGGCGATCTGGCGGCGGATCTTCTCCGCGCGAGCCACGGCGTCAGCGAGCGGACAATCCCGCAACAGAATGACGAATTCCTCGCCTCCCCACCGTGCGACGAAGTCGCTGTCGCGAACCGACTCCCGCAGCCGTCGGGCCACTTCGATGAGCACCCGGTCGCCGACCTCGTGTCCGTGCGTGTCGTTGATGGACTTGAAGTTGTCGATATCGACCATCAGCACCGACTGCATTTCCGCGCGATCGGGCCCGCTCGTCTGGGCCTCCAGCAATTCCCTGCCGTGGTTCCGGTTCCAGACACCGGTCATCGGATCGGTGATCGCCAGCCGGGTCAGTTCGGCCTCGAGCATCTTGCGTTCGCTGATGTCGCGGGTCACGCCGAGGATCTCCACGACTTTGCCGTCCGCATCCGTATGCGGGATGATCTGCAAGTCGCCGGTCATGATCGACCCGTCCTTGCGGTAGTACTCCTGCTCCCCGAGGAAGATGGGCGGCTTTGTGCCGGCCTCAATCGCGTCGTAGAGCCGTTGGAAGTAATCGATGTTCCGGAGTGCCGACTCCGGCGGGTGGATCTCGTTTGTTGTTTGTTGCATCGCCTCTTCGGGCGTGATGCCGCGCACCCGCTCCACGGACGGGCTGACGTAGGTGATGGTGCCATCCAGTGCCATGGTCCAGACGACGTCCCAGGCATTCTCGGCCAGCAGACGGTGCCGTTCCTCTGAGCGGCGAAGCTCCGTTTCGACACTGCGCAAATCGGTGACGTCCGTCACCGTCCCCTCGAGGACCACTGAGCCGTCCGGCCGTTCCCGGGTCTGCGCCCAGCACCGGGTGTATAGCGGGTGGCCATCAGTGCGCCGCCACTGCAGTTCGATGGAAACCTGCTCGCCAGGCTCGGTGGCGAGGGCGCGGGCCAAGGTATCGACCGAATCGGGGGAGAGTCGGCCGTGCACCGCCTCGGCGTCGGCCACCGCCTCGGCGGCCGTCAGCCCCAGCAGATCGGAGATCGCGTCGGACATGTACTCGTAGGCGATGTCCGGCTGCACTCGGAGAACGAAGAAAACCAGCGCGCTGCCGCGCGCCATCTCGGCGAACCAGGAAACGTTCGGCAGCCCGCCACCAGCTTCCATGCCCTACCCCCAGTTCCTGCCGCGACGGCCACGTGACGGTCGAACGAGCTTACTGGAGGGCGGCTAGATACTGCCAGCGGAAGTCTCCACTTCTTCGAACCGGCCGGTCTTGGTCTGCAGCCGGATCCGGTAGACCGACCCGCGGCGCAGACCCGACAGGTCAGGGTGCGGTGGCAGTGTCAGCAGCGGCATGATCCGTTCGACCAGCAGGGCCATCCCGGCGTCCCAGTCATCCCCGGTGCATTCTTCGAAAGTTCCCCAGGCGATCACACTGCGCCAGTTGGACAGGTCATCGACATGTTCCACCTCGACGCAGACTCGGGGATCGGCGCGCATCGCCTGCAGTTTGGCGCCGTCCATCGCGTGCCCCCAGACGTAGGTGCCGTCGTACACGTAGGTCACTGGAACCACGTACACCCGGCCGTCACTGATGCACCCGATCCGGGCGATCGCCTCGGATGCGAGCAACTCCTCGATCTGCGGATCGGTCAATTCGCCGAGCATGACGCAAGCTTGCTCGCGTTACGGCCGGATCGCCAGTCCCACTGCGGCAACGGTGGTGGCGAGCTCGATCGCCGCGCCGACGACGTCACCGGTGATGCCGCCGAAGCGGCGTACGCAATGCCGGACCAACACGGCCGCCGCCGTCAGCGCCACCAGCACGACCAATGGGCCCTGCCACGGTCGCGGGGTTGCCATCACCGACAGTGCGGCCACCGCACCCGCCCATGCCGCCAGGACAAGCGGTGACTGGCTTCCCGCCACCTGCGCACCCAGCACACTGCCCGGCGCCGACGGGACACCGCGGCGGGTGGCCAGCACCGCGGCCACCCGGCCGGCGGTCACCGCGCTCACCGCGGCGGCCGCACCCTGTGGTCCTTCCGCAACGGCCGCGAAGCCACAGGCCTGCGCCACCACCACGACCACTACGGCGGCGACGCCGAACGGGCCGGCGCTGCCGTCGCGCATCACGGACAGCGCGCGCTCCGGGGTGCCGTAGCAGCCGAGTCCGTCGACGGTGTCGGCCAGGCCGTCGAGGTGCAGTCCGCGTGTCAGCAGCGCAAGCGCGGCGACGGCCAGCAGCCCCGCCAAGAGGCTGTGCGCGCCGAACGCCCAGCCGCCGGCCCACAAGACCGCCGCCGCCACCAATCCGAGCGTGATGCCGACCGCGGGCAATGCGGTCACCGTGGATCGCCCCACGCCGGGTTGCGGCGAACGGAACGGAAGAACGGTGCCAAAGGCGAAAGCGCTTGCCAGAGCTGTGATCACGGTGTTTCCGGATGGTCAGGTCGCGACGACACTGCTCGTCCCGACACCCCGGCATCGGAGAAGGTCGCCATCTGAGCCAGCACCGCCACCGCGGCGCGCAGCACCGGCAATGCCAGCGCCGCCCCGGTTCCCTCGCCCAGTCGCAATCCGAGGTCGATGATCGGCTCCAGCCCCAGTTCGGCCAGCGCCGGGGCGTGGGCCGGCTCGGGCGATAGGTGGCCGGCCTGCCACCACAACCGCGCGCCGGGAGCCAGCCGTTCGGCCACCAGTGCGGCAGCGGTGACGACCAGGCCGTCGAGCAGCACGGGGGTCCGGCGCAGCGCGGCCTGAGCGCAGAAGCCCGCCATCGCCGCGAGATCCGCACCCCCGCAGGTCGCCAGCAGCGCCATCGGATCAGTGCGTACCGCCCGAGCCCGATACAGCGCATCACGCACCACCGCGGTCTTGCGCGACCATGCCTCGTCATCGATTCCGGTCCCGCGGCCGACCACCGCCACTGGTTCCAGGCCAGTCAGCGCGGCGATCAAAGTCGTTGCCGCGGTAGTGTTTCCGATTCCCATATCCCCGGCGATCAGCAGGTCCGCACCGCCGTCGACCTCGTCGTCGGCGATCTGCCGGCCGGCAGCGAGGGCGGCATCCACCTCTGTCGCGGACAGGGCGTCTTCGACGGCGATGTTGCCGCTGGAGCGGCGGATCCTGTGCGCACCACCGGCGGGGGTCTCGGTGTCGACGGCGATGTCGACCACCCGCACCGTGGCAACGGCCACCTCGGCCAGGACATTGATCGCCGCGCGGCCCGAGGAGATGGTGGCCAGCATCTGAGCCGTCACCTCCGGCGGGTAGGCCGAGACACCGGCCGCGGCCACCCCATGATCACCGGCGAACACGACGATGCGGGCCCGCTTGAATTGCTCTGGGGGACAGTTGCCTTGACAAGCCGACACCCACACCGACAGATCCTCCAGCCGGCCCAGCGCGCCGGCGGGCTTGGTGAGCAACTCCTGGCGGCGGCGGGCCGCCGCGGCCGCCCGTGGGTCGGGGACGGGGACGTCGTCGAAGGCCATCAGTGCGCTCCGCCGGAGCCGGCTTCGGATTTGACCCAGAGGGGTTGGCCGGCGACCACCAGCACCACCTGGTCGCATAGTCCGGCCAGCCGCTGATTGAGCCGTCCGAGTTCGTCGGTGAACAACCGGCCGGCAGCCGTTGGTGCCACCACGCTCAACCCGACCTCCGGGCTCACCAGGACCAGCGGTGCGGCGAAGGCCTCGACCGCGCCCACCAGTTCATCGACGTCGTCATCGGCCCCCGAGCCATCCCAGCCGCGTCCGTCGAGCACGCGCGTGAGCCAGCCGCCGAGGTCGTCGATAAGGGTGGGCCGACCTGGGTGTGCGCGCAATTCGCCCGCCACGTCACCGGTTTCGACTGTGCTCCAATCCGAGGGCCGGCGGCTGCGGTGCTCGCTGATCCGCTGCGTCCAGGACGGCTCGCGGTCAGCCACCGGGCCGGTGGCGATGTAGCGCACCCCCGCCATCTCGGTCAGCGTGGATTCCGCCCATGCCGACTTACCGGAACGGATACCGCCGAGCACCAGGGTGCGCGGATCGGCGCGGTGCTCAGCCGACTTTCTCACCCGGTCGCACCTGCGGCTTGGGGATCCGCATCCGGCGCATCTGAGAAGCCCGGCCGGCAGCGTAAAGGCCAAGCCGGAAATTGGTCTCGGTGTTATCGGGAAACTCGTCGTCGACCGCGCGGTTGACCCTGCGCGCCAACAGCACCGCGTCGAGCACCATGGCCACCAGGAAGGCCAGCATCACGGGGGAGAAGTAGTTCTGCACCTGGGGCAGCGCCAGCGAGATGAAGATCAGGACGAAGGCCGCCGGCATGAACAGGCCCAGCAGATTGCGTCGCGAGTCGACGATGTCGCGTGCATAGCGGCGCACCGGGCCCCGGTCGCGCGGCAACAGGAACGCCTCCTCGCCGGCCATCATCCGTTCCCGGCGCTGCGACAGCGCGGCCCGCTGCTTGGCCTTGTCGGCGCGACGCTCCTCCTTGGACATCGAGGAGCGCAGTTCCTTGCGACGTTTGCGGGCCTCGGCGGCGGTCAGGGGTGCCGGCGCCACCGGACCGCGGCGCTTATCGGTCCGCTTCGGCGTCGGCCGGCCCTTGGGCGCGGTGGTCCCGGTGGCCGAGCCCGGTTCCGGCTCGGGTGGCGTCTGCGGATCGGCTCCGTTGTCACCAGCGTCATCACCTGCGTCGTTACCTCGGCGGCCCAGCAGCTTCACGCCTGTCAGGTTACTGTGCGGCCCATGCGCGTGGTGATCGCCCCGGACTGCTTCGGGGACACGCTGACCGCCGCTGAGGCGGCCCGCGCGATCTCGGCGGGCTGGCAACGCGGCCGCCCGGG
>JBFYOQ010000101.1:0-10975 GCA_041303735.1 Mycobacterium sp.
CGGCGCCGGCGGGGGGTCCGCCCCGCCGTACGACTCGTTCAACCTCGGCGACCATGTCGGCGACGATCCCGCGGCGGTGGCGGCCAACCGGGCCCGGCTGGCCGCCACACTCGGCCTGCCCGCCGATCATGTGGTGTGGATGAACCAGGTGCACGGCGACCACGTAGAGGTCGTCGACTCCCCGCGCTCCGAACCCATCGATGCCACCGATGCGCTGGTGACCGCCACCCCCGGATTGGCGCTCGCGGTGGTCACCGCCGACTGCGTCCCGGTTCTGATGGCCGACGCCGACGCCGGGGTGGTGGGTGCGGCGCACGCCGGGCGGGTGGGCGCGGCCAGTGGTGTGGTGCTGCGCACGCTGGAGGCCATGCTGAATCTGGGAGCGCACCCGCAAGACATCTCAGTCGTGCTCGGTCCGGCAGTCAGCGGCGCGCAGTACGAAGTGCCGCAGGAGATGGCCGAGGACGTCGAGGCCCGGCTTCCGGGCAGTCGCACCACCACCGAAGCGGGTACCCCGGCTCTGGACCTGCGGGCCGGTATCGCCCGGCAGTTGATCGAGGCGGGAGTGGTCGACATCGACATCGATCCGCGATGCACCGTCGCCGATGGGAGTCTGTTCAGCCACCGGCGCGGGTCGCCGACCGGTCGGCTGGCATCACTGGTGTTGATGCAGTGAACGACGCAACCGGCCGGGTCGCGGAGCTGACTGCGTCCCTGGCGGCCATGCGCGCCCGGCTGACCCGCGCCGCCGACGCAGCCGGCCGCCCGGTCGAGGACATCACCCTCCTGCCGGTCACCAAATTCTTCCCGGCGTCCGACGTCGCCATTCTGTGGCGGCTGGGCTGTCGGGCGTTCGGTGAGTCCCGCGCGCAGGAGGCGGCGGCAAAGATCGAAGAATTCGACCGGCTGGTGTCACCGGATCCGGACACCGGACCGGCGCGCTGGCACATGATCGGACACCTCCAGCGCAACAAGGTCCGCGCCGTCGCGGCATGGGCGCACACCGTGCACTCGGTGGATTCCGCCAAACTGGCGGCGGCGCTGGACGCCGCCGTCGCCGACGTGCGGAACGATGGCGGCCGCACCGAGCCGCTGGACGTGTTCGTCCAGATCAGCCTGGATGGGGACACCGCCCGCGGGGGCGTGGACATCGGCGATCCAGCCGGCCTCGACGGGTTGTGCGCCCAGATCGCGCAGGCCTCGGGGCTGCGGCTGGCCGGCCTGATGGCCATCGCACCGCTGGGCGCCGATCCCGACACCGCCTTCGCCGCGCTTGCCGCCGAGCACCGTCGGGTGCTGGGCAACCACCCCGGCGCGACCCAGCTGTCAGCGGGGATGTCTGGCGACCTGGAAGCGGCGGTGCGACACGGATCCACATGTCTGCGTGTCGGTACGGCGCTTATGGGTCAACGTCCTCTAACGTCACCGTAAATCACTTCAGTCACAGCGCTAACACAACACCGATCCACCCCACCTCCCACATCACAGATCGCCAGAAGGGTCCCGCGGACATGAGCACTCTGCACAAAGTCAAGGCTTACTTCGGTATGGCGCCGATGGATGACTACGACGACGAGTACTACGAGGACGGCCGCGACGCCGGCCGTGGCCGGGCGCGTGGCTTCGGCCGTGGCGGCGAGCGGTTCGAGGAGGGTTACGACCGCCGCTACGACGACCATGACCCGCGCGACTACGACGACCGCGAGGCCGACTACCCGCCGACCGGCGGCTTCCGCACCGGCTACGACGGCGGTTTCGCCGAGCCGCGATTCCGTCCCCGTGAGTTCGACGCGCACGACATGCCGCGCTCGCGCTTCGCGCCGCTGCGCGGCTCCACCCGCGGCGCGCTCGCGATGGACCCCCGCCGGATGGCCGAACTCTTCGAAGCGGGCAGCCCGCTGTCGAAGATCACCACCCTGCGCCCCAAGGATTACAGCGAGGCCCGCACCATCGGGGAACGGTTCCGCGATGGACAGCCGGTGATCATGGACCTGGTGTCGATGGACAACGCCGATGCCAAGCGGCTGGTGGACTTCGCCGCCGGACTGGCCTTCGCCCTCCGCGGATCGTTCGACAAAGTGGCCACCAAGGTGTTCCTGCTCGCCCCGGCGGATGTCGACGTCAGCGCCGAGGAACGCCGCCGTATCGCGGAGGCCGGTTTCTACAGCTACCAGTGAGCCGGCGCCCGTTGGTCTGAAGAGTCGGTAGGCTTGCGTCGCTGCGCCTGCTCATCGCTCGGCGCTCGCTCCATTCCGCTGCGAAGTAAGGACCGGCTGTCGGTGTCGCTGTTCTTCCAGATCCTGGGTTTTGCGCTGTTCGTGTTCTGGCTGCTGCTCATCGCGCGGATCGTTGTCGAGTTCATCCGCTCGTTCAGCCGGGACTGGCACCCCAGGGGGGTGACGGTGGTGATCCTGGAAGTCATCATGACCCTGACCGATCCGCCGGTGAAGCTGTTGCGGCGGATCATTCCCCAGCTCACGATCGGTGCGGTCCGGCTGGACTTCTCCATCATGGTGCTGCTGCTGTTGGCCTTCATCGGCATGAACGCCGCGTTCAGCGCCGCCGCCTGAACTGACGCGAAACCGTGAGATCGGCTCTTAATTTGCCGTGCACGGGTGCAACCGGCGGTTCTGGTGTGACAGGATGGGCGCCAGTTACAGTACGGACCGACAAAACCCGGCGTTCTACACTCACACGGGGACGTTCTCTACCGTCCCAGATGGAAGGGGCAGACGATGCCACTCACACCGGCTGACGTGCACAATGTGGCCTTCAGTAAGCCGCCCATCGGCAAACGTGGCTACAACGAGGACGAGGTCGATGCCTTCCTCGACCTGGTCGAGACCGAACTCGCTCGGCTCATCGAGGAGAACGCCGATCTGCGCCAGCGGGTGAGCGAACTCGACGCCGAGGTGGCTTCCGGCCGCTCCGGAGGAGCCCAGCCCACCCAGACCATGCCGGTCTACGAGCCGGAGCCAGAGCGGGAGCGCAGCGCCCCGGCGGTCGTCGAGGTGGTGAGCCCCTCGATCACCGAGGAGCAGGCTGTCAAGGCCGCCCGGGTGCTCAGCCTGGCCCAGGACACCGCCGACCGCCTGTCCGCCTCGGCCAGCGAGGAGGCCCACAGACTGGTCTCCGAGGCCCAGGCCAACGCCGACCAGATCGTGTCGGAGGCCCGCTACGTCGCCGAGACCACGGTCAATGACGCCCGCCAGCGGGCCGATGCCATGCTCGCCGATGCGCAGAGCCGCTCGGAGAATCAGCTGCGGCAGGCCCAGGAGAAGGCCGAATTCCTTCAGGGCGATGCCGAGCGTAAGCACTCCGAGCTGATGACCACCATCAATCAGCAGCGCACGGTGCTGGAGGGCCGGCTCGAGCAGCTGCGTACCTTCGAGCGCGAGTACCGCACCCGCTTGAAGACCTACCTCGAGTCCCAGCTCGAGGAGCTCGGACAGCGCGGCTCTGCCGCGCCCGTCGACTCAGGCGACGCCGGTTACAACTAAGTCATATTTGACCAAGTCATATACAACCAAGCCGTTCACCACCACTAGGCCCGCGAACGCGCAACCACAGGAGGCCGGCCGATGCTGATCGTGGCTCTGGCTCTGGCCGTGATCGGTCTGGCCGCGCTGGTGACCGCAGTGGTGACCAGCAACGAGATCGTCGCGTGGGTGTGTATCGGGGCCAGTGCGCTCGGCGTGATCCTGCTAGTGGTGGACGCGGTTCGGGAGCGGCAGGCGAAGAGGTCCGGGGCGCTGACCGCCGCGGCTGTGGGGGCCGGAGAGACGACCGTGGTCATCGACGGTGTCGGCGACACTGCGGTCATCGACGGTGTCGGCGACACCGAGATCATCGAGTCCGTCGAGGCCGACGCTGAACTCGATCTCGACGTCGAGCGTGATGCGGACACCGAACTGGAGGCCGAGATCGCCGTCGAGGACCACCCGGAAGAGGTGGTCCATGACGAACCGGAGTACGACACCTACAGCGACGACGAGCCGGAGTACCCGCAGCCGGCGGAGGAGTCCGCCCTGCACACCGTGATTGATGACGAGACCGCCGCGGTCGAGGTTATCGACGCCGAGATCGCCGGGACCGACGAGCCCGACGAGCGCTGACGCGCGGACATGGGAATCGAATACGCCAGCGTCGTCAACCACCCGCTGCAGCAGGTGTGGGATTGGCACACCCGACCGGGGGCGATGCATCGGCTGGTACCGCCGTGGCAGCCGATGCGGGTGGTCAAGGAGACTGAATCGCTGGCGGACGGCACCGCCATTCTGGGACTGCCCGTGGGCCTGCGTTGGATAGCCCGCCACGACCCGGCCGGATACGACCCGCCGCATCAGTTCCGCGCTGTGCTGTCGAGCTCGGCCGATCTCGGCGGTCTGATGACGCTGCCGCCGCGGGTGATCGGGTGGTGGCGGCATACCCATCGCTACAGTGACGCCGGCGGCGGAACCACGCGGGTCCATGACATCGTCGACACGACCGTGCCCGGCGCGGCGCTGCGATCCACCTTCGCCTACCGGCATCGTCAGCTTGCCGAGGACCTCGCCTCCCACTCCGACGCCGCTGCCGCGGGTGCGACCTCGCTGACGGTAGCGATCACCGGATCGAGCGGACTGGTCGGCACCGCTCTGGGTGCGTTTCTGTCCACCGGTGGCCACCGGGTGATCCGGCTGGTGCGTCGCGATCCGGTCAATGACGGCGAACGCCGCTGGGACCCAAGCGATCCCGCACCTGATCTGTTCAGCGGTGTGGATGCGGTGGTGCACCTGGCGGGAGAGTCGATCGCAGGCCGATTCACCGATGCCCACCGCCGCGCCATCCGGGACTCCCGGATCGAGCCCACCCGCCGGCTTGCCGAGGTGGCCGCGGCCAGCGGTGGTCCACGCACCTTCATCAGCGCCTCGGCGATCGGCTACTACGGCTACGACTGCGGCGACACCGTCCTCGACGAGGACAGTCCGCGTGGTGACGGGTTCCTCGCAGAGGTCGTCGCCGACTGGGAGGCCGCCACAGCGCCGGCCGTCGAGGCGGGGATGCGAGTGGTGACGGTGCGCACCGGTATCGTTCAGGCCGCCGACGGCGGGACGCTGCGACTGCTGCGGCCGCTGTTCGCGGCGGGCCTCGGCGGACGGCTCGGGTCGGGACGGCAGTGGCTGTCCTGGATCGGCATCGACGATCTGCTCGACATCTACTACCGCGCCATCTACGACGACCGGCTGGTCGGTCCGGTGAACGCGGTCGGACCGGCGCCGGTGCGCAACATCGACTACACCGCCGCGCTGGCCGCCACACTGCGCCGGCCCGCGCTGCTGCCGGTTCCCTCGATCGGCCCCCGACTATTGCTCGGCAAGCAGGGCGCCACCGAACTCGCCGAGGCCAACCAGCGCGTGACGCCTGCGAAGTTGGCCGGCCGGGGACACCGGTTCCGGCACGCAGGCGTGGCCGACGCGCTGGCCCACCAACTGGGTCGCGACCCCGCCCCCGGCGTTCTCTGAGCGCACCGCTTGTCACGGCGGCGCTGAGGTGGGGACCTTATCCCCGCGCGCGAACGTGCCGGCATCGGGCACGATGGGCCTATGGGGTTTCGCGATCCGGGGGTGATCGACAGCGCAGGCCTGGCCCTACTCGTCACCGACCTACACCGCCGCGGGTACCGGGTCATCGGGCCGGCACGCCGTGGGGAGGCGATCGTCCTGGCCGAACTCGATAGCGCCGATGATCTGCCGCACGGCTGGGGGGTCGACGCAGCCCCGGGGTCCTACCGGCTGCGTGCCCGTGCGGACCGGGCAGCCTTCGGGCACTCGGCCGGCCCGCAGTCCTGGAAGCAGTTCCTGCATCCGCCGCGGCAACTGGTCTGGTCTTCCGACGCCCCGCCCGCCGACGCCCTGCCCCCTGACGAGGACACCCGGCCGTATGCCTTCCTCGGGGTGCGAGGCTGCGACCTCGCCGCGATCGCGGTGCTCGACCGTGTGCTGGCCGGCGGAGCGTATCCGGACGCCGGCTACACCGCGCGTCGCGACGGGGTCTTCATCGTCGGCGTCAACTGCACCGAACCCGGCGGGCTGTGCTTCTGCGCGTCGATGGGTACCGGGCCGGCCTGCGGATCGCAGTATGACCTCGCGCTGACCGAGCGCGCAGACGGCGACTCCGTCACCTATCTCGTCGAGGTCGGCAGCGCGGCGGGATCCGATGTGTTCGACGCGCTCGCGCCTCGGCCGGCGCTACCGCAGGAGCGCGATGCCGCGGCGGCCGAAATCGCCTCGGCGGCAGATCGAATGGGTCGGCAGATGCCCGAAGGCGACCTGCGCCAGCTGCTCATCGACTCCCGCGAGTCCCCGCACTGGCAGGACGTGGCGAGCCGATGCCTCACCTGCGGCAACTGCACGATGGTGTGTCCGACATGTTTTTGCACCTCCACCTCCGAGGTCACCGACCTCACCGGCGAGCACGCCGAGCGATGGATGGAATGGTCGTCGTGTTTCGAACTGGACTTCACCTTCGTGCACGAGGGTCCGGTCCGTCAGTCGGCGCCATCCCGCTACCGGCACTGGCTGACGCACAAGCTCAGCTCCTGGCATGACCAGTTCGGAAGTTCCGGCTGCGTGGGCTGTGGCCGTTGTATCGCGTGGTGTCCCACCGGCATCGACATCACCGAGGAGATGGCCGTATTCGAGCGGGAGCGTGGAGATGACTGAGGTGGCGGTGCGTCCGTCGGTCAATGCGATGGCGCCGGTGGCCTATCGGGTCCGCTCCCGGGTGGTGGAGAACGCCGATTCGGTGACGCTGTGCCTGGATCCGGCGGACGTCGTGTTGCCCTCACCCGCGCCGGGGGAGTTCATGATGCTGCACGCCTTCGGAATCGGGGAGATCGCGATCTCGGTCAGCGGCGACCCCTCGGTCGCCGATGGCAGCATCACCCACACCATCCGCGCGGTGGGGGCGGTCAGCGCCGCACTGTGCGCCGCCGAACCCGGGGCCACGATCGGGGTGCGCGGACCGTTCGGCACCGCATGGGGTCTGGAGCAGGTCGCCGGACGGGACCTGGTGATCGTCGCCGGCGGCGTCGGTCTGGCCCCGCTGCGGCCGATCGTGCTCGGGGCGCTCGCCGAGCGCGAACGGTACGGGCGGGTGGTGCTGATCGCCGGGGCCCGCAACACCCGCGACTTCCTCTACGCCGGTGAACTGGCCGGCTGGCAGGACGACCCGCGCCTGGAGGTGCACCTCACGGTCGATGTGCCCATCCAGGGCTGGCCCGGTGAGATCGGATTCGTCACCGCACCGCTGCTTGGCCTGTCGCTGCAACCTGAGCGGACCACCGCGTTTGTCTGCGGTCCGGAAGCCATGATGGCCTCGTCCGCCGGCGTGCTGACGGCCAAAGGGCTTGCGCCGGAGGATGTCCGGGTCTCCCTGGAGCGCAACATGCAGTGCGGTGTCGGGTGGTGCGGGCACTGCCAGCTCGGTCCGCTCCTGCTGTGCCGCGACGGCCCGGTCGTGGGCTACGACGTGGCGCGGCCGCTGCTGGAAGTCAAGGAACTCTGATGGCCGGCGACGTCCCGACACTGGCGGTGTGGAAGTTCGCCTCCTGTGACGGCTGCCAACTCACGCTGCTCGACTGCGAGGACGAGCTGCTGACGCTGGCCGAGCAGGTGCAGATCGCCGCCTTCGCGGAGGCCTCCAGCGCGGTGATGGGCGGTCCGTACGACGTCTCGCTGGTGGAGGGCTCGATCACCACGGCCGCCGACGAGCGGCGGATTCGCGAGATCCGCGAGCAGTCCGGAGTCCTGGTGACCATCGGCGCCTGCGCGACCGCGGGCGGCATTCAGGCGCTGCGCAACTTCGCCGACGTCACCGAGTTCGCCTCGGTGGTCTACGCCCGGCCGGACTACATCGCGACTCTGGCCACCTCCACCCCGGCGTCGGCGCACGTGAAAGTCGACTACGAACTGCGGGGCTGCCCGATCGACCGCGGTCAGTTGCTCGAGACGCTGGCCGCGTTGCTGGTCGGGCGCAAGCCGAGACTGCCGGCGGCGACGGTGTGCACCGAGTGCAAACGCGCCGGCGTGACCTGCGTGACGGTCGCCGAGGGCCTGGCCTGTCTCGGCCCGGTCACCCACGCGGGGTGCGGGGCGCTGTGCCCGCGCCATCACCGCGGGTGCTACGGCTGCTTCGGCCCGACGGCGACCCCGAACATGGGCGCGATGATTCCGTTGCTGCGCAGTGACGGCATGTCGTCCGGCGATGTCGATCGGGTATTCGGCACCTTCAACGTCACCCAGTTCCACGATGCTCGTGAGGCTGACGCCGGCGCCCGTGAGGCTGACGCCGGTGGCTGACTCGACCCGCACCATCCGCGTGGCCGCCCTCACCCGTGTCGAGGGGGAGGGCGCCCTGCACATCGACGTGCGCGACGGCAAACCGGAGCGGGTCGAACTCAACATCTACGAACCCCCCAGGTTCTTCGAGGCCTTCCTGCGCGGCCGTGCCTATACCGAGCCGCCCGACATCACCGCCCGCATCTGCGGCATCTGCCCGGTGGCCTACCAGATCAGCGCCTGCAACGCGATCGAGGACGCCTGCGGGGTGACCCTCGATCCGCAACTGGTGGCGCTGCGCCGCCTGCTGTACTGCGGGGAGTGGATCCACAGCCACGCGCTGCACATCTACCTGCTGCACGCCCCGGACTTCCTCGGCGCACCGGATGTCATCACCGTGGCGCGTGATCACCGCGAGGCTGTCGAATGCGGTCTGGCGCTGAAGAAGGCCGGCAACCGGCTGATGGAGCTCATCGGCGGTCGCTCGATCCACCCGATCAACGTCCGCCTCGGCGGGTTCTACTCGGTACCGAGCCGCTCGGACATGGCGGCGATGGCGCAGCAGCTGCGCCGTGCCCTCGACGACGCGCTGGCGACCGTGCGCTGGGTGGCCGGCTTCGACTTCCCCGATCTGAGCATCGACCACGAACTACTGGCGCTGACCGGCGACCGTTACCCGCTGGAGAACGGCACCATCATCCGCAGCGCCGGGCCGTCGTTCCCCGTCTCGGAATTCAGCGAACACGTCCGCGAAACACAAGTCCCGCACTCCACCGCGCTGCACGCCACCCTCGACGGTGCCCGCCACCTCACCGGCCCGCTGGCGCGCTACTCGCTCAACTACGACAAGCTCTCCCCGCTCTCCCAGCAGGCCGCCACCGACGCCGGTCTCGGCCGCGAGTGCCGAAACCCGTTCCGCAGCATCGTGGTCCGCGCGGTCGAGGTGGTCTACGCGGTGGAGGAGGCGTTGCGGATCGTAGAGGCCTACGAGCCGCCGGACCGGCCGTTCATCGACGTCGAACCCCGGGCCGGTATCGGTCACGGCGTCAGTGAGGCGCCGCGGGGTCTGCTCTACCACCGCTACCAGATCGACGGTGACGGACTGATCGCCGCGGCGGAGATCGTCCCGCCGACCGCGCAGAACCAGGCCGCGATCGAAGACGATCTGACCCGGGTGGTCGTGGCGGGGGAGTCGCTCGACGACGCCGCGCTGACCGCGATGTGCGAGCGTACGATCCGCAATTACGACCCGTGCATATCGTGCGCGACGCACTTTCTGACGCTGCACGTCACTCGCCGGTGAGCACCGCCGGTGCGGTGGTGATCGGCATCGGCAACCCGCTGCGCCGGGATGACGGCATCGGCCCCGCGGTTGCCGCGGGTCTGGCCGCCCATGATCTCCCCGGAACTAGGGTGCTGACATGCCCGGCGGAGCCCACCGCGCTGCTGGACGCCTGGGAGGGTGCCGCACTGGCTGTACTGATCGACGCGGTCGCGGGCGATCGGCCGGGCCGGGTCCGGACGTGCTCGCTGGCGGATCTCGCCGAGGCCGCCCCGGTGAGTTCCCATGACCTCGGGCTGCGCCAGGCCTACGAGTTGGGCCGGGCGCTGGGCCGGGCGCCCGCGTCGGTGGTGGTGGTCACCGTCGACGTCGCCGACACCGGCTACGGGCAGGGTCTGAGTCCCGCCGTGGCCGCTGCTCTACCCGAGGCGATGCGCGCCGTGGTTGCCCTCCTCGGCGAGCAGGCCGACGAATCCGCGCACCAGAAGCCGTAGCCGCCGCGCGGCGTCGTCGGCCTCGGTCGCGGTCCGGGCCCGCAGCTCGTCGGCGCTCAGACCCAGCCGGGTGATGTCGCCGGTGGTGTCCTCGGCGATCCAGCGCTCCACCAGATCTCCGTCGACTTCCGGGTGGAACTGCAGACCCAGGGCGCGGCCCAGGCGGAAGGCCTGGACGGCCCGGTCATTGCGCGCAATACCGATCGCGCCGGGAGGCACGGTGAACCGGTCGAAATGCCACTGGAACCATGGCCCCTGCGGAACCAGGGTGTCATCGCTGCTGTGGACCTCGTGCCAGCCGATCTCGGGATCGGGCGAGCGGCTCACGGTCCCGCCGAGTGCGCGGGCCAATAGCTGGCCTCCGAAACACACTCCCAGCACTCCCGCCCCGGCAGCCAGCGCGCGGCGCACCATCTCCATCTGCGCACCGACCCACGGCAGGCGGTCGTCGTCGGCGGCCCATCGGGCGCCGAGTGGAACGATCACCTGGTATTCGGCCGGGTCGGGGAAAGCGACGTCGACCATCGGGTCGTTCGGCCGGCCGGGTGGGATCACGTCGAAAGTGCAGACGTCGAAACCGGATTCGGCGAACACCTCGCCCAGCAGAGCCTCTGGAGCGCTTGGGTCGTTGCGCAGAAACAGCACCCGCCTGGCCACCGCTGCACGCTATCTCACCGGCGTGCGCGCGCCGGTATCGTGGCGCCCATGCGGCTGCTCTTCACCGTGCTGGTGTGGCTTGTGGCGGCCGCGCATTTCGCCTTCCTGATCTACCTGCCGGTGGGCGGGTTCCTGGCGCTGCGCCACCGGCGAACCATCTGGCTGCACGGCGCGGCGGTCGCGTGGGCCGTCGGCAGTGTCACGGTGCACCTCTGGTGCCC
>JBFYOQ010000102.1:0-6575 GCA_041303735.1 Mycobacterium sp.
GTGGCAGCACACCGAAGACGTAGACCACGGCAAGGTACTGGGCGATCGCACGCGCGCGACGTTCGGGAGGAAAGACCGCATTCATGATGGCCAGCGACAGACCGCTCAGGAATGCGAACGACACCCCGATGCAGGCCCTGGCGATGATCATCACGACCGTGTTGGGGGCGAGTGCGCTGAGTAGCCCGAAAGCGACGGCGCCCCACGCGCCGGCGACGAACATCCGTTTCATGCCGTACCTGTCGCCCAGCACACCCGCGCCGAGCACCGACGCGGCCAGGGTCAGAGTCGCCAGCGAGGCCACGAAGATGTTCGTACTCTTCGAGAAATCCAGGCCGTCGCTGACGATGGAGATGTTGGCCGCCAGGATTCGCAGATCGCCCACCGCGACGGCGCTGCCCAGGCCCATCGCCACGGTCGTCATGACCGCGGCGACCCCGGTGACTGACGGCTGCGGCGGCATCAGGCGATGCTAGTCGGCCACGATGGGAATCTAGTCCGGCGGGAACGCCTTGTCGGCGGAGGGGCATTTCCCCGCCTCTGAGCGACTCTTCGGGTTCTACTTGAGTCGCTGAGAGTCGCTACGAGGTGGGGAATATGCCACAACGAGGAGGAGCGCCATGTGCACCGGGATCCGGCTGACGGCCGATAACGGCGATGTCGTCTACGCACGGACGATGGAGTTCGACACCCCGCTGCCCGAATGCGTCGGCTACTTCCCCCGCGGGCAGCAGTTCATCGGTGAGACCAGCTCGGGAACCGACGGAATGCGATGGGCCAACAAGTACGCATTCGGCGGCAACGTGCTGATCGCCAACGGTACGCACTCGCTGGGCTCCGACGGGATCAACGAGAAGGGCCTCGTGGCGGGCGTGTTCAACCTGCCCGGGTTCACCGAATTCTCACCGGTGTCGGCCGACAATCGCGATCACGCCATCGCCAGCTGGCAGACGGTGCTTTATGTCCTGAGTACCTGCGCAACGACCGATGAAGCCGAGGCGGTTCTGACGTCCGGCGACATCGTCGTCGTCGATACCGAATTCCCCTTCACGCCCACCACCAAAGGCCAACTGCCGCTGCATCTGCGCATCGGCGACCGCAGCGGGAAGACGATCATCTGCGAATGGCACACCCCGAATCAGCCACCGACGATCCTCGAGTCGCCGGGCGGCTGCATCACGAACCTCCCACGTTTCGAGTTTCACCTGAACAACTGGGAGCACTACAAGTCGCTGTCTCCGTACAACCCGGCCGGCCCGATCGCAGCCGGTGGTTCCCAGGACTACAAGATCACCATGGGCAACGGCTACGTCGGTATGCCCGGCGGCAGCAACTCGCCTGATCGCTTCATTCGCGCCAGCCTGTACGCGCGCGATTCGTATCCCGATGCGACCGGCGCCGAAGCAGTGTGGACGGCGTGGCATGTGATGAACAACTTCGATCTGCCGCGCGGGATCCTGCGCAACGTGACCGACACCGGTGTTGAGTCCACCGAGTACACGCTGTGGACGAGCGTCGCCGATACGAAGAACCTCACGTACTACTACCGGGTGTATGAGAACCCCGCGATCTACGAGCTGGATCTGAACGCCCAGGACCCCACCGGCAGCGCTGTCTTGGTCGATAACCGGCCGTCGAGCTCCCCGACAGCCACGGTCCCGGTGCAGTTCGCCTGACCTCTGCAATCCGCGCCCCCCGCAAGATCCTCCTCAGGGCTCCGACTCTGCGCGCTCCACGACCGTGGTGTCGATCTGGGCGTGCTCGTGCTTCAACTGTTGCCGGTAGCCGAGGATGACACAGGAGATCAACGAGATCGCGATGGTGGCCTCGGCGATGAAGAACGAGCCGAAGTCGATGATCGAGCCGATCGGCGGGTCACCCGGCACCGCGTTGCGCAACGGGATCAGTGCGAACAGCATGGCGGCCATCAGCGAGCACGCGGTGAGGTCCAACCCGCGTTTGCCGTGCAGCACGTAGTGCGCCGCGACCGCGGCGGCACCGGCGAGGCCGAGCATCAGCACCATCATGAAGCTGGCGAACACCAGTGTCGAGGCGCTGCGCCGGATGGACAGGTCGATGTAGGTGCCCCCGTTGGGGGGTTCCATCTCGGCGGTCGTGATCTCGAAAAACGAATCCGAGTTCCATACGGTGATCGCGGTGGGCAGCTCAACCCCATCGGCCCAGACGTGCAACTCGATGTTGCCGTCGTAGCGGTCGAAGGGGTAGTCGGTGACCGGCCCGAAGATCGTCAGCGCAACGTCGTCGTCGTCGGCCGAATCCCCGCCGGTGATCGGAAACCGCCAGTCGCCGACCCCGTTGGCGATCAGGATGGCGTCGTCGGCGAAGTTGCCGTCGGCGTCGGCGAACGTGCCCACCGGCCGGACGTTGGTGATGGTCATCGACAACCTCTGCGCCGTGGGGTCGACGTCGGTGATCCACGCGGTGAGTTCGATCCGGTCCGGGCTGTCGAAATCGCCGAAAAAACTCTCCTGGTTCGTGCTCGCGCGGCTGACGTGATAGCCGAGCACGCTCGCGGCGATCGCGAACGCGACAACCAGCACGGTGAGAACCAAACGGCGCTTCACTTGGTGGGGAACTCCGCATACGCCCAGGAATCGATGATCTCCCGGGCGATCGAGATGCTGCCCGGCAGCAGCAGCCGCGACTGCGAGGTGCTGCTCCAGTCGCCCTCCTCCAGGGCGGCACGCACCTCGTCGCGGGTGAACCACGCGGCTTCGGCGATCTCGCCGTCGCGGAAGGCGAACGGCTGCTCGGGATCGCCGAGGGCGTGGAAGCCCACCATCAGCGAGCGCGGGAACGGCCACGGCTGCGAACCCAGGTAGGTGACGTCATGTACGTCGAGGCCGACCTCCTCGGCGACCTCGCGCACCACGCACGACTCGAACGACTCCCCGGCCTCGACGAACCCGGCCAGCAGTGAGAACAGCCGCGGCGGCCACACCGTCTGCCGCGCCAGCACCGCGCGGTCGGCGCCGTCGTGCACCAGGCAGATCACCGCGGGGTCGATGCGGGGGAACTCCTCGTGCCCGCTGAGCGGGTTGCGCCGCGCCCAGCCCGCCCGGATGAGACGGGTGGGTGTGCCGTCGACAGCCGAAAAGCCCGCCTGCTCATGCCAATTCAGCAGCGCCAGCGCCGAGGCGACCAGTTGGGCGCTGATGTCGTCGAAGGGCTCGCTGGTGCGCCGCGGGTCGATCACGGTGGCGTCGGTGACCGCCTCCAGCGCGGCGCGCACCGCCCAGGCGTGACGTCCGTCAGGCATCCGGCCGAGGAACACCGCGTCGGCGGGTGGGACGTCGGCGAAGTCGGCGGCCGGGCCGAGGACGAGCCGGCCGTCGACGACGAGCACCTGGTTGCGATGATCGACCCGCATCAGCAGCGCGTCGGACCACCCGGCGATCGCGGCGTCGACATCGGTGCGCAGATCATCGGCGCGATCAGCGCCGACCCGGGACAGCACCGGGACATTGCGCAGCCGGAAGGTCACCGGTGGCTAGTTCTCTGTCGAGTTGCACACATACAGCAGCCGGTCGGACTTCTCCAGCGCGTCGACCTCGGCGGCGTCGACCCGCATCAGCTTGCCGTTGCGCACCACCCCGAGCACGATCTCGGCCAGGTGCTTCGGGGATCCGCCCACCTCCTTGGCCTCGACCTCACGCTCGGCGATGGCGAATCCCTCGTGCGGGGTGAGCAGATCCTCGATCATCTCCACGACGGTGGGCTTGGAGGTGGCCAGGCCGAGCAGTCGGCCCGCGGTCTCCGAGGACACCACCACCGAGTCGGCGCCGGACTGCATCAGCAGGTGCTTGTTCTCGGCCTCGCGCACCGAGGCGATGATGGTGGCCTGCGGCGCGAGTTCGCGGGCGGTCAGGGTGACCAGCACCGCGGTCGGATCGCTGTTGGTGGCCACCACGATGGCCTTGGCGTGCTGCGCGCTGGCCAGTCGCAACACGTCGGACTTGTTGGCATCGCCGAGGACAGTCACGATCCCGGCCGCGTAGGCCCGGTCCAAGGAGGCCTGGTCGGTGTCGACGACGACGATGTCGGCCGGGGCCACGCCATCACCAATCATGGCTTCGACGGCCGTACGGCCCTTGGTGCCGTAGCCCACGACGACGGTGTGGTTGCGCACGGTGTTCCTCCAACGCTGAATTCTCAGGGCCTGCCGCGACGCGGCGGTCAGGGTCTCCACGGTGGTGCCGATCAAGACGATCAGGAAGGCGAACCGCAGCGGGGTGATGACAAGGACGTTGAGCAGCCGAGCCCGCTCAGAGAAGGGTGCGATGTCGCCGTAGCCGGTGGTCGACAGCGACACCGTGGCGTAGTAGACGCAGTCCAGGAAGGTCAGCCGGGTGCCGGCGGCGTTGTTGTAGCCGTCGCGGTCGAGGTAGACGACGATCGCCGCGGTGAACAGCGCGGCCAGGGCGTAGAACAGCCGGCGGGCTATGCGCCGGACCGGGGGGACGAATTTCTCCGGGATGCGCAGGTACTCGACCAGCGCGGAATCGGGCTTACCGGTGAGATCCTCGTTGATGGCCTGAAGGCGGCGCGCCAACCTACTGCGGACCACGGCGGCCCGTCACCGTCGACACTATCGGCGATTTCGCCCAGGCGAACTGCTGCACACGGAGCATTATGTAACCATGCCGCAGACTTCAGCCGAACCCGTCAGCCAAACCCCCGCCTACCGGATGGCGGCGATGCTGATCGGCATCGGGGTGGGCCACTTCCTGGCGCCCAAGCCGTTCGACACCATCGTGCCCCCGGAATTGCCCGGCAGCCCGCGGTTCTACACCTATGCCTCCGGGGTGGCCGAGGTCGGTGTGGGCGCGATGCTGCTGGCCCCGCGGACGCGGCGGGCCGGGGCGCTGGCGGCGGTGGCGCTGTTCCTGGCGGTGTATCCGGCCAATATCAACATGGTGCGGATGTGGTGGGACAAGGGCTGGCCGGCGCGGATCGCAGCAATGGCCCGGCTGCCGCTCCAGTTCGGGATGATCCGTCAGGCGCTGAATGTCAGACGAGCAGCTCCGACAGCTCGCGCAGTCCAGGCATAACCTCGGGCGTGACCGTCCGGCCCGAGCGGACGTAGTGGAACGCCGCCCGCACCGCTGACTCGGGCACACCGGACAGCGCCGCCCACGCCAGCCGGTAGACGGCCAGCTGTACCGCGGCGTGCCGGCGGGCCTCGTCGTCGGCGGGCGGGGTGCCGGTCTTCCAGTCGACGACGGTGACGCCGCCGTCCGGGTCGGCGAACACGGCGTCGATGCGGCCGCGGACGATCGTCTCGCCGATGGCCATCTCGAAGGGCACCTCCACATCGACCGGGGTGCGGGCCGCCCACCCCGAGGCGGTGAACGCCTCCTGCAGGGCGGCGAGCTGCTCGGCGTCGCTGCGCTGCGGGCCCCCCGCGCCGGGCAGGTCGTCGAGGTCGAAGAGCCGGTCGGCGCCGTAGAAGCGCTGCACCCACTCGTGGAAGGCGGTGCCGAGGGTGGCATGCGGGTCCGGCCGGCCGGGCAGCCGGCGGACCAGCCGGCGCAGCGCGGCGGGGCGGTCGCGGTCGAGGTCGACCAGGGCGCTGACCGACAACTGACCGGGCAGCACCAGCTCGGCGGGCGCGGCGGCGCGGGCCCGTTCGGCCAGCAGCGCGTCCACGTCCGCGTCGGGCTGAAGATCGGGGCCAGCCTCGAAGTCACCGGCCATCGCCGCCGCCACCAGCTGTGCGCCGCGCTCGACTGCGGCGCGGCGGCCGCGCAGCGGATCGACCGGCCACAGAGCCTCGACTGCGTTCTCCTGCAACGGGTTCGGGTCCACGTCGGCGGGTGCGGGTGCCCAGCGCTCGATCTCGCCGCAGCCGGTGTCCTCGATGGCCTCTTTGATCTCGAGCAGGAACTCCGAGGGGCCGCGCGGGGTGGACCCGCCTTCGGCCCAGTGGTGGCCGGAGACCAGCAGGGTGTCCTCGGCGCGGGTGAGCGCGACGTAGAGCAGCCGGCGTTCCTCGTCGATGCGGCGGCGGGCCAGCTGATCGCGGTGAGCGTCGATGACATCGCCGAGAGCCTTGCGGTCGGCGACGGCGGAGGTGTCCAGCACCGGCACTCCGTGCAATCCATCCTCGCCTGATGCCCGGTCCCCGCGCAGCAGCGGCGGCAGGTCCCCGGCGTCGTTGAGCCAGGTGCGCGACATCCCGGTGGACGGGAACACCTTCCCGCTCAGGTGCGGGACCGCGACGATCTGCCACTCCAGGCCCTTGGCGGCGTGCACGGTGAGCACCTGCACCCGCCCCGGTGCCGCGCTGACCTCGGCCGGGGCCAGGCCGTTCTCCACCACCGCGGCGGCGTCGAGGTAGGCCAGCAGCCCGGCGGCGTCGGCGACCCCGTGCTGGGTGTAGCCGGCCACCACGTCGGCGAAGCGGTCCAGGTGCTCGGTGCCGCCGCCGGCGGCGACCGCCTCGACGTCGGCGCCCAGCACCCGGCGGGTCTCGGCGAGCAGGTCGCTGACCGAGTGGCCCAGATGGGTGCGCAGCCGCACCAGTTCCTCGGCCAGGGCGGTGAGGCGCCGGT
>JBFYOQ010000103.1:0-10353 GCA_041303735.1 Mycobacterium sp.
GTCGTCCGCGTCACCGATCCAACGTATCGGGTGCGGGCGCGCCGGCGAGGGAGAAATTCGCCCACGCCTGCCGGCGGTGCGGATGCGGGTCGTACTCGACGTGGGTGTGCCGGTCGAACACCAGCACCGGACGTTCCTCTTTGTTGTAGACCGGCCAGTCGTCACCGGGCACGCCGGTGCGGGCGAAGTCGTTCCAGCGGTTCTGGACCTGGTGGCTGACCTTGACGGCCACCCGCTGGTCCACCCCGGCGGTCAGCACCGCTCCGACGCGGGACCGGTAGATCCCGAACACCGCGAGCAACTCGGTGGCGTGGGTGGCACCCAGGCCGGCCCAGTGCAGGGTGCGCGGCGCGAAGTCGTAGCGGTAGACGTAGGTGGGCGCGAGTTTGGCGTGCGCCTCGGCGATCTGCCAGGCCGCGGTGTTGAAGATCATGTCGCCGCCGAACTGCACGCAGGCCTTCGGGTGCGGGTAGTGCGGATAGGCCGCCAGCACCCGTTGGCGGACCTCGGGCGGGCTGTGGGCCAGCACCCGTTCGATGGCGTGTTCGGTGGTGGGCAGCAGCTTGAGGAACCGGGTGAACAGCTTGCCCTCATCGGCGTTGGTGCCGACGATCAGCGGAACCTTCTGCGCCACGCCCTGTCTCATCGCCTCGAACGGGTCCAGCGGCAGATACTCATCGCTGTGCGTGGGACCGACCGCGGCGGCACCGGCCATACTGTCCAGGCTCGTGTGCATCACCGTGTCCATGGCCCGCACCAGATCGGCCGGACGTGCTCGCAGCACCGCCTGCGCGGCGTTGGCCCGGTCGACGCCCAGCTCGTCGACGAACCGGTTGGCGAACTCGGCCGCGATCTCCGGAGAGCCGACCATGCCCGAGGCGGGACTCTGTGAGATCGCTTGGGCGAAAAGGCCTGTGGAATCGGGAACCGCGAGCAGGGTGGCCACCGCGTGCGCGCCGGCGCTCTCGCCGAAGATCGTCACCTTCTCCGGATCGCCGCCGAACGCGGCGATGTTCTCCCGCACCCAGCGCAACGCGGCGACGATGTCGCGCAGGAACAGGTTGGATTCGATGGTGATGTCCTTGGTGGACAGCGACGACAGATCCAGGCAGCCCAGCGCGCCGAGGCGGTAGTTCACCGACACGTAGACGCACCCCGCCCGGGCCAGATGGGCGCCATCGTAGATCGGGGTGGCCGAGCTGCCCAGGATGTATCCACCGCCGTGAATGAAGAACATCACCGGCAACGCTTCGCCGTCGGGTGCCGGACCGGACCATCGCGGCGTCACCACGTTGAGGGTCAGGCAGTCCTCGCTCATCGGCTGGTACTTGCCGACTCCGGTCATCGTGTAGCGGCGCTGCTGCGGCGCGCAGTTGCCGTAGGCGTGGCAGGGCAGCACCCCGCTCCACGACTGCGGCGGCTGCGGCGCGCGGAAGCGCAGCGGCCCGACCGGGGGTGCTGCGTAGGGGATCGAGCGCCATCGGTTGACGCCGTCGCGGGTGAATCCCTCCACCACGCCGTGGGAGGTGCCGACGCGGACGGTGTGTTGATGCATTGCTCGACCGTAGCGCGGCTAGCCTGACCGGATGCGGATCGCCGTGCTGTTCGCTGCCGCGCTGCTGGTGGCCGGATGCACGCAGGGTCCGCCCCGCACCACCGCTCTCACCCCGATCACACCGTCGCGCGCCGCCTCCACCCCCGCCCAGTCCACCCCGCAGGCGACGCCGAGCAGCACATCGGCCACCTCGTCCGATGCCACCGCGCCCCGGGGCGGGGCGCCCGTGACCGCCGCGATCTCCTGGGTGGAGGCTGCCGCGCCGGTGGACGCCGCCGATTTCGCGGTGGCGTTGCGCGGCGGCACCACCACCCCGCTCGGTGACGACGTCGCCTTCACCACCCCGTCGGGCACCGGATGTATGACCGACGTCAAACGCGGTGCGGCGGATCTGGCCTGCCTGGTGGATCTGACCGACCCGCCGCCGCAGCCCCCGGACATCTACGGGGCGTGGAAAGGCGGGTGGGTCGATTTCAACGGCGCTGACGTGCGAGTGGGCTCCGCGCACGGTGACCCGGGCCGCTTCGCGGCCGGGCAGGGCCCCCCGCTGCCCGCCGACCGGTCGCTGTCCTTCGGCGACTACCGGTGCCGCACCGATGTCAGCACGCTGATCTGCGTCAACTACGCCCGTCAGACCGCGGTGCGCTACAGCGACGACGGCATCGAGACCTTCGGCTGCACCCGGCAATCGCCGCCGGCGGCCGGAGTGGGGATCCAGTACACCTGCTGAGATTCGGTGCTCAGCGGCCGTGGCGCGGCTCAGCGCCAGCCGTCGGCCGCCTTCGCCGCACTGATCAGCGATTCGCACAGGTCTTTGACCTCAGCCGCGGCGGCGCCCTCGGAGACCGCCGTGGCGACGTCCTCGGCGGCGCAGCGCACCTGGTAGACCCGGTCGGAGAGCTGGGCGGCCTCCTCGGCGGTGAGCACCACCGCGTCGGCGGGCACCGGGGTGCCCTTCATCTGGGCGCGCTGCTCGTAGGCCCGCTGGCGGCAGGACTGGCGGCAGTACTGGCGGCGCCGCCCCAGCCCGGCGTCGGCCACCTCGCGGCCGCACCAGCGGCACGGCTGCGGGCGGGAGCGGCGCGTCACGGCTCGAGGGTAAACCGGCTACCCCGGCCAGCCCGGTATCATGGGGGTCGAGCCGGGGATGCCACCCGCTGTGGTTTGGTTTACGGCTTTGTAAAGAAACAGGAGAATTGACGATGGCTGATCGTGTGCTCAGGGGCAGCCGGCTCGGAGCTGTGAGCTACGAGACCGACCGCAACCACGACCTCGCGCCGCGTCAGGTCGCGCGCTACCGCACCGAGAACGGCGAGGAATTCGACGTCCCGTTCGCCGATGACGCCGAGATCCCCGGCACCTGGCTGTGCCGCAACGGCCTCGAGGGCACGCTGATCGAGGGCGAACTGCCCGAGCCCAAGAAGGTCAAGCCGCCCCGCACCCACTGGGACATGCTGCTGGAGCGCCGCTCGGTGGAGGAACTCGAGGAACTGCTCAAGGAGCGCCTCGATCTGATTAAGACAAAGCGCCGCGGCTGACCCGCGGCGGGAGACAAAACGCCGCAGCTAGCCCCGCAGGGCCCGGTCGACCCGGCCGCCGATCCCCCATTGCGCGGTCTTGACCATGGCCTCGCGAATGTTGGACCCGCTCATCTTGGACACCCCGAGTTCGCGTTCGGTGAACGTGATCGGCACCTCCGCGACCGTGAACCCCGCATTGATGCTGCGCCAGGTGAGATCCACCTGGAAGCAGTAGCCCTTGGAATCCACCGCCGCCAGGTCGATCTTCTCCAGCACCTCGCGGCGATAGGCGCGGTAGCCGGCGGTGATGTCGTTGATGCCGACGCCGAGCAGCAGTCGGGCATAGGTGTTGGCGGTCTTGGACAGCACCATCCGCCGCCAGGGCCAGTTGCGCACCGTGCCGCCGTCGACGTAGCGGGAGCCGATGGCCACGTCGGCGCCGTTGTCGATGGCCGCGAGCAGCCGGTAGAGCTGTTCAGGGGCGTGGCTGCCGTCGGCGTCCATCTCCACCAGCACGCTGTAGCCGCGGGACAGTCCCCAGTCGAACGCGGCCAGATACGCCGCGCCGAGGCCGTCCTTGGCGGTGCGGTGCATGACGTGGATGCGGGCCGGGTCCGCGCCGGTGAGTTCGTCGGCCAGCTTCCCGGTGCCGTCGGGGCTGCCGTCGTCGACCACCAGAATGTGAACGTCAGGCTGGGCCTTGGTGACCCGGCCCACGATCAACGGCAGATTCTCCAGCTCGTTGTAGGTCGGGATGATCACCAGGGTTCGCCGGCTGGGACGCTCAACCGCCGCCGCTGCAGGTGCCTTGGGGGCGGCCCTCTTGGCGGCCTTGCCTGCGGCACCCTTGGCCGCACCCTTTAGGGGGGCCTTGTCGTGCGTGCTCATGCGGCTCCTTCGTCGTGCCGCCTGACCCGGCGCACGGACCTATTCTGCAGGATCGCTGCGGCGAGCGCCGCAAGCGCGGCCGCCACCAGCAACCACTGCAGCGGCTGCGCCCAGCCGGTCGCCGGGGTGTTGGTGGTGCGTAACGGCACCTCCACGTCGAGATAGGCGGCGGTGAAGAACGACGTTCGCGCCAGTTCACGGCCATCGGGGGCGACGGCAGCGCTGATCCCGGTTGTCCCCGCCACGACCAGGAAACGGCCGTGCTCGACCGCGCGGAGCCGGGCGAAGGCCAACTGCTGTTCGCTCATGGCTTCATCGAAGGTGGCGTTATTGGTCGGCACCGCGAGCAACTGCGCCCCGTTGCGCACCGACTCGCGCAGCGCCCGGTCGAAGATCACCTCCCAGCAGGTGGCCACTCCCACCGGGATGCCGGCCGGGTGCACCACGCCCGAGCCGGTGCCCGGGACGAAGAAGCCGGCCCGGTCGGCGTAGGACGACAGGCGGGAGAAGAACGCCCGCCATGGCAGGTACTCACCGAACGGTTGGACGATCGCTTTGTCGTGACGCTCGCCCGGGCCGCCGTCGGGATCCCAGACGATGACGGTGTTGGAGGCTGCCGGGTTGTCCGGCGTCCAGTCCGGCCGGGCCAGCACCGCACCCACCAGGATCGGGGCACCGATCGCCCGGGCCGCGGTCTCGATCTCCGCGGCGGCATCGGAATTGAGCAACGGGTCGATATCGGAGGAGTTCTCCGGCCAGATCACGAACGCCGGCTGCCGCGCGGTGCCGGCCTCGACGTCGGCGGCCAGTTGCAGGGTCTGCTGCACGTGGTTGTCGAGCACGGCGCGGCGCTGGCTGGCGAAATCCAGTCCCAGCCGGGGCACGTTGCCCTGGACGGCGGCGACGGTGACGGTCGGCTCGTCGCCGCCGGCCATCCCGGCGCGCCGCATCCCGGGCGCGACGGCCGCGGTCACCAGAAGCACCGCGCACATCAGCGCGGCCGGCACCACCAGAGGGGCCGCCGGGTGGTGCTCACCGCGGCGGCGCACCGCAGTGAGGCCCTCGATCACCAGCGCGCACAGCGAGGTGCCCGCAACGGCCACCGCGAACGACAGCAGCGGCACGCCGCCGAGGCGGGCCAGGGCCAGGAAGGGTCCATTCGTCTGGCTGAAAGCGATTACCCCCCAGGGGAATCCGCCGAACGGGATGGAAGACTTCAGCCATTCCGCCAGTGACCACAGCAGGGCCAGCCACAGCGGCCAGCCGGGTAGCCGGGCCACCACCACCGCCATCGCGCCGAACAGGCCTGTGAACAGCGCCTGCAGCATCGACAGCGCGATCCAGGGCGCCACGCCCACCAGCCCGCTGATCCACGGCAGCAGCGGAAGATAGAAGGCCAGACCGGTCAGGAAGCCGTAGCCGAAGCCGCCCGCCGGTGTGGTTGAGGGATGGATGAGCACCCAACTCAACAGCGCGATGGCCGGCACCGCCGCCCACCACCAGCCGGTGGGCGGGAAACTGACGCACAGCAGCAGGCCGGCGAGCACGCTGACACCGAGGCGCATCAGACGCCCGGTGAGCGCTGTGAGTAATCGCTGCGTGCGCTCAGCCATGGAGCACGACACCACGGTGCACGGTCTGCCGGCAGCGCGGCAGCGCCGCGCCGGGGTCCAGCCGCGGCAGGCTCGGCACCCGCGACCGGGGATCGATGGACCAGCGAGCCACCTCATCCGCCGGTGCGGTCACTTCACGTTCGCCGATGTCCCAGACCGCGTAGGAGGCCGGCGCCCCCGGAACCAGGGTGCCGGTGACGCCGTCGCGCACCCCGCCGGCCCGCCACGCCCCGCGGGTGGCCGCGGTGAAGGCGGCGCGGGGCGAGATGGCGCTGCCAGGGGTGCGGTGCTGGCTGGCTGCGCGCACCCACTCCCAGGGATTCAGTGATGTCACAGGGGCATCCGAGCCCAGCGCCAGCCGCACGCCTGCCGATGCTAACAGCGCCAACGGATTGAGCCGGGCGGCCCGATCGGGCCCGAGCCGGCGGGCGTACATGCCGTCCGCACCGCCCCAGAGCGCGTCGAAACCGGGCTGCATGCTCGCGGTGATCCCCCAGGCGCCGAGCTTGGCGGCCTGCTCCGGCGAGACCATCTCCAGGTGCTCGAGACGGTGCCCGCAGCGGGCGACGGCCGGGGCGCCGTACCGCTGCACCGTCGCCTCCAGCCCGTCCACGACGGCGGTGACCGCCGCGTCACCGATGACGTGGAACCCCGCCGTCACCCCCGCCTGGGTGCAGGCACCCAGATGCTCGGCGGCGGCGCCGGCGTCCAGGTAGGCGGTCCCTGTGCTCTGCGGCGCGTCGGCGTAGGGCTCACACAGCCACGCGGTGCGCGACCCCAGCGCTCCGTCGACGAAGAGATCCCCGGCCAGCCCGCGCGCTCCGGTGGCGTCGATGAGCGCGCGGGCCTGGGCGGCGGTGGACACCGCCTCGCCCCAGTAGCCGACGACCTCGACACCGTGATCGACCGCACGCAGCTCGGCCCAGTCCTCCGCGCCGCCGATATCCGGTCCGGCGCACTCATGGACCGCGACGATCCCCGCGGCGGCGGCGTGATCGAGAGCTGCCCGGCGCGCCTCGTCGCGCTGGGCCACGGTGAGCAGCAGGCGCGCCTGCGCGCGCACCAGGTGGTGGGCGGCGGCGGTCAATGGCAGCTGCGGATCGAATCCGTCGACGGCCGCCAGGCCCGAAACACGTTGCCGCAGAGCGCCCGACGCCACCGCGGAGTGGACGTCGACACGAGCCAGATACACCGGCAGACCGCCGGCAACGGCGTCGATATCGACGGTGGTGGGCGGCTGCGGCCAGGTGGTGTCATCCCAGCCGTGGCCCCAGACCGGCCGGCCCGGGTGGGCGGCGACATGTTCGCCGAGCAGTTGCAGACAATGCCGCAGTCCTGTCGCCGCGGTGAGATCAAGGCCGGTGATGCCCAGGCCGGTCGCGGTGAGGTGCACGTGGCTGTCGACGAAGGCCGGTGCGACGAACGCACCGTCGAGGTCGGTGATGTCGGCACCCGCGTACTGCTGGCAGCCGACGTGATCGCTGCCGAGCCAGACCACGGTGCCGTCACGCACCGCCATGGCGGTGGCATCGGGGTGCGACGGGCTGTAGATGGCCCCGTTGAGCAGCAGGATGGTCACGGTGGGGGTGCCTACGGTGTCATCCGGCGTCAGGAACTCGCACACCCACGGCGACGGCCTGCTGTCCCCCAGTGGTGCGCGTCAGGTGTCCCGTGGTGCCCATATCTTCGAGCAGAACCGTATCGCCGGCACAGACGGTGCGTTCGGTTCCGTCGCTGACGGTCACCGCAAGCGAACCCGACATCAGGAAGAACCATTGACGGTAGGGCGACGGGTGCCACGGTCCCGACCAGTCGGGGGCGAAGCGGACCACCGCGAACCCCTCGGCCGGCATGAAGGCGGATGCTTCCAGCGGCGTGGCCGGCGGAGCAAAATCACGCGTTTCCAGCGGCATCTCGCAATCCTGGAAGTGCGAGCGGCCGTCGGCGTCGACGAAGATCCGAAGGTACTTCAGCCCGATGACCATCGCCGGAGATGCTAGTTGCGGCGGCCGTTGGTTCTCCGGATCACGCGGCCCGGATCTCCAGGCCGATGGTGCGCTTGGCCCCGCCGCGCAGCTTGGAGAAGAAGTTGAAGATCCGCCCGACGATCCCGTAGCGGTTGTTGATCGCCTGGTAGACGGTCTCGGTCTCGGACTCGTCGAGCACGGTGGCGACCGCCTCGATCGTGTCGCCCTTGACCCGGCCCTTCATATCGCAGACGGCCAGGGTGACCCGCGGGGTGTTGCGGATCCGCTTGACCTTCCAGGAGTTCTTCTCGGTGATCACCAGCGCCCGGTCGCCGTCGCGGGCGATCCAGATCGGAGTCGGCTTGGGCCGGCCGTCCTTGGTGAACGTGGTGAGCAGGACGTACTGGGCCTTGGAGACCTCGTCGAACGTGACAGCCATACCGGTAAAACTACCTGGCCTCGAGTTCGCCCTCGGTGTCGAGCAGCACCTGCCGCAACTGGGCGAGGGTGGCGGGGTCGGGGTTCTCCCACATTCCGCGGCCGGCCGCCTCCAGGAGCCGCTCCGACATCCCGTGCAAAGCCCACGGGTTGGACTCGCCCAGGAACTTGCGGTTCTCCGGATCCAGGACGTAGGACTCGGTGATCCGCTCGTACATCCAGTCGGCCATCACCCCCGCGGTGGCGTCGTAACCGAACAGGTAGTCCACGGTGGCGGCCATCTCGAAAGCACCCTTGTAGCCGTGGCGGCGCATCGCGGCCATCCACCGCGGGTTGACGACGCGGGCCCGGAACACCCGGGCGGTCTCCTCGGTGAGGGTTCGGGTGCGTACCGCGTCGAATCGGGTGTTGTCGCCGATGTAGGCCGTCGGGGCGGTCCCGGTCAGCGCGCGCACGGTGGCGATCATGCCGCCGTGGTACTGGAAATAGTCATCGGAATCGGCGATGTCGTGTTCGCGGGAGTCGATGTTCTTGGCCGCGACGACGATCCGGCGATACTGCATCGACATATCCTCGGCAGCCGGCCGGCCGTCGAGGTCTCTGCCATAGGCGAATCCACCCCAGGCCGTGTACACCTCGGCGAGATCGGCGTCGTCGCGCCAGGTGCGACTGTCGATGAGCTGCAACAGACCCGCACCATAGGTCCCCGGCTTGGAGCCGAAAATTCTTGTGGTGGAGCGCCGTTCGTCACCGTGCTGGGCGAGGTCGGCGGCGACGTGAGCGCGGACGAAGTTCTCCTCGGGCGTCTCGTCGAGTCCGGCCACCAACCGCACCGCGTCATCGAGCATGGTGACCACGTGCGGGAACGCATCGCGGAAGAACCCGGAGATACGGACCGTGACGTCGATGCGGGGACGTTCCAATTCGGCCAGCGGAATCACCTCGAGGTCGACCACTCGCCGGGAGGCCTCATCCCAGATCGGCCGCACCCCGAGCAGCGCAAGCACTTCGGCGATATCGTCGCCGGAATTGCGCATCGCGGAGGTGCCCCACACTGACAGCCCGACCGATCTCGGCCACTCGCCGTGGTCGGACCGGTAGCGCTCAAGCAGTGAATCGGCCATCGCGATACCGGTTTCCCAGGCCAACTTCGACGGCATGGCCTTGGGATCCACCGAGTAGAAGTTGCGTCCGGTCGGCAGCACGTTGACAAGCCCACGCAGCGGCGAACCCGACGGGCCCGCCGCGATGTAGCGGCCGTCCAGTGCGCGGAGCACCTGGGCGATCTCTGCAGCCGTCCCGGCCAAACGCGGGACGACCTCGTCGGCGGCGAAGCGCAGGATTCGTGCGACACCCGGATCCGACGTGAGCGAGTCGACCTGGCCGGCATGCCAGCCCGTTGCCTGCAGTGCGGCCAGCAGCCCGCGGGCCTGCTCCTCGGCTTCGTCGACAGCCGCCCGGTCGTCGGTGCCGTCCTCGGCCAGTCCGAGGGCTTGACGCAGACCGGGGATGCTCTGCTCGCCACCGAACAACTGGCGTGCCCGCAGGATCGCCAGGACCATGTCCAGTTCGGCCTCCCCGGTCGGGGCCATCCCGAGGATGTGCAGGCCGTCGCGGATCTGGACGTCCTTGATCTCGCAGAGCCAGCCGTCGACGTGCAACAGCATGTCGTCGAAGGAGTCGTCTTCGGGGCGCTGCGCCAGACCCAGGTCGTGATCCATCTTCGCCGCACTCATCAGGGTCCAGATCTGCTGGCGTATCGCGGGCAGTTTGGCCGGGTCGAGCGCGGCGATATTGGCGTGCTCATCGAGCATCTGCTCCAGTCGGGCGGTATCGCCGTAACTCTCGGCCCGGGCCATCGGCGGGATGAGGTGGTCGACGATGGTGGCATGCGCCCGGCGTTTTGCCTGGGTACCCTCGCCCGGGTCGTTGACCAGGAACGGGTAGATCAGCGGAAGATCACCGAGTGCCGCGTCGGGGCCGCAGTTCGCCGACATTCCGACGTTCTTACCGGGTAGCCATTCCAGATTGCCGTGCTTGCCCATATGGACCACGGCGTGGGCGCCGAAACAGTGCCGCAGCCAGAAATAGGTGCCGAGATAGTGGTGGCTGGGCGGCATATCGGGATCGTGGTAGATGGCGATCGGGTTCTCGCCGAATCCGCGCGGCGGCTGCACGAGGATGACGATGTTGTCGGATTGGATCGCCGAGACGACGATCTCGCCGTCGGGGTCATGGCTGCGGTCGACGAACAGCTCACCAGGCGGCTCGCCCCAGTGCCGCACCATGGCGTCACGAAGTTCGGCCGGCAGGGTTGCGAACCACTCGCGATAGCGGGCCGCCGGAATCCGGATCGCGCGGGAGGCCATCTG
>JBFYOQ010000104.1:0-5401 GCA_041303735.1 Mycobacterium sp.
GTGAACGGGCAGGCGTCCTCGCCGAGGCGCTTTTTAGGGTCGAAGCGGCAGGAACGGCAGTGGTCGCTCATCTTGTTGATGTAGGCCCCGCCCGAGGTGTAGGGCTTGGTGGCCATCCGGCCGCCGTCGGCGTGCTGGCTCATGCCGATCACGTTGGCCGGCATGACCCAGTCGAATCCGTCGACGAAGGTGCTGGCGAACCAGTCATTGAGGGCAGCCGGTTGGTAGCCGCGCTGCAGGGCATGGTTGCCCAGCACCATCAGCCGCTGGATGTGGTGCGCCCAGCCGCGGTCGCGAACCCCGGCCAGCGCCTCGCGCAGGCACTCGGCGTCCACCGCGTCGGCGTCCAGGTCCGCCCACCAGTCCGGCAATGGGGTGTGCGCGTTCATCGTGTTACTTGTCCGGTACTCGGGGCCGAAGTGCCAATACAACTGCCAGATGTATTCGCGCCAGCCCAGAATCTGGCGGATGAAGCCCTCGACCGCGGCCAGCGGCGCCGAACCGTCACGGTGGGCTGCCTCCGCTGCGGCCACCGCATCCAACGGGTGCAGCAGGCCCAGGTTGAGTGGAACCGACAGCAGCGAGTGCGCCATCGCCCAGTCCTGCCCCATGATGGCGTCCTCGTAGCGGCCGAACAGGGCCAGCCGGTGGGCGATGAACTGCTCGAGTGCCGAGGCGGCCTCACCCGGGGTGACGGCGAAAAGCCGCGGACCGTCGGCGCCGACGGTGTCGATATTCGCGGCGTCGATATCTCGCCGCACCGCGTCATCGATCCCGTCCTCCTGCGGCCACCACGGATCCTCGACGGTCAACCTCGACTCGCCCTTCGGCGGTGACTCCCGGTTGTCGGCGTCGTAGTTCCAGCGTCCCCCGACCGGCTGATCGCCATCCATGAGGATGGAGAACCGGCGGCGCTGCTCGCGGTAGAAGTCCTCCAGCCGGAACCGTGTCCGATCTCGAGCCCATCCTCCGAACTCACTGCGGGGCAACGCGAATGCCGGAGTGGGAAGAACCTCCGTGACGACGCCCCGGGCCTCGAGCCGGCGAACGAATCGCTCCGCGGCATGCGAGGTCGGCTCGTACACCAGCACGTTTCGGCCGTAACTGTCCAACGCCTCGGTGTAGGTGTCGGCCCTGATCAAGGTGGCCCGCTCGCCGAGATCCGCCTCGGCGTGGCGCAGCGCCGACATGACGAGGTGCAGCTTCTGACGGTGGTAGCGCCGCCGTCGCAGGGCGGCATTCGACTCGATGAGCAGGACCTGTCGGTGGGCGTTCTCACCGCCGTGAAAGTGCGGGCCGAGCTGATCGGCGAACAGCCACAGCGGGGTGTCCTCGGCCGTCATCGCGCTGATCCTACTGGCCACGACGATCGCGGAGCTGGGTTAGGATCCGGCCCTCAGCATGATTGTGATTGGGGAGTACGTGGTCCGAAAGCCGACCCTGGGCGCGGGGCGCTCGCTGGGGTTCCAGTCCAAGCTGCTCGTGATGTTGCTGGCGGTCAGCGTGCTCTCGGTGCTGATCGCCGGGGCCATCGGCTACCTGTCCGGCACCCAGTCGCTGCGCGACACGGAGTATCAACGCCTCACCCAGCTTCGGGAATCGAAGGCACGGGAGATCACCGCCTTCTACGAGAGCATCACCGACTCCGCGACGATCATCACCCATAGTTCCTCGACGATCGACGCGGTGAAGGCATTCGGCCCGGCCTTCGCCGAGTTGCAGAAGACCCCGCTGCCGCCCGGCGCCCGGGAGGCGGTGTCGAAGTATTACGCGACCGTCTTCGGCCCGGAGTTGGCCAAAGGCACCGGCCAACCGGCCGATCCGTTCCTCTTCAAGCCGACGTCCAATGCCGAGATCTACCTGCAGAACGCCTACACGGTGCCGGCAGCTGGCGATTTCGACGCCGCCGTCAAGGTGCGCTCGGCCGGCGATCCGAGCGAATGGTCAAAGCTCAATGCGCGCTACCAGGACTTCTTCGCCGACTTTGTCGAGCGGTTCGGGTTCGATGACGTGATGCTGCTCGATACCGACGGCAATATCGTCTACACCGCGGTCAAGGGGGTGGACCTGGGCTCCAACCTCCTCGACGGCCCATACCGCACAACGAAGTTCGCCGACGCCTACCGCAAGACGATGCAGGCGACATCGATCGATGAGGTCATCGTCACCGACTTCGAGAACTACGCCCCCGCCTACGGCGTGCCGACACCGTGGGTGCTCACGCCAATCGGTGACGGTGGCGGGATCTACGGGGCGCTGGCTTTACAGCTTCGGCCCAAGGAGATCAACGAGGTGATGACGGGCAAAGGCGGCTGGGAGAAGGACGGGCTGGGCCGCTCCGGCGAAACCTACCTGGCGGGGCCCGACAAGCTGATGCGCTCGATATCGCGAGAACTGTTGACCGACCCGGAGAACTACGTCCGGGATGTGGTGGCCAACGGTACTCCCGAGTCGGTCGCCAAGCGTGAGGTGGAGACCGGCGACAGCATTCTGTTGCAGCCGGTGGACACTCTCGCCGTCAATCGCGCCCTGGCCGGGCAGTCCGGCGTCGACACCGGTACCGACTACATCGGTGAAGAATCGTTGGTCGCTTATGCGCCGTTGAGCATCCCCGGACTGGACTGGGTGATCGTGGCAAAGATCCGCACGTCGGAAGCGCTGGCGCCGGTCAGCCGGTTCGCCCGCAACATCGCACTGTCCACCGCGGCGATCGTGCTGGCGGTGAGCCTGCTCGCGCTGCTGTTCAGCCGGATCCTGACCCGGCCGGTGAAGGTCCTCGCCGACGCAGTACGCCGGATCGCCGGCGGGGAGGTGGGTGTTTCGGTTCCGATCACCTCCAAGGACGAGTTCGGCGAACTCGGGTCGGCGTTCAACGACATGAGCGCAAGCCTGCAGACCAAACAACAACTCATCGACGCCCAACAACGCGAGAACGATCAGCTCCTGAGCAGTCTCATGCCCGAACCGGTGGCCCAGCGCTACCGCGAGGGGGAGGAGAACATCAGTACCCAGCACCGCGACGTGTCGGTGATCTATGCCCAGTTGCTGGGGTTCGACGATTTGTCCAGCAGACTTCCGTCAGAGGAGTCCGTCGCCATGCTGAATTCGCTCGTGGAAGCCTTCGACGGCGCCGCCGAGCGGCACGGCGTGGAACAGGTCCGCAGCATGCAGGACACCGGTCTGCTGGCCACCTGCGGATTGGTGGTGCCCAGGGTCGACCACGCCAGCAGGACGATCGCGTTCGCCAAAGAACTCACCGAGATCGTCGCGCGGTTCAACGACCAGCACGACGCCGCACTGACCATGCGGGCGGGAATCGACAGCGGACCGGTCACCAGCGGCCTGGTCGGGGAGCGCTCCACGATTTACGCGCTGTGGGGCGAGGCTGTCGACCTCGCTCACCGGGTGCATGCGGCCACCAAGTCAGCCGGGGTCTTCGTCAGTGAACGCGTCCGGGACGCGGTGGTGGGCATCTATCCGTTCACCGAAGCCGGCACCATCACCGGCGCATCCGGGACGGAGACCGTCTGGCGTCTCGAGATCGCAGCCCGGCAGAACGCATGACGGATAGACGGGGATCGAAGGCGGAACGCGTATGAGTTCGGTGACGAGCCAGCCATGGTTCTGGCCGGCACTGCTGGTCATCATCGGCTTGCCGCTGGCGCTGCTGATTCTCAACGAGTTGCACGGCATGTTGCAGCGCAGGGGCAGTGGATACGCCAAACCAGTTCTGCTGCTCAGGAACTGGGTACTGCCGGCGGGCGCGGTCTATCTGCTGTTCCAGCAGTTGGAGTCCGCAGATGCAGACCCGACCTGGTCGAAGATCGCTGCGACGGTGGTCGGCTTCATGATCATGCTGCTGCTGCTGTCTGGAGCGAACGCCGCACTCTTCGGCGGTGCCCGCACCGGTAGTTGGCGGGAGCGCCTGCCTGGAATCTTCGTCGACCTGGGCAGGCTCGTGCTGATCATCATCGGGATCGGCATCCTGCTGTCCTGGGTGTGGGGTGCCAACATCGGCGGCCTGATCACCGCGGTAGGCGTCACCTCCATCGTCATCGGCCTGGCCGTGCAGAGCGCCGTTGGCCCGGTCATCTCCGGCCTGCTGCTGCTCTTCGAGCAGCCGTTCCGGATCGGCGACTGGCTCGACACCGATTTCGGCAAGGGGCAGGTGGTCGAGGTGAACTGGCGGGCGGTGCACCTCGACACCGCCAACGGTGTTCAGATCGTGCCGAACGCCGCGCTGGCCGGGGACTCCTTCATCAACCTCAGCCGGACCACCGCCGAGTACTTCAAGGCGAAGGCGGAGTTGGCGTTCACTGCCGATGACCCGCCGGGCGCGGTCAAGGCCATGCTGCTCGCGGTTGCCGAGGCGTTACCCGCCAAACTGGCCGGGGCGCCGGCATCGGTGATCGCTTCGGGTGCCGGCAGCTACCAGGTTTCCGTGCCCGTCGCCTCACCCGCTGATGCCGGCGGAACCACCGCCATGCTGCTGCACCGGGCCTGGTATGCGGGCCAGCGGGCCGGCCTGCACCTCGACGGCGTGAAGTCGAACAACAAGAACAAACTGGGCTATGTCGCTGAGCAGGTTCAGGCGATCGGCAGCGCCCTGGGGCTCGGTGACGAGGCGATCGCCACGATGCTGGGCGGGGCCCGACTGCTGCCCTTCGCCGAGGGCGAGACCATCCAGTCGCCCAACAGCATTCCCGACTCGGTGGGCTTCATCACCGAGGGCACGGTCGAGATGGTCGTGCACGCGCAGGACGGCCGACGGCTGCAGCTGGGCGAACTCGGCGTCGGTGACTTCATCGGCGGGACATCACTGACCCGCCAGCGGATGATTACCGGGATGGTCGCTCTGACCGACGCCACGATCGTTGCGGTGTCCCGGGAGGCGATGAATACTGTTGCGCAGCAGGATCACCGGCTCGCTCGGCAGATCGGCGACATGATCGAGATGCGCAGGCGCACCGCCCGGGAGGCCCTCGCCGAAGCGGCCCAGGGCGTCCGCTAGCCGGAGCGGCTGATCGGTGATGTCGAAATCGGCGTTCACCGCGGCCCGGCCGGGATCGGTCGGCCCCGGCGGTCGAGGAGGACCTCGATCTCGCCGTCCCACGCCCAGTGGAGCAGGATTCCCGCGCTGGGGATCGGAACCGAGACCAAGCGCTCGCAGGGAAGTCGCGGAGCAACGATGGACAGGGCTCCAGCAAAACATCGGCCCGCCGCTTCCGGTGGGTACTGAGAGAAACACCCCTCATAAAAGCTGGTTCTCTCAGTGCCGCCAGAAAGCCGCGGGCCGACTCAGCAAAGCATAGCAGGAGGTCGGTCCACCACGCAGTGGGGAATGGCACGTTGGGCCGACCGGGCCGTTGTCACACGAACCAGTGTGGGCTGTTCATGGGCG
>JBFYOQ010000105.1:0-3529 GCA_041303735.1 Mycobacterium sp.
TCGACACCCTCGGCGCATTCATCGAGGAACTGCGGGTGTGCCTGCACGGCTGCGGGACCGCTGACCTCGCCGCACTGCGGCGGCTGGGCGTGACCGCCGGCTAGGCCGGAGCGCTGCTGACCAAAGTCTCGCCGCGCATCCGCTGCGAGATCACCGCGGTGATGCCGTCGCCCTGCATGCTCACCCCGTAGAGCGCGTCGGCGATCTCCATCGTTGCTTTCTGGTGGGTGATCACGATGAGTTGGGACTGGGTGCGCAACTGCTCGAACAGTCCGATCAGGCGGCGCAGGTTGGCGTCGTCGAGGGCGGCCTCCACCTCGTCCATGACATAGAACGGTGACGGCCGAGCCCGGAAGATCGCCACCAGCATCGCCACCGCGGTCAGCGCCTTCTCACCGCCGGAGAGCAGCGAGAGCCGCTTGACCTTCTTGCCGGGCGGGCGGGCCTCCACCTCGACACCGGTGGTCAGCATGTCGCTGGGATCGGTGAGCAGCAGCCGACCCTCACCACCTGGGAACAGCGTCGAAAAGACCTGGGAGAACTCACGTTCCACGTCCGCAAAGGCCTCGGAGAAGACCTCCAGGATGCGGTTGTCGACATCGGCGACCACCTCGAGCAGATCTTTGCGGGCGCCCTTGACGTCCTCGAGTTGGGTGGACAGGAAGTTGTAGCGCTCCTCCAGCGCGGCGAACTCCTCCAGCGCCAGCGGGTTGACCCGGCCCAGCTCGGCCAGATCACGCTCGGAGCGTTTGGCGCGCCGCTCCTGGGTGGCGCGGTCGAACGGCATCGGCGCGGGAGCGCTGACCTGTTCGCCGCGCTCCTTGGCCTGCTCGTACTCGGCCATCTCCAGCTCCGACGGGGGCAGCAGCGCCTCCGGGCCGTACTCGGCGATCAGATCGTCGGCGGCCATGCCGTACTGCTCGAGCACCATCTCCTCGAGCTGCTCGATGCGCATGGCGACCTGCGCCTTGGCCACTTCATCGCGGTGCAGCGCATCGGTGAGGGTGGCGATGGTGGTGTTCAGCGCGGTGACGTCCTCACGCGCGGCGGCCATCGCCGCCACCCGCTGCTGACGTTCGGCAGCCAGCCGGTCTCGCGCCCGCGCCGCTGCGGTGACCACATCTGCAAGCCGTCCGGCCAGCTTGCGGCCCGCGTCGGAGACCGCGGCCGCCACTTGGGCGGCGTGCGCGCGGGCGGCACGGGACTCCTCGGCGCGCCGGCGGGCATCGCGTTCGGAGGCCGCCGCCCGGCGCAGCGAATCGGCTTTGCCACGAACGGCATTGGCGCGCTCCTCCGCGGTGCGCACGCTCAGCCGCGCCTCCACCTCTGCCGCGCGGGCGACCTCCGCGGCGGACTGCAACTCCTGACGCTGGCCGGGTGTGGTCTCGACGACGGTCTGGCTCTCCTGCGCGGCGTGCAGCCGGCCCTCGAGTTCGGTGAGCTCGTCGACGGTGTCGGTACGCCCGGATTCCAGCTGGTCGCGCTGGGCCACCAGCCGGCGCCACTCCTCCTCGGCGGTGCGAACCTCCTGGCCCAACCGCCCGAGTTGCTCGTAGATGGCCGACATCGCGGCATCGGACTCGTTGAGCGCGGCCAGGGCCTGCTCGGCGGCATCCTGGCGGTTGACCTGTTCGGCCACTGCGCCGGCCAGGGCCGCCGCCAACTCGGCCACCTGAGTCTGGGCACGGGCCAGTTCGGTCCGGGCCTTCTCGATCTCCCCGACGATCTCCAGGGTGCTGGGCTTGCGGTCGGAGCCGCCGTCCACCCAGCCTGCGCCGACGAGGTCGCCGTCGCGGGTCACCGCGCGCAGTGCCGGCCGTGCGGCAACGAGGTCCAGGGCCGCTCCGAGATCCTCGACGACGGCGACCCGCGACAGCATGGCCGTCATCGCGCCCTGCAGCCGAGGTGGCGCGTCGATCAGTTCGAGTGCCCAGCGCGCACCGTCGGGCAGCGACGTACCGTCGGTCACCGGTGCCGCCGGCCAGTCGGCGAGCACGATCGCCGCCCGGCCGCCGTCGGCGTCTTTGAGTGCGCGCACCGCCGACCGGGCCGAACCGAAGTCCTCGGCGGCCACCGCGTCGGCGGCCGGGCCCAGCACCGCTGACAGCGCATGCTCGTAGCCGGGCGACACCCGGACCAGTTTGGCAATGGTGCCGAGAAGGCCTGCGCTGCTGCGGTTTTCCACCAGCCAGGCGGCGCCGTCCTTGCGGTCCATACCGACCGCGAGGGCTTCGATACGGGCCAGCAGTGAGGCCACCTGACGTTCGGCGGCGCGCTCGGCGGTCTGCAACTCGGCCACCCGCTGGTCGGCCTGGCGCAGCGCGGTCACCGTGCGGTCGTGGTGCTCGTCGAGTCCCACCTCGCCCTGGTCGAGTTCACCGACCCTGCTCTGAATGGTCTCGAATTCCGCCTGGGCGGCCTGGGTCCGGGTGGCGGCCTCCTCGATGGCGATGCTCAGCCGCGAGACGCCCTCGTCGATCGACTCCACCCGGGCCCGGGCCGTCTCCACCTTGCCGGCCAGCCGGGCCAGGCCCTCGCGCCGGTCGGCCTCGGCCTGCACCGCGGCCATGTGCGCGCGGTCGGCCGCGGTGGCGGCCGTCTCCTTCTCCGCCAGTTCGGTGCGGGTGGCGTCCAGCCGCGACCGGGCCGCCTCGAGGTCGGCCAGCAACTCCCGCTCCTGGGCGGCCATCTGGTCGGCCTCGGCCTCCATCTCGTCGGGGTCGGGTCCGGCTGTGGCGGTGGGCTCGGTGTCGAGGTACTGGGCGCGTTCGGTGGCGATGCGCACCGTGGCGCCGACGCGCTCGGCCAGCGCCGAGAGCCGGAACCAGGTCTGCTGGGCGGCGTCGGTGCGCTCCGACAGCGACGCCACCGCGGCCTCGTCGGCGGTCAGTTGCGCGGTGGCCTGCGCCAGTCGCGCGGCCGCCTCGTCGTGTTCGCGGCGCAACGTGGTCTCGATGTCGTCGACGCCGGCGAACTCCATGCGCCGGCCCACCAGATCGTCGGCGGCCAGCCGCAGCCGCGCGTCGCGCAGGTCCGACTGGATGGTCGCGGCACGGCGGGCCACCTCGGCCTGGCGGCCGAGCGGCTTGAGCTGGCGGCGCAGTTCGGTGGTCAGGTCGGTCAGCCGGGCGAGGTTGGCCGAGGTGGCATCCAGTTTGCGCAGCGCCTTCTCTTTGCGCTTGCGGTGCTTGAGCACCCCGGCAGCTTCCTCGATGAAGGCGCGACGGTCCTCGGGGCGCGACTCAAGGATCTGCGCGAGCCGACCCTGACCGACGATGACGTGCATCTCGCGGCCGATGCCGGAGTCACTGAGCAGTTCCTGGATGTCGAGCAGCCGACACGGGTTGCCGTTGATCTCGTACTCGCCGGCCCCGTCGCGGAACATCCGGCGGGTGATCGAGACCTCGGAGTACTCGATGGGCAGGGCGTTGTCGGAGTTGTCGATGGTCAGCGTGACCTCGGCGCGGCCCAGCGGGGCCCGCGAGGAGGTGCCGGCGAAGATGACGTCCTCCATCTTGCCGCCGCGCAG
>JBFYOQ010000106.1:0-3911 GCA_041303735.1 Mycobacterium sp.
TACGTGGCCGAGGACAACATCATCGGCGGCAACGTGATCCTGTTCGGCGCCACCAGCGGCGAGGCGTTCATCCGCGGCACCGTCGGTGAGCGGTTCGCGGTGCGCAACTCCGGCGCGCACGCCGTGGTCGAGGGTGTCGGAGATCACGGCTGCGAGTACATGACCGGGGGCAAGGTGGTGATCCTGGGTGCGACGGGGCGCAACTTCGCCGCGGGCATGTCCGGCGGCATCGCCTACGTCTACGACCCGGCCGACACACTCGCCGGCAACCTCAACACCGAGATGGTGGAACTCGAGCAGCTCGACGACGATGACGTCGCGTGGCTGCAGGACACGCTCGTCGCCCACCGCGACGCCACGGATTCCGCTGTGGCGGCGCGCGTTCTGGACGGCTGGCCGCAAAAGGTGGGAGATTTCGTGAAGGTGATGCCGCGCGACTACAAGAATGTGCTGGCGGCCATCGCCGAAGCCGAGCGCACCGGCGCCGACGTCGACGAGGCGATCATGGCGGCGTCCCGTGGCTGACCCGAGCGGCTTCCTGAAGTACACCCAGCGCGAGCTGCCGCCGCGGCGCCCGGTGCCGCTGCGCCTGCGAGACTGGAAAGAGGTCTACGAGGACTTCGACCACGAGGCCCTGCAGCACCAGGCCTCCCGCTGCATGGACTGCGGAATCCCGTTCTGCCACAACGGCTGCCCGCTGGGCAACCTGATCCCGGAGTGGAACGACCTGGTCTACCGCGACCGCTGGCAGGATGCCATCGAGCGGCTGCACGCCACCAATAACTTCCCCGAGTTCACCGGTCGGCTGTGCCCGGCGCCGTGTGAGGCGTCGTGCGTGCTCGGCATCAACGCCGACCCGGTGACCATCAAGCAGGTCGAGGTCGAGATCATCGACAACGCCTTCGAGCAGGGCTGGGTGGTACCCAACCCGCCGCATCTGCTGACCGGCAAGACGGTGGCCGTCGTCGGCTCCGGTCCCGCCGGGCTGGCCGCCGCACAGCAGCTCACCCGGGCCGGCCATGACGTGACGGTGTTCGAGCGTGCCGACCGCATCGGCGGCCTGCTGCGCTACGGCATCCCCGAGTTCAAGATGGAGAAGCGTCACATCGACCGCCGCCTGGCGCAGATGGAGGCCGAGGGCACGAAGTTCGTCGCCGGAGTCGACGTCGGCGTGGACATCACCGCCGGGGACCTGCGTGAGCGCTTCGACGCGGTGGTGCTGGCCGGCGGTGCCACCGACTGGCGCGACCTGCCGATCCCGGGCCGCGAACTCGACGGCGTCTATCAGGCCATGGAGTACCTGCCATGGGCCAACAGGGCCACCCACGGCGACCCGGTGCTCGATGACGAGGGCCAGCCGCCCATCACCGCCCACGGCAAGCGGGTGATCATCATCGGCGGCGGCGACACCGGCGCGGACTGCCTGGGCACCTCGCTGCGCCAGGGTGCCCGCAGCGTGCACCAGTTCGAGATCATGCCGCGCCCGCCCGAACACCGCGCCGACGCCACCCCGTGGCCGACCTACCCGCTGATGTACCGGGTGTCCTCGGCCCACGAGGAGGGCGGCGAGCGGGTGTTCTCGGTCAACACCGAGCGCTTCATCGGCGCCGACGGCCACGTCACCGGATTGCGCGCGCACGAGGTCGAGATGCGCGACGGGCGCTTCGAGAAGGTCGACGGCACCGACTTCGAACTCGGCACCGACCTGGTGCTGCTGGCCATGGGCTTCGTCGGCCCGGAGCGCCCCGGTCTGGTCTCCGAGCTGGGCGTGGAGCTCACCGACCGGGGCAACATCGCCCGCAACGGTGACTTCCAGACCACCGTCGAGGGGGTGTTCGTGGCCGGCGATATGGGCCGCGGGCAGTCGCTGATCGTCTGGGCGATCGCCGAGGGCCGGGCCGCCGCGGCCGGGGTGGACCGTTTCCTGATGGGCCACTCAGCTTTGCCCGCGCCGATCGCCCCGACGGCCGCCCCGCAACGCTAGTCACTTCTGTAACAACTCAGCAGCGTCGGCGCGCCTTCACGCATTCTGATTGTGACCGGGATCTAATTGCTGAAGTTGCACGGCCGCGTTAAAGTGGCCACTCGGTTGCCAGTGTCGTCGACCACAGGAGAGAGTTTGGTGTTTCTCAACCCGATCCCCAACCCGATGGCGCTGTCGCGCGCCGGACGCATCGCCTGGTCGCTACTGCGCCACCCCGTGAAGAGCCGCGAGTTCCCCGCCAAGCACGAACGCCTCGTCACCCGTGACGAGCTCATGCGCTTCGGCTTTTAGCCGCCCGAATCATTCCACGACTTACGTCATAAACGCGTTACGTCGTTAGCCTGCGAAAGGCTGACCCCTGATCCCATCATGAGTGCAACGGGGTCGGGCCGCGGATGCGTCACCGCCCCCCCACCAGATTTGATCAGGGGTCTGCCAATGCAAACCGGTAGCTACACCACGTTGTTCATCGTCCTCGGCAGCGCCGCCCTCATCGTGCTGCTGGCACTCACCTTGCGATCTGTCATCCGCCGTGACAAAGCGATGATTGACACCAAGCCCGACGATGCGGCCTACGAGGAGCGGTGGCGCAAGAAAAGCGCCTAGCTCCACCGCATTACGACACCGGCCGCCACAGCCCGGAGTCCCGGACGGTCTCGGCCAGCGGCTCCATGATGCGCGGATCGAACGGCACCGGCAGATAGACGATCGCCAGGTCGAGCCCTTCGGCACCCAGGGCGATGGCGTCCTCGACGACGGCCCGGTAGTTGTGATCCGGGCTCAGCCGGATGTGCGCCGAAAGCATGATGTCCTTCGGATTGCGGCCGACGTCGGCGCAGTGGGCCTTGAGGACGTCGCGCTTGCGGGCGAACTCCGCCGGGGTACCGCCGACGAAGTTCCAGTGCTGGGCGTATTTGGCGGTGATCCGCAGGGTGCGCTTCTCCCCGTTGCCGCCGATGCAGATCGGTGGGTGCGGACGCTGCGGGCCCTTGGGCTCGTTGCGGGCGGCTTTGAGCTGGAAGAACCGGCCGTCGAAGTCGACTACGTCCTGACTGAGCAGCCCGATCAGCACCCGGCAGGCCTCGTCGAAGCGGTCGAAGCGCTCGGTGATGGTGCCCAGTTCGATGCCGTAGGCACCGGACTCCTCCTCGTTCCATCCCGCGCCGATCCCGAGTTCCAGCCGGCCTCCGGAGATGATGTCCAGCGCCGCCACCATATTGGCCAGCACCGCGGGGTGGCGGTGGTGGATGCCGGTGACCAGGGTGCCCAGCCGCAGCCGGGTGGTGGCCTGCGCCAGCGCGGTGAGCGTGGTCCAGCCCTCCAGGCACGGCCCGGTCGGGTCGGAGAAGATCGGATAGAAGTGATCGAAGGTCCAGCCGGACTCGTAGACGTCGATGTCGTCGGCTGCCCGCCACACCGCCAGCATGTCGGCCCAGGTGGTGTTCTGCGGTGAGGTCTTGAACGCGAATCGCACCGTGAGGAGCCTACGGCCAGGGGGCTAGGAGTAAATCCAGGGCTCACGGGGCAGCATCGCGGGATCGAAGCTCTCCAGCAGATCGACCATGCCGGCTCCCGGCGAGCCCAGCGACTCGGCGATGAGTGAGAACGCCCGCTCGGGCCCGAGTTCTTCGAGCGTCACCGCGCCGTCGCGTTTGGCCAATCGCTTGCCGTGCGCATTCAGCGCCAGCGGGACGTGGGCGTACACCGGCTGCGGATGGCCCAGCAGCGAGGCCAGGTAGGACTGTCTCGGCGAGGACGACAGCAGGTCGTCCCCGCGCACCACCTGGTCGACGCCCGAGGCCGCGTCGTCGACCACGACGGCCAGGTTGTAGGCGGCCACCCCGTCGCCGCGGCGCAGCACGAAGTCGTCCACAACGCCGGTGTAGTCGCCATGCAGCAGGTCACCGACGGTGAACTCAGCGGTGTC
>JBFYOQ010000107.1:0-4326 GCA_041303735.1 Mycobacterium sp.
CTCGATGCCCGCCCCGGTGCCCGAGCCCGACACCGGCTACACCCCGGCCGGCGTTCCCACCCTTGAAGGCGTGCGGGAGAAGATCGAAACGCGCTACGGCACTGCCCTCGGCGCGACCGAACTCGCCGAGGAGACCCCCGAGGCGCGCAGTGCGGCCCAACAGTTCGACAAGCGACAGAAGGCCGCCGAGGAGAAACTCGAGGAGATCCGCGCCTCGATGCACAAGCAGGACTGACCGCTCAGCGAGTCGGGAATTGCGCCTCGAGGAGTTGCTCGCCCAGGTAACCGCCTGACTGGACTCCCGGCGGGATGACGTAGACCGCTGAACCGATGGGCGTGATCCAACGATTCATCGCGTCGAATTCGGCCAGTCGGCGTTGCACGGGCAGGAACTGCTGATCGATGTCGCGCTGGTAGGCCGCGAAGAGCAATCCGGAGTTGGACACCTGACCGGCCTCGGGCGGATCGTCGTAGTTATACGGACGGCGCAGGAATTGCTCATCCGGATTCTGCCGATGAGCCAGTGCCACATGCGAATTACGCGGAATCACCGGTATCCCGTCACGCAGCATGCCGACCTCGACCGGATCGTTCTCATGCTGACCGCTCAATGGTGCTCCGTTGTCCAACCGCCGGCCGACTGCAAGTTCCTTGCTATCGCGATCCAGCGCATCCCAACTGTCCAGGTTCATCCTGATGCGCCGGAGCACCATCATCGTCCCGCCGGCCATCCACGGTTGTGTGCTGCCGTCGTCCCAGACCGCCCGGGTGAATTCAGGCGTCCCGGGCACCGGGTTGACCGTGCCGTCGACCTGACCCATCAGGTTGCGAGCGGTGACGCCGTCTCGGTCGGCACCACGTGCGCTGCGAAAGCCGTTCTGCCGCCATCTCTCAACTGCCAGCGAGCGGACGTTCTTCACCAGGACGCGGGTGGCATGTGCGAGAACTATCGGATCGTCGGCACAGATCTGCAGCAGTAGATCAGTTCCAGCCCAGCGGGATTCGAGGCGGTCAATGGCGAAGGGGGGAAGCGGACGCGCCGAGGGGGGTCGCAACCGCGTCAGACCCACGGAATCGAAGATCGTGGACCCGAAGCCGACCGTCACGGTGAGGTTGGCCGGCCGCAGCGCCAACTCGGGTTCGGTGTCGGCCAGCGCCGGCAGACCCCGGGTCAGCCGCTCGGCGTCAGTGGTCCACAGCCTGAGAACGGCCTGCAGAGCACTGCGGGGGTCGCGGCCGTTGTCCGGCAACAGGTTCAGCCCCACGAAGGCACCATGGGCCGGGGGTGGCGTGTCAATCCCCGCCTGGTGGGCGCCGTGGAACGGCACTGTGTCGGTGCCGAATAACGCGGGTTCGACCTCGCGTTCGTGGTCCGAACCTGCCCAGGCCGCCACTCCGGTGATACCCGCGACGGCGGCGCCCCCGGCAAGCAGGCGCCGGCGGCTCAGCGCGGGCTGATCATCCACGGGAGCCGGCGGAGTGCCCGCCCGGCTGATAGTTCTCCGCCGCACCCTCGAAGTCGCGGACCTGAGCGGAGAATGGCAACGACGAGCCGTCGTTGAAGCTCAGGGTGACCTCGACCTCGGCACCGGCCTGCAGCGGCCCCTTGAGATCCATCAGCATGATGTGGTCCCCGCCCGGGGCGAGCACATGACTGCCGCCGCCGGGGATGGCGAATCCATCATCTTTGGGTCGCATGGTGGTCGAGCCCGGTTGGCCCACCACCTCATGCAGTTCCACCTCTCCGGCTACCGGCGATGAGGCCGACACGACCGTGACTTCCTTGGCACCGGAGTTCTTCAGTGTGCCGAACACTGCGGTCATTCCGCTCGGCGCGGCCTTCACCCACTGGTCGGCGACGGTGACCACACTGGAACCCTGGTCGCGGTTTTCGGTGCTCGCCGTATCGGTCTTGGAGCAGGACACCAGGGAGCCGACGAGAAGTGACACTGCGGCAGTCAGGGCCAAGGACCTCGTCATCGAGTTCATAAACCGATCTTACCTCTACTACTACAGAAGATAGTAGCGGTCCCATTACTGCCGCAGTCGGCGGGCCAGTTTGTCGGCGTGATGAAAACGGTTGACCCCGCCTACCAGTGGCAGTTGCGCAGGAGGCAGCCATTCCGTAGTGCCATCGCGGCGTTTTCGGGTTCGCCAACCGCCGCGTTTCACCAACCGATTGTGTGGTCCGCAAGCGAAGCTGAGGTCGTCGACGTCGGTGTTCCCGCCATCGGCCCAGTCCTTCTCATGGTGGACCTGGCAGTCGTACCCCGGCACGGTGCATCCCGGGTGCGAGCATCCACGATCGCGATCGTGCAAGACAATGCGCTGATCGGCCGTCGCGATGCGTTTGGTGCGCCCCAGCCACAGCGCGCGGCCGGACACCTGATCGAAGATGCTCAGATAGTGATAGCTGTGGCCGGCCATCCGGATGACGTCGGCCATCGGCAGCAGGGTGCCGCCGCCGGTGACGGCTACCCCCGCTTTCTCCTGAAGATCCTGCAGACTCGCTGACACGATCAGCGTCACGGGTAATCCGTTGTGCTGTCCGAGCTTCGGGTCGCCGAGCAGACCACGGGCCATCGCCGAAAGCGCATCGTGCTGGCGCTGACTGACTGTGCGATGGTCGGCATCGGCCTGCTCCGGAGTGGGCTCGCCATCCACCCGCGGGCTCTGATCAGACGGGTTGCACATACCCGGCGCGGCCAGTTTGGCGAACAGCGCATCAAGCTCGGCCCGCAATGCCGGTGTGGCCCATAGCCGGCCCTGGCTCATGCCGTCGGCCTGCTGAGGGCCCCAGCGGAATCCACGCCGCAACGCGCGGTCGGCATCGCTGAAGGTGCCATCCGGATTGAGAATCAGCGCTAGCTGCTCGGCCAGTTTCGCCAACTGGTCCGGCCGGAGTTGCCGAGCATGTTCGGCCAGGAACGACTCAGCACTCTGCCGCTCATCCCGGGTGACGGCGATGGGAAGATCGGTGAGGAAGCGCGCAATGACCCGCACGTGGTCGATGTCGAGTTCACCCGCGCGCCACGCCTGCGCGGTGGCCGGCTGATGCGGGGGAAGCGGGTCCCCGGTCAACGATGAGCGGGGGGCCAGTGGCTCAACGAGGGCGGCACGGCGCCTGGCCTGGGCCGGGGTGATCCGCAACCAATCCGCCAGCACCTTGTGCGGTACACCGCCCAGTTCACTGATGTCTCGGCGCTGCACCTGCAGCGCGAAATCACCAGTCAGCACGGCCTGGCGCCGAGCCAGGGTCTCGCAGCGGCCGGCCAACCGAACCAGATCGTCAGCGGATAGCGCGGTGAGGTCAAGCTCGAACAGGCTGTCCAGGGCGGCGTCGATCTGCTCGACCGCCTGAGACACCGTGTCCGAACGCATGTTCGAATTCTATCCATCGGGTCCGACAAAAACGATCCGGCAAAAAGAGCTAGGCGCTGACTTTCTTGCGTCGCGGCGCCCGCTTGGGTGCCGGCGCCCCGAGCAGTCCTGCCAGGAAGGTTCCGGTGTAGCTGGCGGCGCTGGCGGCGACATCCTCCGGGGTGCCCTGAGCGACCACGGTGCCGCCGCCCCCTCCGCCTTCGGGTCCCATGTCGATGACCCAGTCCGAGGTTTTGATGACGTCCAGGTTGTGCTCGATAACGATCACCGAGTTGCCCTTGTCGACAAGGCCGTTGATGACCTTGAGCAACTTGCGGATGTCCTCGAAGTGCAGGCCCGTGGTGGGCTCGTCGAGGATGTAGACCGTGCGGCCGGTGGAGCGCTTCTGCAATTCGGCAGCAAGCTTCACACGCTGCGCCTCACCGCCGGACAGGGTCGGGGCGGGCTGTCCGAGTCGCACGTAGCCGAGGCCGACGTCGACCAGCGTCTTGAGGTAGCGATGGATGCTGCTGATCGGCTCGAAGAACTCGCATGAGTCCTCGATGGACATGTCCAGCACCTCGGAGATGGTCTTGCCCTTGTAGTGCACCTCAAGTGTCTCGCGGTTGTAGCGGGCACCGTTGCAGACCTCGCAGGGCACGTAGACGTCGGGCAGGAAGTTCATCTCGATCTTGATGGTGCCGTCACCCGAACAGGCCTCGCAGCGGCCGCCCTTGACGTTGAAGGAAAACCGGCCGGGCTGATAACCGCGGACCTTCGCCTCGGTGGTGGCGGCGAACAACGTGCGGATCTTGTCGAAGACGCCGGTATAGGTAGCCGGGTTGGAGCGCGGCGTCCGACCGATCGGAGACTGGTCGACCCGCACCAACTTGTCCACCTGATCCAGTCCGTTGATCCGGGTATGCCTGCCGGGCACCAGCCGGGCGCCGTTGAGCTTGTTGGCCA
>JBFYOQ010000108.1:0-3451 GCA_041303735.1 Mycobacterium sp.
TGACGAAGCCGATCGGATACACCGCGGGAGTGCTGGGTAGCGGCTCGCTGATGTACATCGCGCGGATGCCGTCGATATAGCTGCGGCAGCGCCGGGTCAGTCCGTCCTCGGTCTGCATCCGCCCCTTGGTCACCAGGATGCCCAGGTCGGCTCCCTTGAACCGGTAGTCCCCGGGGCCGTACACGCGCAGGAAGAAACACTCGTCCTCGTGGGTGACGTCATGCCAGTCGTTGGTGAGGCCGATGAAACGCAAGGTGCCGTCCTCGGTCAAGCGGTACCGGCCGGTCGGCGGTGCGGCCAGAATCCGCTCCACCGCATCGTTGGGTTCCTTCATGATCAGCTGGGCCCACACGTCCACCGCGGCCAGTTCGCGCCAGCGCTCGTTGATCTCGTCGACATCGACCTGGTAGTCGATATTCATGAATTCCAGCAGGTGGAAGAGGAATAGCGGAATGTCGGCGTACGCGCCGGCCGTGACGTTGGTCATCGAGGACGCTCCGGAGATCCTCGGGTTCAGCTCACCGAGGTAGACATGATCGGAGTCCAGGTCCACCAGGACGTCCACCTCGAAGAAACCCCTGTACCCCTCATCGCGGAGCCGGTCGCCGAGGCGCCGCACGTGCCCGATGGCGGTGTTGCGGTGCGTCTCGGAGAGCGCCTCGGGGAAAAGGTCATTGCCGCACCAGCCGCCGCGGTAGGGGGTGAGCTCCGGGTATCCGGTCAGGTCGGTCATGAACGGCCCTACGACGGTCCCGTGCTCGGTGTTGACCGCCTCGACCGCGATGGCCCGGTTGTTGATCCGTTTCATGATCTTCAGGTCCTGGCCGACCATGTTCTCGCTGTCGCGGTCCCACTCGCTCTGGCGGGTGATGAAGAAGGTCGTCTTGCCAGAGTCGCCGTATGGCGTCTGAACCACCAGGTCCGAGCCAAGGCCGGCCGCAGCGGCGAGCTCGCTGAGTTGCTGGTAGTTGTCGGCGCGAGCCAGGACGTTGGGCACCGACGGGGCACCGGCCTGTTCTCCGAGTTGCGTGGTGACAATCTTGGAGTCCAGATGCCGGCGTAGGGCGTCCGGCGGCAGAATCAGGTTGTAGTCGAGTTCGCGGCAGATCTGCTCAGTCTCTTCATCGAAGAAGACCATCGCGATCATCGGGCGCAATCCGGTTGCTGCGCAGCGTGATTCGATATGGCGCTGCACCTCCGGGTCGCGCAGCAGGTAGTTGTTGATCTGCTCGGAACTGGTGAACTCCACGTAGGGCTTGCTGCTCGGGGTGAACACCCGCGGATGCGCGCCGTCCCAGGAATCGTGGTAGACGATGTACTCGAATCCGCGCACCCACCGGTCTATCCCAAGCAAATTGAAGGCCGTCGGGCCGACGAAGAAGATGGGTTGTTCGTTGGTCCGGAAGAACGTGCGGATTTCCGGGATGCCATTAAGTCCTCGGGATCGGAATGCGCTGGTTATCATCTGAATCCCGAGGCCCTCCCGGTCGTATGGCGTTGTGCCGTGAGGAATTCTCTCATGTTGCAGGCCGCTCTGACCTGGAAACAGCAGGGACACCGACCTTACGAAGGAGACCTTTATGGCCCAGCATCCACTGGACTCGCTGTCGGCTGAGGAGTTCCGGCGGACCGCCGAGATGCTCCGAGCAGACGGCCGGGTCAGCGACGGGTGGCGCTTCATGTCCATCGAACTCAAGGAACCGGAGAAGAGCTTCGTTAAGGCCTGGCGATCGGGAGATCACGTTCCGCGCACGTCCTTCGCGGTGCTGCTGGACCGAGCTGAGAACAAGACCTACGAGGCCACAGTGGACCTGACTGGGGACAAGGTGATTTCGTTCGAGCACATCCCCGGCGTGCAGCCCAATTTCACTATCGACGAGTTCTATGAGATCGACGAGGCGATGCGCAAGCATCCCGATGTCATCGCCGCACTTGCCGCACGCGGCTTCACCGACATGAGCCTGATCTTGATCGACACCTGGGCCTACGCCAAGGCTCTGATGCCGGCTTCGGTGGAACTCGCCCGGGCCGTCCTGCGGCGAAAAGAGAAGTACCCGAACCGCCGGCTCGGCTGGTGCGACCTGTGGGCCCGGGCGACACCGGAGGGCAACCCCTACGGCCACCCGGTCTCCGGCCTTCAACTGGTCGTCGACATGAACACCCATGAACTGCTCGAAATCGACAACGACCACTCCTACGGCCAGCCCGAGGTGGACTGCGAGTACGTGCCCTCGGTACGGGGGATCGAGCCACGGACCGACGTCAAGCCGCTGAATATCACCCAACCCGAGGGTCCGTCGTTCACCCTCGAGGGCTCGGAACTGAAATGGCTCAACTGGACCATGCGGCTGGGCTTCAACTTTCGTGAAGGGCCGGTGATCTATCAACTGGCCTTCGACGACAACGGCACCAAACGCGATGTCGCCTACCGGATGTCGCTTGCCGAGATGGTCGTTCCGTACCGCGATCCCTCTTTCGACCACTACCGCAGGACGGCCTTCGACATCGGGGAGTGGGGTCTGGGCGTGATGACGACCTCGCTGGAGTTGGGCTGCGACTGCCTGGGCGAGATCGTCTACGTCGACGCCACCCTGGCCAACACCCGGGGCGAGCCCTACACCATCAAGAACGCGATATGTCTGCACGAGGAGGACAACGCCGTTCTGTGGAAGCACGTCGATTACAAACATGGGGCCGAGGTGCGCCGGCAGCGCCGGATGGTGATCTCCTGCCACGCGACGGTGGCCAACTACGAGTACCTGATCTACTGGCGGCTGTACCAGGACGGGAACATCGAGTGTGAGATCCGGGCCACCGGAATCATGGTGACAACACCGTTCCCGGAGGGCTCGACCCCGCCGCCCTACGGGACCGTCGTCGACAAGAACACCTACGCTCCGTTCCATCAGCATTTCCTGGTCGCCCGATTGGACCTGGACGTCGATGGTGAGGACAACACCGTCATGGAGATCGACTCGGTGGCACCTCCGATGTCCGCGGAAAACCCCTACGGGCTGGCTCTGGTGACCGAGGCGACGCCGATCACCTCCGAGGCGGAGTCCGCCCGTGACTTCGACTGGTCGACCCAGCGCAGTTGGAAGGTGGTCAATCCGAGCAAAGTCAACAAGCACGGCACCAATGTCAGCTACAAACTCGTTCCCGGAGCGTGCTTCCCGCCAATGATGGATGAGTTTGCACCCCAGTATCTGCGGGCTCCGGTGATCGGCCACACCCTGTGGGTGACCAAGAACAGTTCGGAAGAACGATGGCCGGCGGGGGCTTATCCGGTCCAGTCCGAGGTCGACACCGGGATGACCGAGTGGGTCAAGGACGATGCGCCACTGGTGAACACCGATGTGGTGCTCTGGTACGTGTTCGGTATCCACCACATCACCCGGGTAGAGGAGTGGCCGATCATGTCGGTCGACACGGTGTCGTTCTGGCTCAAGCC
>JBFYOQ010000109.1:0-4911 GCA_041303735.1 Mycobacterium sp.
CCCGTCGCCACCTGCCCGAGGCGCCGTACCTGGCGGCGGCGGGCGGCCGCAAACCCAGCCGGGTCCCGGTGTGGTTCATGCGGCAGGCCGGCCGCTCCCTTCCCGAGTACCGGGAACTGCGCTCGCGCAACACCATGATGCAGGCCTGCTTCGACCCGGACTTGATCTGCGAGATCACCCTGCAGCCGGTCCGCCGGCACGGGGTGGACGCCGCAATCCTGTTCTCCGACATCGTGGTTCCGCTGCGCGGCGCCGGCGTGGATCTCGACATCGTGCCCGATGTCGGCCCCGTCATCGCCCACCCGGTGCGCACCGAGGCGGACGTCGCAGCCATGGAAGGCCTTGAGCTGCAACGGGTCAACGTGGTGGCCGACGCCATCGCGATGCTGACGTCCGCACTGGGCGAGGTGCCGTTGATCGGTTTCGCCGGAGCCCCGTTCACCCTGGCGTCGTATCTGATCGAGGGCGGCCCCAGCAAGTTGCACGAGCGCACCAAGACGATGATGCTGGCGCAGCCATCGACCTGGCACGCTCTGATGGACACCCTCACCGATCTGACCATCGACTTCCTCACCCTCCAACTCGAGGCCGGGGTGGACGCCATCCAGTTGTTCGACTCGTGGGCGGGAACCCTGTCGCTGGCCGACTACCGCACCCATGTGCTGCCGCACAGCACCCGGGTGTTCGCCGCGCTGGCGGCCTACGGCGTCCCGATGACGCACTTCGGGGTCGGCACCGCCGAACTGCTCGGAGCCATGGCGCAGGCCGGTCCGACGGTGGTGGGAGTGGACTGGCGCACCTCACTGGCTGACGCCGCCGCGCGCGTCGAACCCGGCAAGGCCTTGCAGGGCAATCTGGATCCGGTGACCCTGCTGGCCGGCTGGCCGGTGGTCGAGCGGGCCGCGCGGGCGGTGGTCGACGACGGTCGCCTGGCGGTCGACGCGGGCGCGGCCGGGCACATCTTCAACCTCGGCCACGGTGTGTTGCCGGCCACCGACCCCGCGCTGCTGACCGATCTGGTGGCGCTCGTGCACTCGCTGTGAGCCGGCGCTACTGCATCCTCGGCGGGGGCATCTCCGGTCTGGTGGCGGCGTACCGGCTCCGCGTGGCGGCGGGCGCCGATGCCGAGATCGTGATCCTCGACCCCGCCGACCGCCTCGGCGGCGTGCTGCGCACCGAACAACTGGGCGGGCAGCCGGTGGACGTCGGGGCCGAGGCGTTCGTCGCGCGCCGCCCGGAGGTCGGCGCGCTGCTGGCCGAGCTCGGCCTGGCCGACAAGCAGATCGCCACCACCGGTGTGCGGCCCACCATCTACAGCCAGGACCGGCTGCACCCGCTGCCGTCCGGCGCGGTCAACGGGATTCCCGGCACCGCCGAGTCGGTGGCCGGATTGGTGGACCGCGCCTGCGTGGCGACGATCGCCGCCGAAGCCCAGCGGCCATTGTCCTGGCGACCCGGTGAGGATCCGTCGGTCGGGCACCTGGTGGCCGACAGGTTCGGTGAGCAGGTGGTGGCCCGTTCAGTCGACCCGATGCTCTCGGGGGTGTACGCGGGTTCGGCCGCCACCATCGGACTGCGCTCGGCAGTGCCAGGCGTGGCCGCTGCCCTGGACGCCGGCGCGGACAGCCTGACCGCCGCCGTGCGCCGGGCGCTGCCGCCCAGCACCGCCGGGCCGGTGTTCGCCGCCGTGGCCGGCGGCTATCGGGTGTTGCTCGACGCGCTGGTCGAAGCGGGCCGGCCGCGCTGGATCCAGGCCCCGGCCACCGAGATTGCGCCTGACGGTCGCGGCTGGGCGGTGACCGACGGCACCGGCCAGAGCTGGCACGCCGCCGCCGTGGTGGTGGCGCTGCCCGCGCCGCAGGCGGCGGCTCTGCTGGCCGGGGTGGCCGCCGACGCGGCGGACGCCGCGGGCGGTGTCGCCACGGCCTCCGCGGTGGTGCTGGCGATGGCGATGCCGGCCGGCACCCCGTTCCCGCCGCAGTCGGGGGTCCTGGTCGCCACCGGAGAATCCCTGCACGCCAAGGCGATCACGCTGACCAGCCGCAAATGGGGCGCACGCGGGCCCGATGAACTGCTGCGAATGTCATTCGGCCGGTTCGGCGACGACATCGCCCGGCGCACCTCCGAGGCTGACCTCACGGCGTGGGCGCTGGACGATCTGGGGGCGGTGTTCGGTATCACCGCCCAACCCCGCGAGGTGGCGGTGCACCGCTGGATCGACTCGCTGCCGCAGTACGGCCCCGGCCACGCTGAGATCGCTGCGCGGATCCGCGCCGGGCTGCCGCCGACGCTGGCGGTGGCCGGCAATTATCTCGACGGCGTGGGGGTGCCGGCCTGCGTGGCCGCCGCCGGCCGGGCCGCCGCCGGGGTGCTGGCTGCCACCGTCGGCTAGGAGCGGCCCGCGTGGCACCATGGTTGCCATGGCGAAACTGGACTATGACACCCTCAACGCCACCGTCCGCTACGTGATGTTCTCCTCGTTCGCGGTGCGTCCCGGCGTGCTCGGCTACGACGAGGACGCCCGCGCCGCTGTCACCGACGAGACCGCCACCTTCCTCAAACAGCAGGAGGACAACGGCGTGGTGGTGCGCGGCCTCTACGACGTGGCCGGGATGCGGGCCGACGCCGACTTCATGATCTGGACGCACGCCGAACGGGTCGAGTCCCTGCAGCAGACCTACAGCGACTTCCGGCGCACCACCACACTGGGTCGCGCCTGTACCCCGGTGTGGAGCAGCGTCGCACTGCACCGCCCCGCGGAGTTCAACAAGAGCCACGTGCCGGCGTTTCTCGCCGGTGAGGAACCGGGCAATTACGTCTGCGTGTACCCGTTCGTCCGGTCGCTGGAGTGGTACCTGCTGCCCGACGAGCAGCGCCGCAAGATGCTGGCTGACCACGGGATGGCGGCTCGCAGCTACAAGGACGTGCGGGCCAACACCGTGCCTGCCTTCGCCCTGGGCGACTACGAATGGATCCTGGCCTTCGAAGCCACCGAACTGCACCGCATCGTCGACCTGATGCGGGACTTGCGCGCCACCGAGGCGCGCCTGCACGTCCGTGAGGAGATCCCGTTCTACACCGGCCCCCGGGTGGGTGTGGAGGAGCTCGTCAGCCGGTTGCCCTGACCGCCTGCGGGGTAGACTTTCCCCGCTAGTCGGATGACAGGGAAGGAGCCGGGGTTTGCTCAAAACCGCCCGAGTAGCCGGCTTCTCCGCCGCGGGGTTCCTCGCGTACGTGGTCTGGAATCTCAGCGGCTGGCCGGACGGAACCGCGCGGCTTGCCATCGCTGACGTCACCTCCCTCGCACTGGCGTCAATCGCGACGGTTTCCGCGGCCCTAGCCGCACGGTCCGCGCAGGGCAGGGTGCGAGCCGCATGGGCGGCACTGGCGGTGGGCCTGCTCGGCTGGGCGGCGGGCGACGCCATCTGGTCCTACTACGAACTGGTGCTGCACGAGTTCCCGTTTCCCTCATCGGCCGACGCCGGCTATCTGGTGATGCTGGTCGCCGCATGTACGGCCATGCTGCTGTTCCCCACCAAACAGAGCGCACAAGTCCAAGTCCGAATGATGCTGGACAGTGTGATCGTCGGGGCGTCGCTGTTCATCGCCTTGTGGTTGACGGTCCTGCGGCCGGTGTACGAAGCGGCGGTGGACAGCAGGCTCGGTCTACTGATGTCGCTGGCGTACCCGCTGTCTGATCTGGTGGTCCTCACAGTGGCGGCGTATGTGGCGCTGGGGCCGGGTTTCTATCGGAGACTTCCGCTGACCCTGCTCGCCGTCGCGATGGCCTGTATCGCGGTGGCCGATATCGCGTTCGTTCATCTGGCCTCCACCGACCGCTACGTCAGCGGCCACGTGATCGACATCGGATGGGTGGCGGCTCTACTGCTCATCACGGTGGCGGCGTGGTCGCGCGAGGGCGCAGCCGGCGGGCGTGAATCGGTGGAACTGCCGAGTTGGACGTCGGTCCTGTTGCCGTTTGCCCCGTTGATGGCGGCCGGCATTGTCTTGGCCGCCCAACCGTTCGCAGCACTTCGATCCGTCCCGGTGCAGATCGCCGTCGTGCTCCTGGTGGTCACCGTTGTGGTCCGCCAGTTCCTGGTGGTCGGCGAAAACCGGCGGTTGGTGGCCAACGCGGCCGAGCAGGTACTGCGGGACCCGCTGACCGGCTTGGCCAATCGCGACCTGTTCCATGATCGGCTCGACCATGCCATGCAGTTTCTGCGCCGGGATGGGCTGACGGTCGGCGTGATCGCCATCGACCTCAACGATTTCCGACTGGTCAACGACACGCTAGGGCATACGGTCGCCGATGAATTGCTGAACCTTGTCGGCGAACGGATTGCCGGCTGTGTGCGCATCGGCGATACCGTCGCGAGGTTGGGTGCCGACCAGTTCGCGGTCTTGGTCGAGGATGAGGTTGACCACGCCCATCTCATTGCGCAGCGCGTGGTGGGGGCCTTCGACGAACCGTTCGTGATCGACGGTCGGGATCTTCTGATGCGGCCCAGCGTCGGGCTTGCCCTCGCGGTGTCCGACGATCGGGAGCTGTCGTCGGCGGAACTGTTCCAACGAGCGAACCGGGCGCTGAACTCGGCCAAGAAGTCGCGTCTAGCGGGAGTGACCACCTTCACCGACGAGCTGGCACTCCTCGACAGCCTCGACAACCAGGCCCGCGAGGGGATCGGTCCGATGGAGGCAGCCACCGGCACGGAGATGTTGCGGCTGTTGGGCGAGCTTCGGTACGCCATCGATCACTCCGAGCTCGACCTCGTCTACCAGCCGCAGTTCAACCTTTCCACGGGAAAGATCGTGGGGGTCGAAGCCTTGCTGCGCTGGCCTCATCCGGTACGTGGCGTGATCGAGCCCGAGGAGTTCCTGCCGCTGGTCCGGCGGTATGGACTGATGGGC
>JBFYOQ010000110.1:0-3321 GCA_041303735.1 Mycobacterium sp.
TCGCTGTGCGTGATCAATTGGTGTGGATCGACTGCGAGATGACCGGCCTGGACCTGCGGTCTGACCGTCTGATCGAGATCGCTGCTCTGGTGACCGATGCCGAGCTCAACGTCCTCGGCGAGGGCATCGACCTGGTGATCCACACCGATGATGAAGCGCTGGACTCGATGATCGAAGTCGTCGCCCGGATGCACAGCCGCTCCGGTCTCACCGAGGAGGTTCGCGCCTCGACCATCGATGTGGCCGCGGCGCAGGAGATGGTGCTCGACTACATCCGCAGTCACGTCCCGTCCCCCAAAACCGCGCCGCTGTGCGGTAATTCCATCGCCACCGACCGCGGATTCCTGGCCCGGGACATGCCCGAACTCGATGAGTTCCTGCACTACCGGATGATCGACGTCAGCTCGATCAAGGAGCTGTGCCGCCGCTGGTATCCGCGGATCTATTACGGACAGCCGGACAAGGGCCTCGCGCACCGGGCCCTGGCCGATATCCAGGAGTCGATTCGCGAGCTCCGGTACTACCGGCGCACCGCCTTCGTCCCGCTACCGGGACCGTCTACCAGCGAGATCGCCGACGCGGTCGCCGAACTGGAGAACGGCCCGGAAAACGATTCGGACACCGAAGCCGATAACGGCTAGTATCGATAGGCCGCTTCGCGCGGCGATGGTGGCTGTAGTTCAGTTGGTAGAGCACCAGGTTGTGATCCTGGCTGTCGCGGGTTCGAGTCCCGTCAGCCACCCCAACGCAAAGACGCCCCCGGGTTTCCCCGGGGGCGTCTTTGCGCGCTGAGTTACTCGGCTGCTGTCTTCGCCGCCGCGCGCACAGCTCCGGCCTTGCCCGCCGCGCGGGGGGTTGACGGCGCTGAGGGTTCCGCCGTCGCAGCGGTCACATCGGAGGTCGCCGCCGCCGGCTTGGCCGGAGCCGAACGGCTTCGCGACTTCACCGTCGTCAGCTCCCGCTGCGCCGAGGGCGCGGGCGTGAGGTCGAGATCGGCCGGGGTCGCAGACTCGGCCGGCTGTACCGCCGGAGCCACCGACACCGGCAGAGCCGCCGCAGCCGCGGGCACGACGGCCGGCGACCGCAGCTGTGCACCGTTCGGGGCCGGGACAGTCGCCGCGGCGCTGACGCTGGCCGCCGCCGGGATCAGACCACCGAACAGACCCGACAGCGCCCCGCCGATCGAGTCGATGAGCGCCTGCAGGTTGTTGCCGATCACCGTCTGCACGGCGCTGAACAACACCCCGGGAAGCACGGTGATCAATCCGTTGACCTGAGTCGTCACAAAATCCTGGAAGGCCGCGGTGGCATCGGAGATCGCCTGGCTGATGCCGCTGACCGGTGCCGCCAGCCCGGCGGTGATGGTGGCCAGTGCGGTCGCGATGTCACCGGTGGACAGTGAACCGATCGCCGACACCAGCACCGCGGGGATCGCGGCCAGTGCCTCGCCGAAACGCGCCGGGATGGAGTCGGGTCCGGTGAGCAGCCCGGTGACCGCGGTGCCGAGGAAGCCGAACACCTCGGTGGCCGCCCCGGTGACCAGCGGGCCGGCCTGGGTGACGAACTCGGCGACCACGGCGCTGATGATGTCGTTCGGCAGCAGCGACGGCAGCGCGGTGAGGATATCGGGCAGGGTTCCGCCGATGCCGAAGTTCTGCAGCAAACCGAGGACGTCGTTGAGCGAGAGGCTCAGCGCGGTCAGGCTCACTTCCGCGACGGCGGGCGTCGGCAACGCGATCGCGGCCGGACTGGTACCCGGGACGATCGGAGCCAGCGCGATTGCGCCTGCTCCGACCACGGCGACCGTCCCTGCGGTCAGGTACGAGCGGACTGAGATCTGCATCTGTGTGTCTCCTGGTCGGTATTCGCCGTTGGCGAAGCAAACCCTGAGAATAACCTAAGCGGGGTGGATTCACCTAGCCGCAGACGCCGGGAGTCAGCGCGCCTGGGTGGCGTTGCCGGCCTTCCACACAGTCCAGGGGATGTTCCAGTCACCGAGGCCCTCGGTGCCTGCCAGCGCCGAGCCGACGGTGCCCTGCACCTCGACGATGTCGCCGCGCTTGGTGTTGTCGAAGAACCACTGGGCGTTGGCGGGACTGACATTGAGGCAGCCGTGACTGACGTTGGCGGACCCCTGGGAGCCCACCGACCAGGGTGCGGAGTGAACGTAGACGCCGCTGTAGGACATCTGGGTGGCCCAGTCGACCTCAAGGCGGTAGCCGTTCGGTGAGTTGGACGGCACCCCGTAGGTCGACGAGTCCATGATCAGCTGCCGATACCGGTCACCGATGATGTAGACGCCGTTGGGCGTCGGCGTGCTGTCCTTGCCCATCGAGATGGGCATGGTTTTGACGACCTCGCCGTTGCGGCGGATGGTCAATTGCTTGGTGTCGTCGTCGGCGATGGCGATCAGCCGATCACCGATGGTGAACTTCGCGGCCCGGTTCTGCTGGCCGTAGAGACCGTCCCCGAGATCGACGCCGTAGGTGTTCACCGCGACGTCGACGAATGTGCCGGGATTCCAGAAATCCACTGGCCGCCAACGCACCTCGCGATTGCTCACCCAGTAGAAAGCCCCCTCGACCGGCGGTGAGGTGGTGATGGCGATGGCCTTCTGCGCGGCGAGACGGTCCGGGATGTTCTCGTCGAAGCGGACCGCGATGGTCTGCCCCACGCCCACGACTTCGCCGTCGAGGGGTGACAGGTACGGCATGGTGAGGTTGGCCGGCGAGTGCGACTGAAACGCCAGTGACTTGTTGGTGATTCCGCCCAGGCCCAGTGCGGAGGCGGTGATCGTGTAGCGCTGGTTGTAGTCCAGCGGCTCGGTTGTCGACCAGGTGACCCCGTCAGCGCCCACCCGTCCCGGCACCGCTTCGCCGGCATCGTCGACCATGGATACCGGCCCGAAGACACCGCCCGCGACGGTGAGCGTGACGGGCTGATCCACCGGTACGCCCACCGCGCCGTTACTCACCGTCGCGGTGACGATGGGCACCAGTTGATCGCCGTACGGGATGCCCTTATCGGCCAGTACCTTCTGCGTCGAGGGGCCGGAACTGCACGCCCCGACTCCGGCCACCACCATCGACGCCGCCACGGCGGCGGCGAGCACACGGCTGACCGATCCACGATGGCGCATTGGACAATGTTAAGGGAACCCAAAGAAGGTGCGCGAGTTCCCAGGTCAGGACCCCGCGTGGACGGATTTCTCGTGATCGCCGAGCGCCTGTTATTGTCGCTCGAACGCGCCGTTAGCTCAGTTGGTAGAGCAGCTGACTCTTAATCAGCGGGTCCGGGGTTCGAAACCCTGACGGCGCACCA
>JBFYOQ010000111.1:0-12350 GCA_041303735.1 Mycobacterium sp.
GAGCCGCCGCCCCCTCCGCCTCCGCCGCCGCCGACCACGCCCGCGGGCCCGCGCCAGGTGACCTACACCGTCACCGGTACGAAGGCCCCGGGGGACATCATCTCGGTGACCTACGTCGACGCCGCCGGCCGGCGCCGCACCCACCGCAACCTCTATATCCCGTGGACGTTGACCGTCACCCCGATCTCCCAGTCCGATGTCGGCTCGGTGCAGGCATCCAGCCTGTTCCTGGTCAGTAGACTGAACTGTTCCATCACCACCAGCGACGGGACGGTGCTCTCGTCGAACCAGAACAACGCCGCACAGACAAGTTGCTGATGACCTCTCCCATGACCTCCCGCCCGGCCGGGCATCGCGGCGCAGTAGACGACTCGCGGCCGCCGGAGACCGTCGACCGCTTGATGGTGGGCGTCTGCGGTGCCATCTGGCTGGTCTGGCTCGTGGTCTTCGTGATCGCCACCGTCGCGTGTGTCAATCTCGGCCGCGGTGGTGGTGGCGGTGAGAACTCGCCATGGCTGCTCTACACCATCATCGCCGTGTCGGGACTGACCATCCTGGGCGCCATCCCACTGCTGCTGCGGGCCCGCCGTGACGCTTTGACCGAACGTTCGACGACCGACCGTTCGACGGCGGAACCGGTGCCGCACGCCGAGGAGGCGGGAGTGCTGCCGGTGCGTCCGGCACCGGCCGCCGAAGCGCCCACCGAGAAGATCCGGATCTTCGGAACTGCCGTTGATCCCGCCGGCGGGCAACCGAACCTCCAGGAACGCCAGCATGTTTCGCCGCAGACCGACGCGGTCGAGCGTCAGTGGCTGCGCGGAACGGCGTCCCTTCTGAGTGCCATCGGACTGGGATGGACCGCCTCAGCTGTCGCGACCTACCTCCTCGCGGTGGGCAGCGAATCAGCCGCGGTCGTGGCACTCGTTGCGGCCGGCGTCGCCGCCGCTGCGATCCCGGCTGTCCTGGTGGTCTTCAGCCGCCGGCTCAACTCAGCTGATTGACCTAGACCAACGACAGGGGCCCCAGCCATTCGGCTGGGGCCCCTGTCGTTGCCGGACTAGTGGTGCTGGCCGTTGCCGGAGCCTTGACCGACTCCGACCCGGGAACCGTTGCCGTTGCCGTTTCCAGCCCCGTTGCCGTTGCCATTACCGGTATGGCCGACCTCTTCGTCCTGGTACTCCTTGAGCGCGGTCAGCGCGCGGTGCTCCGAGGCGTGCGCAGCCTCGGTGAGCGCGGCATCCTCGCTGGCCGGATCGGCCGACAGGAAGCCACCGTGGCCCGGACGTCCGCCGGAACCCAGCTTGTTCATCCGCTTGGGCACAGCCGCGCCCTGGTACTCCAGCGGGATCGGGTGACCGTGTTCGTCCACCGGGCCCAGCGGCTGATGCAGCTCGATGTAGGCACCGTGCGGCAGCCGCTTGATGATGCCGGTCTCGACGCCGTGCTCGAGAACCGCCCGATCGCTGCGCTGCAGAGCCACCGCCCACCGGTACGCGACGAAGAACACCACCGGGGGAAGTACCAGCATGGCGATCCGCCCGATCCACGTCGTCGCATTGAGCGAGATGTGGAACTTGTAGGCGATGATGTCGTTCATCGCAGCGAAGGTCAGCACCGTGTAGAACGCGATAGCCATGGCGCCGATGCCGGTGCGAACCGGCACGTCCCGCGGACGCTGCAGCAGGTTGTGGTGAGCATCGTCCTTGGTGAAGCGCCGCTCCAGGAAGGGGTAGATGGTCAGCAGCAGGAAGATCACGCCCATGATCACCGCGACCCAGACCGCGGCGGGGATGGTGTGGTTGCCGAAGTAGATCTCCCACGGCGGGAACAGGCGGATCATGCCGTCGGTCCAGAGCATGTAGAAGTCGGGCTGCGAGCCCGCCGACACCTGCGAGGGCTTGTACGGGCCGAGTTGCCAGATCGGGTTGATCTGCAGCAAGCCTCCCATCAGGCCGAGGATGCCGACGATCATGGCGAAGAACGCGCCGGACTTGACCGCGAACACCGGCATGACGCGAACGCCGACGACATTGGTCTCGGTACGCCCGGGTCCGGGGAACTGGGTGTGCTTCTGGAACCACACCAGGGCGAGGTGAACCCCGATCAACGCCAGCATGATCCCCGGGAACAGCAGGATGTGGATGGCGTAGAGCCTGGGGATGATGATGTCGCCGGGGAAGTCCCCGCCGAACAGCGCCCAGTGCATCCAGGTGCCGATCACCGGCAGGCCGAGGGTGATACCCGACAGCGCGGCGCGGATGCCGGTGCCCGAGAGCAGGTCGTCGGGCAGGGAGTAACCGAAGAAGCCCTCGAACATCGCCAGGATGAGCAGCAGCACGCCGATCACCCAGTTGGCCTCTCGGGGCCGGCGGAATGCGCCGGTGAAGAAGACGCGTGCGAGGTGGACCATGATCGACGCCGCGAACAGCAGCGCGGCCCAGTGGTGGACCTGGCGGACGAACAGGCCGCCCCGGACCTCGAAGCTGATGTGCAGCGCCGTCTCGTAGGCGCGCGACATCTCGATGCCCCGCAGCGGCTGATATACGCCGTCGTAGGTGACATGGGCCATCGAGGGATCGAAGAACAGGGTCAGGTACACCCCGGTGAGCAGCAGCACGATGAAGCTGTACAGCGCGACTTCGCCCAGTAGGAACGACCAGTGGGTGGGGAAGACCTTGTTCAGCTGACGCCGCAGCGCACCCGAGGGGTGATACCGCGAGTCCATATTGTCCGCGACCGTGTTGATCCGGTCAGCCACGCTAGTGCTCATGATCTGCGCTCCCAGAATGCCGGTCCGACGGGTTCGATGAAGTCACCATTGGCGACGAGATAGCCGTCCTGGTCAATAGTAATAGGTAGCTGCGCCAAAGCGCGGGCCGCAGGTCCGAAGATCGGCCGTGCGAAGTGCAGCGCGTCGAACTGCGACTGGTGACACGGGCACAGGATGCGGTAGGTCTGCTGCTCGTAGAGCGAGGCCGGGCAGCCCAGATGCGAGCACACCTTGGTGTAGGCGAACAGTTCGCCGAAGTTGAAACTCTCCTGGCCCTGGCGTTTGACCACCCGCGACATGTCGATCGGCTTGATCCGGATCAGCATCACCGGGTTGCGCACACCCATCCCGATCTTGGTCATCCGCTCATGCGACTCCACCGTGGTGCCGTCGCCGTCGGCCTCCCGCCAGGGGAACACCGTCTCCATGCCGCCGGCGTCGATGTCCTCCGGGCGGATCTTGGTCAGTGAGGACTCGCCCGGCAGACCGGTCGAGCGGGTGAGGTAGATGGTCTCGCCCGTGAACCGCGGAGTCCAGTCCGAGGTCCACAGCACCGCCTTGGGGCCGTCGGCGGTGGGCACTACAGGCTTCCACGGGTTCTTGATCAGGCCGCCGACGAACGCCACCAGGGTTCCGACGCCGAAAGCGCCCAGCCCGATACCGAGCGACATACCGATCATCTTGCGGCGCTTGACCGTTGACCCCTCGAGGGCGTCGACGAGGTTGGCGGCCGCGGTCTTGCGATCCAGGTCCGAGGACGCGCCATCATGGCGCTCCTGGATCGAGATCTCCTCGGGAATGAATCGCTTCTGGTAGAGAACGGCGCCCACGCCGATGGCCAGGACCGACAACCCGAAGGTGATCCCGTAGACCGGGGTGGCCCAGGAGTAGAGCAGGTTGCCCTTGACGCCGTACGGCTTGTACTCCCACGGCCAGAACAGGAAGGCCACCAGCAGCAGCAATCCCATCAGCCCGCCGAAGAGCAGCCACAGCGAAACCAGGCGCTCGGAGCGCTTCTCCGCGCGGGTGCCCGCCACCGGCCAGCGGTCCTGCTTGAAGATGGTCTCCACACCGTCGATCCGACCGCCGAGGGCGACCAGATCCTCGCGGGACATCCGGGCCAGTTCCTCATCGGACGGGATGTTCACCTTGTCGCTCATGAACGCGCTCCGATCCACAGCGCCACGCCGATCGCGGCGACCATGCCGATGATGAACACCGCCATGCCCTCCGGGGCGGGACCGAAGCCGCCGAGGCCGTAGCCTCCGGGGTTCATGGTCTGGGACGCGGTCTTGACGTAGGCGACGATGTCCTTCTTCTCCTCCGGCGACAGCTGCCGGTCGGAGAATTTCGGCATGTTCTGCGGCCCGGTCAGCATCGCGGTGTAGATCTGCGCGGGCGAGGCCGGGTCGAGCCCGGGAGCGAACTTGCCCGACGACAGTGCGCCGCCGCGGCCGGTGAAGTTGTGGCAGGACGCGCAGTTGAGCCGGAAGAGATCTCCGCCGCGGGCGACGTTGCTGCCGAGCAGGGACTCGCTGGCGATCTGGCCGTTGGCGTCGCGGGGGACCAGCGGTCCGCCGCCCATGCTCTGCACGTAGGCGCCCAGCGCGTCGACCTGGGCCTCGTCGAAGTTCGCCTTCTTGCGGGTGGCCTGGGCCTCGTTGCGCATCATCGGCATCCGGCCGGAGGAGACCTGGAAGTACACCGCCGCCTCCCCGACACCGACGAGGCTGGGCCCGCGGCCGTTGACGCCCTGCAGATTGGCGCCGTGGCAGGTGATACATGCCGTATCGAACAGCTGCTGGCCGGTGCGCAGCAGCGCCGACTGGGACTCGTCGGCGACGGCGACCTGCGGCTTGGGGGTCAGCGTGGCGGCGAGGGCGCCGGCCATGACCAGGCCGAACATCAGCAGTACCGCGCCGGTGAGCCGCCGACGCAACCGCCGGCGCGACTTGTCGCTCATCGGGGATCCGATCCTGAGCATGGGAACCCTTCTCATCAGCGGATGAAGTAGATGGTCGCGAACAGGGCGATCCAGACGATGTCGACGAAGTGCCAGTAGTAGGACACCACGATCGACGCCGTCGCCTGGGCCGGGGTGAATTTGGCCATTCGGGTGCGCAGCAGCAGCAGGATGAAGGCGATCAGGCCGCCGACCACGTGCAGTCCGTGGAAGCCGGTTGCCAGGTAGAAGACGCTGCCGTAGGCGCTACTGCCGATGGTGGTGCCCGTCTGGACCAGGTGGATGTACTCGTAGACCTGGCCGAGGACGAAGAACAGGCCCATCAGGAAGGTGATCATGTACCACCGGCGCAGGCCGAACACGTCGCCGCGCTCGGCGGCGAACACGCCCATCTGGCAGGTGAACGACGAGGCGATCAGCACCAGCGTCACCGGAACCGCCAGGGCGAGGTTCAACTCGGTGGGCGGTGGCGGCCAGCTGCCGGCGGAGTGGGCGCGGGCGGTGAAGTACATCGCGAACAGCCCGGCGAAGAACATCAGCTCGCTGGACAGCCACACAATGGTGCCCACGCTGACCATGTTCGGGCGGTTCAGCGAGTGAACGCGCGACGTGATCGCAGTTCCAGAGGTACCCACAGCACTCGTCACAAGTAGAAGTATGACGCTTTGTAGTTGGCCTGGTACACCTAGGGCCGGAATTGGTCACAACTTGTTTACGGCGGCATTGGTGGACCCCGGCGGCCATGGGACGATCAGCGCGTGAGTTCGCCCACTTCGCCGCCCTCCGACCAGCCCCCGCCCTCGTCATGGCCGCAGGTCCTGGGCCGTTTGACCACTGGAGACGAGCTCGAGCCGGGACAGGCCGCCTGGGCCATGGACCAGATCATGGCGGGGTCGGCCACGCCGGCCCAGATCGCCGCATTCGGCGTGTCGATGAAGATGAAACGGCCGACCGCCGCCGAGGTGCGCGAGCTGGCCGACACCATGCTGGCCTACGCCGAGCCGGTGCCCACCGATGTCATCGGGACCGACACCGTGGACGTGGTCGGCACCGGGGGAGACCGGGCCAACACCGTCAATCTCTCGACGATGGCCGCGATCGTGGTCGCCGCCGCCGGAGTGCCGGTGGTCAAGCACGGCAACCGGGCGGCGTCCTCGGCGAGCGGCGGGGCGGACATGCTCGAGGCGTTGGGCGTCCGTATCGACCTCGGGCCCGAGCAGGTGGCGCGCTGTGTTGCCGAGGTGGGAATCGGCTTCTGCTTCGCCCCGGTGTTCCACCCGTCCTACAAGTACGCAGGCCCGCCGCGCCGCGAGATCGGTGTGCCGACGGTGTTCAATCTCCTTGGGCCGCTGACTAATCCGGCATCCCCGCGAGCGGGATTGATCGGCTGTGCGTTCGGCGATCTGGCGGAGGTGATGGCCGGCGTCTTCGCCGCCAGGCGCTCCAGTGTGTTGGTGGTGCACGGCGATGACGGCCTCGATGAGCTGACCACCACGACCACCAGCACGATCTGGCGAGTGCAGGCCGGCACCGTGGACAAGTTGACCTTCGACCCCCTCGGGTTCGGCTTCCCCAGGGCGCAGGTGGCCGAATTGGTGGGCGGCAACGCCGAGGCGAACGCCCGCGAGGCGCACAGCGTGTTCGCCGGCGCCGGGGGTGCGGTGCGCGACGCCGTCGTACTCAATGCCGCCGGGGCGATGGTCGCCCACGCCGGACTATCCAGCCGCGCTGAATGGCTGCCCTCGTGGGAGGAGGGGCTGACCCGCGCCGCCGAGGCGATCGACTCCGGCGCGGCCGAGAAGCTCCTCGCCCGCTGGGCTCGGCTCACCCAGCAGATCTGAGGCGGCATACCGCGCCGATCGGGCGGTCGCGGCCCAGTCGAGCCATGGACCCGCGCAGTGTACCGGCGAGGCGAAACCCTCTGTGGCGCAGACGATCCGGACGCCGGGATCGGCTAGCCAGCGGGCGATCAGCGAGGTCTCTTCGACCAGCGCTCCGCCGAGCGGGGCCGGCTGCGGCAGTACCACCTGGGCGCCGCTGCGCAGAGCATCGACAACCGGCATCGGCGGGACGCCGCGGCGCGCGTGCCCGGCGGCGGCCAGTTGCCCGTGCCGAACCACTGCGAGTTGCCACCCGCCGGCCCCGTCGGGTGCCCCGGCGACCAACTCGGGCACCTCGGCCACGGCGCGCAGCCGTTGCCCGCGCCACAGCGCGTCCACCGTCGCCGCGGTCACATCACGCAACCGCGCGGCACTCTCGTAGCGGGTCCGCCCGGCGAGGTCGGCGACCGCCTCCACCGCGGCGGCCAGCGCGGAGTTGTCGGCCCCGTCGATCAACGCCGCCGCCCGGGCCGGTGCTGCGGCGTAGTCCGCCGCGCAGGCGCCGCGGGCGCCCGGACATGGGGCGACTTCCCGTTCCGGGCAGGCCGGCCCGTGCCGGCCGCGCTGCCCGATGCGGGTGGTGCAGGTGCGCACCCCGGTGAACCGGGCGATCAGCCCGGCAGCGGCGGCGGCGTCGGCACGGGAACGAAACGGCCCCACGGCGCGGGGATGACGGGGATTGCGCACCACCGACAGCCGGGGAAACGGTTCATCGGTCAGCACCACCCACCACCACCGGTGCGGAAAGCGGGAACGCCGGTTGTACGGCGGGGCATGGGCGGCCAGCAGCCGTAGTTCGCGCACCCCTGCCTCGAGCGGATGGGCGCACTCGACGTGGTCGACCCGCTGCGCGAGCGCCACCATCTCCTTCATCCGGGTCCGCGGATCAGCGCCGGTGAAGTACTGCAGCACCCGCCGGCGCAGGTCGGAGGCGGTGCCCACGTAGAGCACCTCCTCGGCCGGGCCGCGGAACAGATACACCCCGGGCCGGCGCGGAAGTGCGGTGGCCAGGACCCGCTTGCCCCGGTGAGCGTTCGAGACCGTCGGTAGGTACGCGCGCAACTCGCCGTAGGTGGTCACGCCCTGGTTGCCCACCCGTTCGATCAGGGCGTGCAGCACCTCGACCGTCGCGCGGGCGTCATCGAGAGCCCGGTGGGTCGGTTCGGTGGCTGTGCCGAACAGCCGGGCCAGGGCGGACAGCCGGACGCTGGGCGCCTCGTCCCGGCTCAGCACGCGGCGCGCGAGCCGCACCGTGCACAGCGCCGGCGGCCCGGAAGGCCAGGTGATGCCGCACTGCTGTGCGGCCGAGCGCAGAAACCCGATGTCGAATCCGGCGTTGTGCGCCACCAGAATTGCGCCGCGGGCGAACTCCAGGAACATCGGCAGCACGGCGGCGATCCGCGGGGCGTCTCGGATCATCGCGGTCGTGATGCCGGTCAGCTCGACGATCTTCGGCGGGATGTCGCGCCCGGGATCGACAAGGGTGGCGAACTCGCCGATGATCTGCCCGCCGCGTACTTTGACCGCGCCGATCTCGGTGATGGCGTCGCACCTGCCGTCGGGCCCGGGAGCGGACCGCCCGCCGGTGGTCTCGAGGTCGACGACCACAAAGGTGATCTCGCGCAGCGTCGGCTCCGAGGAGAAGGCCGCGATGTCGGCGAAACTCGACGCCGCGATGTCGGCGAAACTCGACGCCGCGATGTCGGCAAAACTCGACGCCGCGATGTCGGCAAAACTCAGTTGTGGATCTCCACTCATCACGGCCACGGTCTGCAGACGCTAGGCACCGGCACCGACACCCGCGGCGCGGCGCGCGGGACGAACCTGTCGTACCCCCCGGCTAGCGTCCCTGCCAATCGAGAACGAGGAGTCAGATATGACCGATACGACAGGTCCCAACCTGGGCGACCCGGTGGTCATCGATTGCGATGACTGCGCTGTCCGTGGCCCCGGATGCCAGGACTGTGTGGTCAGCGTCCTGCTGGGCGTCCCGGAGACCCTGCTGCAGGACGAGCGGGCGGCCCTGGAGGTACTTGCCGAGGCGGGCCTGGCGCCCCGGCTGAGATTGGTGCCGGTGCACCGGCCCGAAAGCCAGGACCTGGCCGGGTAACCGCTGGTCACCGCACGCGGGCGGTGACCAGAGTGGCTGATGTCACGAAAGTTTCCCCGACTACTTTGGCCGTCCGGTGGACAAAGCTGTGGCCGTTTCGTAACCTGATCGAGATCTTCGGCACTCCGGCGAGTTGAGTCCACAGCAGTCAAAGGATGCATGCTTTTGAGCTTCAGCCGCACGTCTCTGACTGAATCGATCGTCATCAAGTCCATCATCGGGGTCATCGCCGGCGCCGCTCTGGTGCTCGGTCTCGGTGCCACCCCGGTGTTCGCCGACCCCGCCGAGGACGCCCTGGCGAAGCTGACCGAACTGTCCCGCCAGGCCGAGCAGTTGACCGAGGCGATGCACACGGCCCAACTCGACCTCGACACGAAGGTGGCCGCGCAAACCGCCGCCGAGACCACCCATGCCGGCGACGTCGAGGCACTGAAGGCGGCGAAAGCCCAACTGGGGACCTACCAGGTCGCGGTCGACCGGCTGGCCTCCTCGGTCTACATGGGCGGGCGCGTCGACGGCCTCAACGCCATCCTGACCGCCGCATCACCGCAGGGACTCATCGACACGATGGCCGTCCAGCGGGTGATGGGTATCGAGATGGCCGCCCAGATGCAGAGCTTCCGTAAGGCCGGCGACGAGGCACTGGCCATCGAAGCCGCCTCGGCCAAGTCTGCCGTCGCCGCGCGCACGGCAGCTGACGAGGCCGCCGCTGTGCGCGCCGAACTCCAGCGCAAGCAGTCCCAACTGCAGGTCCAGATCGCTGTCGTCAAGTCCCGCTACCTGTTGCTCAGCCCCGAGCAGCGGACCGCCCTGGCCTCACCGGCCGCCCCGCCGCCCTCGGTGCTGGCCGCGGCCGCTGAGCCCCCGGCGGCGCTGCCACCCGCGGATATCTCCCCGTTGGCCGCCGTGGCGAACCCGGGCGGGGGCAGTGGAGCCGGTTCGGTGGCCGTGCAGGCGGCGCTGACCCGGCTCGGCTCGCCGTACTCATGGGGCGGTAGCGGCCCGGGAGCCTTCGATTGCTCTGGGCTGGTGATGTGGTCGTTCCAGCAGGCCGGCGTCTTCCTTCCGCACTCCAGCCAGGCCTTGGCCGCCGGCGGTCAGCCGGTGTCAATGGACGCCATGCAGCCCGGCGACATCATCACCTACTACGGTGACGCCTCCCATGTCGGCCTCTACGTCGGTGACGGGATGATGGTGCATGCCTCCACCTATGGCATCCCGGTGGCCGTCGAACCGGTCAACAACGCACCCATCTATAACGTCCGGCGCTACTGAGCCGGCCCGGCGGGTGCGCCGGCGTGCCCTGCTGAGCGCTGTTCTGCTCGCTGAATTCGTCGTCGGTGCCGTGCTGGTCGCCGCCCGTCCTTCCCCTCCGGCCCAGTGGCCGGCCCAGACCAGGGAACTGTCCGACGGGCGCACCGTCCAGTTGGTCAACGAGGGCGGGCAGCGCGGCGACGCGCTGCTGAAGCGGGTGAGCACGGACATCCCGGCGGCCATCGAGGCCGTGGTCCGGTTCTGGGGGCCGGACGTCGAACGCGACATCGTGGTGGTGGCGACCGGTTCGGAAGAGGACTTCGTGCGCCGCGCCCGCCTCGACCCGCAGCGCCGGTGGTCGGACATCGCCGCGGTGGCCGTCGCCGATTCGGTCGACTTGACCGCACAGCGGGCGGCGGGTCAGCGCATCGTGCTGGCCCCCGAGGCCGTGACGATGTCGGACTCGGCTTTGCGAATCGTGCTCGCGCATGAACTTTTTCACCTCGCGGCGCGGCCGTACACCGCGTTGGACGCACCTCGGTGGTTCACCGAGGGCGTCGCCGACTTCGTCGCGCGGCCTCCGGATGCCCTGCCCCGGGGTGCGTCGGCCGGCACCGCCCTGCCCGTCGACGCCGAGTTGGACGTCGCCGGCCCGGCACGGGCGGCCGGTTACGACCGGGCGTGGTGGTTCGCGCGTTTCGTCGCCGCGGATTTCGGTGTCGACGGGCTTCGGCGGCTGTACACCGAGGCCGCCGGTGCCGGGCGCACGGACTTCCCCACGGCGGTCCGTGCCGCACTCGGTACCGATATCGACGACCTGCAGGCGCGCTGGGAACGGTGGTTGCGGGCGCCGACCGGCTAGCGTGAACGGCGATGACGCGGATCCTTCTGGTCACCAACGACTTTCCGCCGCGCCGCGGCGGCATCCAGTCCTACCTCGAACAGTTCGTCTGTCGACTGGCCGGCACCGGTGAGCAGGACATCACCGTCTACGCCCCGCAGTGGAAGGGCGCGCAGGACTATGACCGCGCGGCACCGTTCCGGGTGGTGCGCCACCCCGCGACGCTGATGCTGCCCGAGCCCGGGGTGGACGCAAGGATGCGCGCCCTGATCGGTGATCTCGGGGTGGACACGGTCTGGTTCGGTGCCGCCGCCCCGCTGGCACTGCTGGCCGAGCGGGCCCGGGGTGCGGGTGCGGTCCGGGTGCTGGCCAGCACGCACGGCCACGAGGTCGGCTGGTCCATGTTGCCGGGGGCACGGGCGGCGTTGCGACGCATCGGTGAGACCACCGACGTCATCACCTACGTCAGCCGCTACACCAGGGGACGGTTCGCAGCGGCATTCGGGGCGCGGGCCTGCCTGGAGCCGCTGCCGCCCGGGGTGGACACCGATCGTTTCCGCCCCGACCCGGCCGCCCGCGCAACCATGCGGGCACGGCACCATCTCGGTGAGCGACCGGTGGTGGTCTGTGTGTCGCGTCTGGTGCCGCGCAAGGGCCAGGACATGCTGATCCGGGCGTGGCCGCGAATCAGCCGGCGGATCGACTCAGCGGCGCTGGTCATCGTCGGCGGCGGGCCGCATGCCGACGCCCTGCGCCGGCTGGCCCGCGACTGCGGCGTCGAGGCGGATGTGGTCTTCACCGGCGGGGTGCCCGCCGACGAACTGCCGGCCTACTACGCCATGGGTGACGTCTTCGCCATGCCGTGCCGCACCCGGGGAGCGGGCCTGGACGTCGAGGGTCTGGGCATCGTGTTCCTGGAGGCCTCCGCCAGTGGCGTGCCGGTGGTGGCGGGGGATTCCGGCGGTGCGCCGGAAACCGTGCGTGACGGTGAGACCGGCCGGGTGGTCGACGGCCGCGACCTCGAGCAGATCGTCGAGGTGATCAGTGCCCTGCTGGGCGACCCTGCGCTGGCCCGGCGGATGGGAGCCGCCGGGCGGCAGTGGGTGAGCCGGGACTGGAACTGGGATACCCACACCGCACGGCTGGCCGAACTGCTGCGGGTGCGCCCGGTCCGTCCGCTCGCCTAGCCCCTAACGGTTTGCGCCACAATGCGTTTCGGATATCCGAATACGTCCGTGACGCGGGTGTGACGTAGCCGGTCAGGGCGGCCGCGCGGCGGGATCGGACGGTATGTGAAGCTAGTCGCCGTGCCCAGTATCCAGGTCGCCGACGAGACGTTCATCGCTGCAGACCCGGCGGCGGTCGGCGGCGCGGTGGGCGACCGGTCCGCCTGGCGGCGATGGTTCGCCGACCTAATGCTCGAGGGGGTCGAGGACCGCACGGATAAGGGTGTGCGCTGGACCGTCACCGGCCCGCTGACCGGCACGATGGAGATCTGGTTGCAGCCGATGCTGGACGGGGTCGTCTTGCAT
>JBFYOQ010000112.1:0-10032 GCA_041303735.1 Mycobacterium sp.
GGCCGGGCCGGGTCGAACACATCGACGGAATCGTCGAACCACGCGTTGCGCATCGCCTCGGCTCCCTTGAGCCGAACCCAGGCCGCCTCGGTCGGGGTGATCGGCACCGCGGCGAAGAACCGGACCGCATCGCGCGGGGGCTGCGCCGGCAGATCGGCGATCAGCGATTCGCCGACCAGCACCGCGGTGAAGGGTGCGCCTTCCCATAGCGGCGCCGATAGATCGACCAGCAGATCGGTTTCCAGGACGACACCGTCGACCGCCGGGGTGGCGGCCACCACGGCCAGGCTGCGGGCCAGGCCCGGTGTGGGTGCGCCGCCGCGCAGACTCATCACCACCTCGGCCCGTGGTCCCCGCACCGGGTCGACCACCGCCGCGGAGGGATCGGCCATCGGATGGCGCGAACAACCAACTGACACATAGTGATACAACCCGTGGACTGGGCCCCACCGCAGCACGTCCATCCGCTCGACACCCAGGAAGGTGACACTTGCCGACTCCGGTTCGCCCATGGCGCCCAGACCGGTGAAGTGGGTAGTCAGATGCTCTCGCACCTGCGCCAGAGGCTGGCTCACGCGCTGAGGTTCGCTCCGGTCTGCGCGTCGAAGGCGATCAGCCGGCCGCTGTTGAGCGCAAGGTCCACCTGATGGCCGGTGGCGGCCGCCGACTCGGCCGATACCCGTGCCACGTAGCGGTTGTGCCCCACCCCGGTGTCCGCGGCCAACTCCGCCAGGTGTGACGACTGCGCCCCGGCGCCCGACAGCGAGAAGTAGACGTACTTGTCGGCGCCGAGGGACTCGACCAGGTCGGCGTTGACCCGGAAGGTCAGCGACCGGGACCGCTCCGCGGCGTCGAGCAGCGCGGCGTCCTCGAAGTGCTCCGGGCGCACACCGACGATGACATCGCCAGCCGAGGCCGTGCCCGCGGGTAGCTGCACCTCACCGAACGGCAGCCGCAGTCCGGTGCCGCTGGGAGTCGCCGGGAAGAAGTTCATCGAGGGCGATCCGATGAAGCCGGCGACGAACAGGTTGGCCGGCGAGTTGTACAGCTCGTCGGGGGTTCCGATCTGCTGCGCTTCGCCGGCCCGCAGCACCACCACCCGATCGCCAAGGGTCATCGCCTCGGTCTGGTCGTGGGTGACGTACACGGTGGTGGTACCGAGCCGGTTCTGCAGCCGGGCGATCTCAGCGCGCATCTGCACCCGCAGCTTGGCGTCGAGATTACTCAGTGGCTCGTCCATCAGGAACGCCTTGGGTGAACGCACGATGGCCCGGCCCATGGCCACCCGCTGCCGTTGGCCGCCGGACAGTTGCGAGGGCTTGCGGTCCAGCAGTGCGGTGAGATCGAGGATCCGGGCGGTCTCGTCCACCTTCGCCGCGATCTCGGCTTTCCCCAGCTTGGCCAGGGTGAGCGGAAAGGCGATGTTCTGCCGCACCGACATGTGCGGATAGAGCGCATAGGACTGGAACACCATGGCGACGTCGCGGTCGCGCGGTGCCTTCTCGTTGACCCGCTGGCCGGCGATGCGCAATTCGCCGGAGCTGATCTCGTCGAGGCCGGCGATCATGTTGAGCGTGGTGGATTTCCCGCAGCCCGACGGTCCGACCAGGATGACGAATTCGCCGTCGGCGATGGTCAGACTCAGGTCGCGCACCGGCGTCGCGCCGTCGGCGTAGCGCTTGGTGACGTGATCCAGGACGATCTCGGCCATAGAAACCCCGCTACCCCTTCACCGCGCCGGAGGTCAGTCCGGCCACGATCCGTCGTTGGAAGATCAGCACGAACACGATGATGGGGATGGTGATCACCATGGCCCCGGCCGCGATTGATCCGGTCGGTTCCTCGAACTGCGAACTGCCGGTGAAGTTCGCGATGGCCACGGGAGCGGTGATCGCCGCCTTGGTGGCCGTCAGCGACAGCGCCAGCAGAAGGTCATTCCAGGCGAAGATGAAAACCAGGATGGCGGCGGTGACGATGCCCGGAGCGGCCAGTGGCGCGATGACCCGGCGGAACGCCTGCGCGGGGGTGGCGCCGTCGATCTTGGCGGCCTTCTCCAGATCCCAGGGGATCTCCCGGAAGAACGCCGAGAGGGTGTAGATCGCCAACGGCAGCGCGAAGGTGATGTAGGGGATGATCAGACCCGGCCAGGTGTCGAACAGTCCGATCCGGCGTTCGATGTTGAACAGCGGTGTCACCAGGGAGATCTGCGGGAACATCGCGATCAGCAGTGCGGCCCCGACCAGCAGCCGCTTGCCGGTGAACTCCAGGCGGGCCACCGCGTAGGCGGCCATCCCTCCGATCACGACCGCGATGACAGTGGTGATAAGCCCGATGCCGATCGAGTTGATCAGCGCGGAGGAGAACACGTCGCCGGTGAAGACACCCTTGTAGTTGTCCAGGGTGATCTGGGACGGAATCAGCTTGCCGTCCTTGACGTTTGACGTCGGTTTGAGCGAGAGGCTCAGGATCCACATCACCGGTAGCAGGGCGTAGACCACCACCAGCGCATTGATCACCGTCCAGCCCACGGCGCGGCGTGTCATCGGTGTGCCTCACCGTCGGCACCGGGCGCGGACGCCCCGAACAGTTTGATGAAGATGAACGCGATGACCGCGACGGTGAGGAACACCAGCACGCTGATCGCCGAGCCCAGCCCGAGATTGAAGGCCTTGAACAGGTTGTTGTAGCCCAGGATCGATACCGACGCGGTGTCGTTGGACCCGCCGGTGAGCACGTAGATGTTGTCGAAGATGCGGAACGCGTCCAGGGTGCGGAACAACAGCGCCACCAGGATGGCCGGCTTGATCAGCGGGATGATCACCCGGGTCAGCCGGGTCCAGGAGTTCGCACCGTCGACCTGGGCCGCCTTGAGCAGGTCGTCGGGCACCAGCGCGAGCCCGGCGAGCAGCAGCAGCGCCATGAACGGCGTGGTCTTCCAGACCTCGGCCAGGATGATCACCGCCAGCGACGGAATCTGTTGTGTCAGTGGGGCGGTGCCCTCCGGCAGCAGGTTGGCCAGATATCCGGTGCCGGGAGTCCACGCGTAGTACCAGCTGTAGGACGCGGCGACGGTGACGATTCCGTACGGAATCAGGATCGCGGTGCGCACCAGTCCCCTGCCGAAGATGGTGCGGTGCATGACCAGGGCCAGTGCCAGGCCGAGGACGAACTCGATCGCCACCGAGATGACGGTGATGACGAGTGTGACGGCGAATGCCGTCCACCAGTACTTGTCGCCCAGGATGGTCTGATAGTTCGCCAGGCCGATGAACGCGGTATCGCCCGGGCTGGCCAGGTTGTAGCGGTGCAGGCTGAGCCAGAACGCGTACAGGATCGGGTAGCCGGTCACCGCCAGCATGAGAAACACCGCGGGCGCGATCAGCAGGTAGGCCAGCCGCCGCTGGGAGCGCCGGTCGTCGCCTCCGACCGCGGCAGCCGGCCGGGTGGGCGCCACCGCGGTCATGGGATCAGCCCCTTGCCGTCGATGGCCTTCTGCACCTGCGCGGCGAGTTCGTCGGCGGTCCGCTCCGGGTCGATCGAGGTGATCGGGGCCAGCGTCGCCGAGATCCGGGTCGACATCGCCTGATAGTTCGGTGTGGCCGGGCGCACCGCGGCGTTGGTCAACTGGTCACGGATGATGGCGTACTGCGGGTACTTCTTCTGGAACTCCGGATCGGAGTACAGCGAGGTGCGCACCGCGGGCAGACCGCCCTCGATCGAGGTGTAGCGCTGGTTGGACTCGCTGCGGATGCACCGCAGGGCCTCGAAAGCCTGCGCGGACTTGCGCGTGGTGGAGGCGACCGCGAGGTTGAGCCCGCCGAGGGTCACCCGGGCCGGGGCACCGGCCGTCACGCCGGGGTAGGGCGCGAAGGCGAACACCTGCTTGCTGGCGTCCAGAGCGATCGCGAACTGCTCATCGGTGGGACTGAACGTGCCGGCCTCGTTGATGGCGCCGGCCAGTTCGGGCTTGTCGTTCAGAGGCAGGAACGGCACCCCGCCCTTGACCGCGTTCTCCAGCATCGAGGCGAATACGAACGGCCAGTTGACCTCCAGGGCGGCGTTGCCCTGCTCGAGTGCCAGTCGCGCGGTGCCCTCATCGGTCTGGGTGACCGACGGGTCCGCACCCGGGGCCGTCGCCACCGCTTTGATGATCTGCAGGGCTTTGACGGTGGCCGCGCGATGCTCGGGGGTGTCGACGAGGGTGACGGTCTTGCCGTCCTCGGAGAGCACCCGCCCGCCCGCGCTCTCCAGCAGGGTGTTGAACCAGACCACCAGACCTTCGTACTGCTTGGCCTGAACCGCGATCCACGACGGCTCGCCCTCGGCGTGCAAGCGGGTCGCCTCGGCGATCATCTGGTCCCACGTCGGCGGGGGCGGTGACACGAGATCCGGCCGGTACCAGAGCATCTGGGTGTTGGTGGTGACCGGTGCCGCGTACAGCTTTCCCTGCCACTTCGCCGTCTCCAGCGGCCCGGGCAGGGTGTCGGCGGCGGCGTCGGCCTCGGCCTGTCCGGCCGGGTCGGCCGACAGCGGCAGCGCCCACCCGGCTTCGGCGAACTCGGCGGTCCACACCACATCGAGCGCCATGATGTCGAGCGTGCGGTCGTTGCCGGTGATGCGGCGGGCGAGTTGCAACCGCTGGTCGTCGGCACCCCTGGGCAGGGCGAACTGCTGGATGCGAAACTTCCCACCCAACTCCTCGTTGCAGCGCTTGGCCACCGCGGTGAACGTCGCCGTCTCACTGGCCGGTGTGTAGAGACTGACCACCCGGTCGTCGCCGGCGGTCCCGCACGCCGATGTACCGGCGACCATCACCGCGGTCAGCGCTGCGGCACCCACCCTGCGCGCCGTACCGGGACCCATCGCCACGAGGCGTACCTTAACCCGGCTGCGACGCACGGGAGCCCTATAACGTCAGGCGCGACAGCATGTCACGGGCGCGCTCGGCGGACTGCGGATCGCAGAGCACGTCGTAGCGGCCGGCCACCAGTTGCATGGTGGAACTGAAATCCCTTGTCCCCTTTGACATGGCGTAGGGGATCGACGAGGTGATCAGTCCGAAGATCACACCAGCGATGACGCCTGTCACCAGCGCCTGCCCTGGGTTATCGGTCAACAGCCCCAGGACCAGCCCGATGAAGACACCCAGCCAGGCGCCGGTCAGTACGCCGCCGCCGAGCACCTTCGGCCAGCTGAGGCGCCCGGTGACCCGCTCGACCTGCATGAGGTCGACACCGACGATGGTCACCTGCTGCACCGGGAACTGGTTGTCGGACAGGTGGTCGACGGCTTTCTGCGCCTCGGCGTAGGTCGGATAAGAGGCGACCGGCCACCCTTTCGGCGGGGTCGGCAGGCCCAACGGCCGGCGCGATGCCCCGGCGGCGCCCCCGGGATTCCGAGCGGGAGGAAACGGACTGGTCATGGTTATCGACCTCCTTCGACGGTCAGCCTAAGCCGCAGGCTGTTTGAGCTACGTTGATCAGCATGACAGCTGGCGGCGGTGCGCCTCGGGAAACGGGGCCTGACGGGCGCGATCGCCCCCCGGCCGCATCCGATGCTCCGCCGGCGGGCGGCGCCCCCCCGCCGGAGTTGGCTGCCCCCTACCTCGGGGGTTACGGCTATCCGGCTCCCAAGGCCGGAACCAACCCGTTGGCCATCTTCGCGTTGGTCTCGTCGGTGCTCGGTGTCGTGTCCGTCGGTCTGGTGGGCGGGGTCGCCTCGGTTCTCGGCATCGTGCTCGGTGCGGTCGCGCTCACCCAGATCAAGCGCAGCCCGCAGGGCGGCCGCGGCCCAGCCCTGGCAGCCATCGTGGTGGGCCTGGCCACCCTGCTCGTCAGCTTCGTCCTTCGGGCTTTCGCGCTGAGCATCTAGCGCATCGATCAGGCGGGCGGCGTGAACGGCGCCGTCTGCCGGGTCATCCCCGCCGCACGGCCCTTGGCCGCTACCACCAACGCCATCTTGCGGCTGGCTTCGTCGATCATCTCCTCGCCCAGCATCACCGCGCCGCGCGATCCGCCGGCCGCGGAGGTATGCCAACCGTAGGCCTCGAGGATGAGTTCGGCGCGGTCGTACTCACCCTGCGCGGGGGAGAAGATCTCGTTGCCGGCCGCGATCTGATCCGGGTGCAGCACCCACTTGCCGTCGTACCCGAGCGCGGCGGAACGCCCGGCCACCGCGCGGAACGCCTCGATATCGCGCACCTTCAGATAGGGGCCGTCGATCGCGGCGATGCCGTGGGCCCGGGCGGCCACCAGAATCGTCATCAGGATGTGGTGGTAGGCGTCGCCGACGTCGTACCCCTGCGGCTGCTCCCCCACCACCAGGGTGCGCATGTTGAGACTGGCCATCAGATCCGCCGGCCCGAGCACCAGGGCCTGCACCCGCGGCGAGGCGGCGATGGCGTTGATATCGGCCAGCCCCGCGGCGTTCTCGATCTGGGCTTCGACGCCGATCCGGCCCACGGGCAGCCCAACGGTGCGCTCCACCTGGGTGAGTAACAGATCCAGCGCCCGCAGATGTCCGGCGTCGGCGACCTTGGGCAGGACGATGACGTCGAGATGGGCACCGGCCGCCGAGACCACCTCGATGACGTCGGTGTACGTCCACGGCGTGGTCCAGTCGTTGACCCGCACTCCGCGCAATTGACCCGCCCAGCCGGGGGCGGCCAGGGCGGCGGCGACCCGGGTGCGCGCGGCGTCCTTGGCGTCCGCGGCCACGGCGTCCTCGAGGTCGAGGAACACCTCGTCGGCGGGCAGGCTTTTGGCCTTCTCGATCATCCTCGGGTTGCTGCCGGGAACCGACAGGCAGGTTCTACGGGGTCGATACGTACTTTCCACGCGCAGACTCCTACCCTTTGTAGTCATGGCGTCGGTGAACAGGGTATACGCGGCGCGGCTGGCCGGGCTGGTGGTGCTGGGGCCCGACGGTGAATCCCTGGGCCGGGTTCGCGATGTGGTGGTCAGCATCAGCATTGTGCGCCAGCAGCCCCGGGTGCTCGGCCTGGTGGTCGAACTGCTCACCCGCAGAAGAATTTTCGTGCCGATCCTGCGGGTGACCGCGATCGAGCCGAACGCCGTCACACTGACCACGGGCAATGTCTCACTGCGCCGGTTCACCCAGCGGCCGGGCGAGGTTCTGGCGCTCGGCCAGGTCCTCGACACCCGGGTGCGTGTCAATGACCCCGAACAGGAGCAGCTGGCCGGGGTCGACGTCGTGGTGGTGGATCTGGGCATCGAGCAGACCCGCACCCGCGACTGGGTGGTGACCCGGGTCGCGGTGCGCAGCCTGCGCCGGCTGGGGCGGCGCTCGGCGGTGGTGGTGGTCGACTGGCAGGACGTGACCGGTCTGACTCCGTCCGGGCTGGACATGCCCGATCAGGGCGTCGCCCAGCTGCTGCAGCAGTTCGAGGGACAGCGCCCGATCGAGGTGGCCGACGCACTGCGGGACCTGCCCGCCAAGCGCCGCACCGAACTGATCACCGCACTCGACGACGAACGGCTCGCCGACGTGCTGCAGGAACTCTCCGAGGACGACCAGACCGAACTGCTCCGGCAGCTCGACACCGAGCGCGCGGCCGATGTTCTCGAGGCCATGGATCCCGATGACGCCGCCGACCTGCTCGGCGTGCTCAACCCCACCGAAGCCGAGGTGCTGCTGGGGCGGATGGATCCGGAGGACTCCGAGCCGGTGCGCCGGCTGCTGAGTCACTCCCCCGACACCGCCGGCGGCCTGATGACCTCCGACCCGGTGGTGCTCGGGCCCCACACGACCGTCGCCGAGGCGCTGGCCCGGGTGCGCGATCCGGATCTGACACCGGCACTGGCCTCGCTGGTGTTCGTGGTCCGCCCGCCGACCGCCACCCCCACCGGCCGCTATCTGGGATGCGTCCACACCCAGGCGCTGCTGCGGGAACCGCCGGGCAACCTGGTCAGCGGGATCGTCGACGCCGACCTGCCCAGGCTCAACCCCGACACCCCGCTGCTGGCGGTGACCCGCTACCTGGCCGCCTACAACCTGGTCTGCGGTCCGGTGGTCGACGAGGAGAGCCACCTGCTGGGTGCGGTCACCGTCGATGACGTTCTCGATCATCTGCTGCCCGACGACTGGCGGGAGAGTTTCGAGGACCCGCAGCCGGGTGTCCGGGTGAGCGCGGCGAGGGAGCTCACATGAGCGACTCCGCGCGCCTGGACACCCCCCGCACGTCGCGCCGGCCGACGCTGAGCATGGACCCCGAGACCGTCGGCCGGTTCAGCGAGTCCATCGCCCGCTTCCTGGGCACCGGTCGCTTCCTGATGTGGCAGACGATCCTGGTGATCGTGTGGATCACCCTGAACCTGTTCGCGGTGCGCCTGCGCTGGGATCCCTACCCGTTCATCCTGCTCAATCTGGCTTTCTCCACCCAGGCCGCCTATGCGGCCCCGCTGATCCTGCTGGCGCAGAACCGGCAGGAGAACCGGGACAAGGTGGCGCTGGAAGACGATCGCCGCCGCTCCGAGCAGACCAAGGCCGACACCGAGTTCCTGGCCCGCGAACTGGCCGCGGTGCGGCTGGCGCTGGGCGAGGTGACCACCCGCGACTACCTGCGCCGCGAACTCGACGAGTTGCGCGAAGTGCTGGAGGCGCTGCAACCCGCCGCCCCGCCGCCGGGCAAACAGGAGGGCCCCGAACGGCGGGGCCGGAAGGTCTGACGGAACCCAGGGCTGATCCGGTAGTTCCGGTTGCGTCACATCGCTGCCGGGCAACTATGTATGGTGATCTGGTTCACAAGTGCAGCGAGCGAATCTTTAGGACGGACGAGTGCGGATAAAGCACCGGGTCAGCCGGGGGGTTCGGGCGCCCGTGTTCGGTATCGCGTTGATCACCCCGGTCGTGCTGGCCGGTGCGGTGGCGGCGGCGCCAGGCAACGTGGGAGCGGCCGCCCACGCGGTGGGCACCGCGCCCGCTGCTGCGGCCGCGCCGGAATCGAACGGCTTCGCCGTGGTTGCGGCCGCCAAGCCGCCGGCCAACTTCCGCTTCGCGGCGACCTCCTCGTCGCTGCCGCCGCCGGCCGCGGTGATCAACTCCCCCGGCGGGATGCGCATCCCCGGTATGGCCCTGTCGGCCTACCGCAAAGCCGAGCAGGCCATGGCCGTGGCCTCCCCCGGCTGCGGGGTGAGCTGGAACCTGCTGGCCGGGATCGGCCGCATCGAGTCGTCACATGCCAACGGCGGCGCCACGGATTCCCGCGGCACCGCGATCCGGCCCATCTATGGGCCGGCCCTGGACGGCTCGCTTCCGGGCAACGAGATCATCATGCAGAGCAACGCCGGAGGCCGGGCGGTCTACGCGCGCGCCATGGGGCCGATGCAGTTCCTGCCCGGCACCTGGTCGCGCTACGCCTCCGACGGTGACGGCGACGGCCGGGCAGATCCGCAGAACCTGTTCGACGCCACGCTGTCCGCGGCACGCTACCTGTGCAGCGGCGGGCTGAATCTGCGCAACCAGTCCCAAGCCCTGACGGCGATCCTGCGCTACAACAACTCGATGGCCTACGCCCAGAATGTCCTGGGCTGGGCCGCGGCCTACGCCACCGGAGTGGCACCGGTGGACCTGCCGGCGATCACCGGACCGGTGCCCGCCCTCGGCGACGGCCATCTCGAGGTCAATCCCGAAGGCCTCGGCCCGCAGATGCCGGGTCTGCACCTCGGTGACCCGATGGCCGATCTGGGACTGATGACCATGGGCAACACCGAGGTCGCCAACCAACTCAGTGCCCCCGGGCCGATGCCCGGCTCGCCGATGCTGCCCTCAGAGCACGGCTGCCAGGTGATCTGCATGGCGTCCCAGTTGCCGCCCGAGGCCACCCAGGCCGCGCAGAACCTGCCGCCCTGGATGCAGCCGATGGCCCCACCCCCGTGGATGACACCTCCGCCCGCACCGTGGATGACGCCACCGGTGGCGCCCGCGCCGATGGGGCTGCCGCCCGGACCGGCCGCCGAGACGCCGCCGGCCGCACCCGCGCCGCCGCCGGCCGCACCCGCACCTGCGCTACCG
>JBFYOQ010000113.1:0-4998 GCA_041303735.1 Mycobacterium sp.
GCGACGGTGGGCGATCCCGACGCAGCCCCCGGTGCCGGCTGGGCCTGCGGGACCACCGTCGTGCTCGCCCCGCCGGGCACCGTCGGTTCGGTCGACGTCCGCGGTGGGGCGCCGGGCACCCGGGAGACCGAACTGCTGGACCCGGCCAACACCGTCCGCCACGTCGATGCCGTCGTCCTGACCGGGGGCAGCGCCTACGGACTGGCGGCCGCTGACGGGGTGATGGGCTGGCTGGAGGAGAACGGCCGCGGGGTGGTGATGAAGGGCGGGACGGTGCCGATCGTGCCCGCCGCGGTGATCTTCGACCTGCCGGTGGGCGCCTGGTCCCACCGGCCCACCGCCGAGTTCGGCTATATGGCCGCAGCAGCCGCCGCGGCGGCGGGGGCGGACGTCGCGACGGGAAGCGTGGGTGCCGGGGTCGGGGCACGCGCCGGTGTGCTCAAGGGCGGTGTCGGCACGGCATCGGTAGTGCTGGAGTCCGGCGTGACGGTCGGTGCGCTGGTGGTGGTCAACTCCGCCGGCGAGGTGTTCGACCCCGCCACCGGCCTGCCCTGGATGGCGCAGTTGACCGTCGAGTTCGGGCTGGGGGCACCCACGCCCGAGCAGGTCGCCGCCTACGCGGCGCGGCACGCCGACACCAGCCCGCTCAACACCACCATCGCGGTGGTCGCCACCGACGCCGCGCTGGACAAGTCGGGCTGCCGGCGGGTCGCCGTCGCGGCCCAGGACGGTCTGGCGCGCGCGATCCGGCCCGCGCACACCCCCCTCGACGGCGACACGGTGTTCGTCCTGGCCACCGGCGCGGTGGCGGTCGACCCATCGCCGGACACCCCGGCCGCCATGGCCCCGGACACCGCCCTGGTGACCGCGGTGGCCGCGGCGGCGGCCGACTGCCTGGCCTCGGCGGTGCTGGCCGGGGTGCTGGCCGCCGAGTCGGTGGCCGGAATACCGGCCCACCGTGACCTCCTCGGCACTGCGCCGGCCTGATGCCTGGCTGCCCGGCCGGTAACCTGTCGCTATGACGCAGACCCCGCCCGCCAAGGTGGCGGCGTGGAAGGTCGGCGGGGCGACCATGCTCACCTTTGTCGCGCTGCTCTATCTCATCGAACTCGTCGACCAGCTCAGCGGACACTCACTGGACCGCAACGGGATCCAACCGCTGCGCACCGATGGGCTGACCGGAATCCTGTTCGCCCCGCTGCTGCACGCCGACTGGGCGCATCTGATCGCCAACACCGTCCCGGCCCTGGTGCTCGGTTTCCTGGTCACCCTGGCCGGGATGGCCCGGTTCGTGTGGGCGACGGCGATCATCTGGATCCTCGGCGGCCTGGGCACCTGGTTGATCGGCGGGCTCGGCAGCTGCAGCCTGCCGACCAACCACATCGGCGCCTCCGGGCTGATCTTCGGCTGGCTGGCCTTCCTGCTGGTGTTCGGCTGGCTCACCCGGCATATCTGGCAGATGGTCGCCAGCATCGTGGTGGGCTTCGCCTACGGCGGCATCCTGCTGGGTGCGCTGCCGGTGCTGGATCGCTGTGGCGGGGTGTCCTGGCAGGGCCATCTGTGCGGAGCGCTGGCCGGGGTGCTGGCCGCGTACTGGCTCTCAAGCCCCGAACGCGAAGCCCGCCAGCGCGCCAACGCCGGTCAGCTTCCCGGGCCCCTGTCATGACCGATGTCATGACCGATGCCGACGCGGCGATCGGGATCTTCGACTCCGGTGTCGGCGGGCTGACCGTCGCCCGCTCGATCATCGACCAGCTGCCCGACGAGAACATCGTCTACGTCGGTGACACCGCGCACGGCCCGTACGGGCCGCTGAGCATCCCCGAGGTGCGTGCGCACGCCCTGGCCATCGGCGACGATCTCGTCGGCCGCGGGGTCAAGGCCTTGGTCATCGCCTGCAACACCGCCTCGGCGGCCTGCCTGCGCGACGCCCGTGAACGCTACGACGTCCCCGTGATCGAGGTGATCCTGCCCGCGGTGCGCCGCGCGGTGGCCGCCACCCGATCGGGTCGCATCGGCGTCATCGGCACCGAGGCCACCGTCTCCTCCGGCGCCTATCAGGATGCCTTCGCCGCCGCCCGCGACATCGAGATCACCGCGGTGGCCTGCCCCCGCTTCGTCGACTTCGTCGAGCGCGGGGTCACCAGCGGGCGCCAGGTGCTCGGCCTGGCGGAGGGCTACCTCGAGCCGCTGCAGCGCGCTGGGGTGGACACCTTGGTGCTGGGCTGCACGCACTACCCGCTGCTGTCCGGGGTGATCCAACTGGCGATGGGCGAACAGGTCACCCTGGTCTCCAGCGCCGAGGAGACCGCGAAGGATCTGCTGCGGGTGCTCACCGAGGACGATCTGCTGCGCCCGCACGACGCCGGGCGCTCGACGCGGACCTTCGAGGCCACCGGTGATCCGGAGTTGTTCACCGCCCTGGCCGCGCGGTTCCTCGGCCCGACGATCACCGGTGTCGGAGCCCCCGCGCCGCGCTGAGGCGATTGGTGTCATCGGCCGCACCCGTCGTGGCAAGCTTGTCGCTGTGCGAATCACGGTGCTGGGCTGCTCCGGCAGCGTGGTGGGGCCCGATTCGCCGGCATCGGGCTACCTGGTGATCGCCCCGGACACCCCGCCTCTGGTCGTGGACTTCGGCGGCGGTGTGCTCGGCGCGCTGCAGCGCCACGTCGACCCCAACGACGTTCACATCCTGCTGTCGCACCTGCATGCCGATCACTGCCTGGATCTGCCGGGGCTGTTCGTCTGGCGCCGCTATCACCCGACCCCGGCGCCGCAGCGCGGCCTCATGTACGGCCCCAGCGACACCTGGACCAGGCTGGCGGCGGCGTCGTCGCCGCTCGGCGGTGAGCTCGACGACTTCAGCGACATCTTCGACGTCCGGCCGTGGACCGACGGCGAGGAGGTCCGCATCGGCGCGCTGAGCGTGCTGCCGCGTCTGGTCACCCACCCCACCGAGTCCTACGGGCTGCGGATCACCGATCCTTCGGGGGCCACACTGGTGTTCAGCGGGGACACCGGGGTGTGCGAGTCTCTGGTCGAATTGGCCACCGGCGCCGACATATTCCTGTGCGAGGCGTCCTGGACGCATTCGCCCGAGCGCCCCCCGCATCTGCACATGTCCGGAACCGACGCCGGCCGCACCGCCGCCCGCGCCGGCGTCAAGCAACTGCTGCTCACCCACATCCCGCCGTGGACCTCGCGGGAGGATGTGATCGCCGAAGCCAAGGCCGAGTTCGACGGCCCGGTGCACGCCGTGGTGGCAGGCGAGGCGATCGACCTGTGCGCCAGGTCCTAGGGTTTGCGCTGTGGCACGTGAATCACAATTGCAAAGACTCGATGGCCGGACCGACGACGAGCTGAGGCCCGTCGTCATCACCCGCGGCTTCACCTCACATCCGGCCGGTTCGGTGCTGATCAATTTCGGCGAGACCCGGGTGATGTGTACCGCCAGCGTCACCGAGGGGGTGCCGCGCTGGCGCAAGGGGTCCGGGCTGGGCTGGCTGACCGCCGAGTACGCCATGCTGCCCGGCGCCACCCACACCCGCTCCGACCGTGAGGCGGTCAAGGGCCGCCTCGGCGGACGCACCCAGGAGATCAGCCGGCTGGTCGGCCGCTCGCTGCGGGCCTGCATCGACCTGGCGGCGCTGGGGGAGAACACCATCGCGCTGGACTGCGATGTGCTGCAGGCCGACGGCGGCACCCGCACCGCCGCGATCACCGGCGCGTACGTGGCCCTGTCGGATGCGGTGACCTATCTCGGCGCGGCGGGTGCGTTGAGTGACCCCAAGCCGCTGTCGTGTGCGATCGCCGCGATCAGTGTCGGGGTGGTCGACGGCCGGGTCCGCGTCGACCTGCCCTATGAGGAGGATTCGCGCGCCGAGGTGGACATGAACGTGGTGGCCACCGACACCGGCACCTTCGTGGAGATCCAGGGCACCGGCGAGGGTGCGACGTTCCCGCGTTCGACGCTGGACAAGATGCTCGACGCCGCGATGGGGGCGTGCGAGCAGTTGTTCGAGGTTCAGCGCCAGGCGCTGGCGCTGCCGTATCCCGGTGTGCTGCCCGAAGGTCCTGCGCCGAAGAAGGCGTTCGGGTCCTGACCGCGCGGCTGTTGGTTGCCAGCCGCAACCGCAAAAAGCTGGCTGAGTTGCGCCGGGTGCTCGACGCCGCGGGCATCTCGGGTCTTGATTTGGTGTCACTCGATGATGTCGACCCCTATGACGAGGCGCCGGAGACCGGCGCGACGTTCGAGGAGAACGCCGCGGCCAAGGCGCGCGACGGATACCTCGCAACCGGGTTGCCGACGCTGGCGGATGACTCCGGGTTGGAGGTCGCCGCGCTGAACGGGATGCCCGGTGTGCTCTCGGCGCGCTGGGCCGGTGAGCACGGCGGTGACGTCGCCAACTACTCGCTACTGCTGGCGCAGCTGCGAGACGTTCCCGACGAGCGACGCGAGGCGGCGTTCGTCTCCGCGTGCGCGCTGGTATCCGGCCCGGATGACCTCACGGTCGTCCGTGGCGAGTGGCCGGGAACAATCGCGCGGGAACCACTGGGCGACAACGGTTTCGGATACGATCCGGTCTTCATGCCGCAGGGCGATACTCGCAGCGCCGCGCAACTCGATGCGGCGGAGAAGGATGCCGTCTCGCACCGCGGGCGCGCTCTGGCGCTGCTGGTGCCGGTGCTGCGCGGCCTCGCTGTCTCCTAGGCCGTGACGCCTGCCGTCCTCCCATGAATGGCAGAAGAAATGCAACTGAATTCTCCTGGAACCCCGTCCGCCAACCTCTCTCAGATGTAATGATTCCGCCATCCGCGGGATAGTTCCCACGGGGGAACGGGGGTTGTCCGTGTCTAGTTCCGCTTCCGGCCGGCATCGCCGTTCAGCTAAGGGCCGCGTACGCGCCGTCGAATACCGCCGGCGAGCCGTGATGGCGATTGAACCTGGCGCGGCAGGGCACGGCACCGATATCGGGAGGGTCGGCGCATTGGCGGTGG
>JBFYOQ010000114.1:0-26102 GCA_041303735.1 Mycobacterium sp.
CCCCGCCTCGCGCACCCGCTTGCCCACCGGGTGGGTGGCGAGGGCCACCGCCACCGACAGGATCACCACCCACCCGCGCGGCGCGAGAATCAGGGTGCCGATGATCAGCCCGCTGAGAAGCAGGCTGACCGCGATCGCGGCGGGGAGGTTGCGGCCCGCTTTCGAGGTCTTGACCGGCGGGGTCTCGGTGTCTGCCACAGTCGCCTATCTGCTCGGGTCCTCAGACCTCGAGCAGCTCGCCCTCTTTGTGCTTGACCAGTTCGTCGATCTGGTGGACGTAGGAGGCGGTCGACTTGTCGAGGTCCTTCTCGGCGCGGCCCACCTCGTCTTCGCCGGCCTCGCCGTCCTTCTTGATGCGGTGCAGTTCCTCCATCGCGCGGCGGCGGATGTTGCGCACCGACACCTTGGCGTCCTCACCCTTGGCCTTGGCCTGCTTGACCAACTCGCGGCGGCGCTCCTCGGTGAGCTGTGGGATGGCCACCCGGATGATGGTGCCGTCGTTGGTCGGATTGACGCCGAGGTCGGAGTTGCGGATGGCGTCCTCGATGGCCCGCAGCTGGCCGGCCTCGTAGGGCTTGATCACCACCATCCGCGCCTCGGGGACGTTGATGCTGCACATCTGGGTGATCGGGGTGGGGGTTCCGTAGTACTCCACGTTGACGCGGGCGAACATCCCCGGGTTGGCGCGGCCGGTGCGGATCGACGACAGGTCGTCGCGCGCGACGGAGACGGCCTTCTCCATCTTCTCCTCGGCGTCGAAGATCGCCTCGTCGATCATTGAATCGCTTCTCCTCGTCAGGTGGTGACCAGTGTGCCGATCTTCTCACCTGCGACCGCCCGGGCGATATTCCCATCGGTCAGCAGGTTGAAGACCAGGATCGGCATGCCGTTGTCCATGCACAGGCTGAACGCGGTGGCGTCGGCGACCCGCAACTCGCGGTCGATGACCTCCCGGTGGCTGATCTCGGCGATCATTTCCGCACCCGGGTTCTGCCGGGGATCGTCGGTGAACACACCGTCCACCGCTTTGGCCATCAGGACCACCTCCGCGCCGATCTCCAGCGCCCGCTGGGCGGCGGTGGTGTCGGTGGAGAAGTACGGCAACCCCATGCCGGCGCCGAAGATCACCACGCGCCCCTTCTCCAGGTGCCGCCGGGCCCGCAGCGGAATGTAGGGCTCGGCGACCTGGCCCATGGTGATGGCGGTCTGGACCCGGGTGACGATGCCCTCCTTCTCCAGGAAGTCCTGCAGCGCGAGGCTGTTCATCACCGTGCCGAGCATGCCCATGTAATCGGAGCGGGTTCGTTCCATGCCCCGTTGCTGCAACTGGGCGCCGCGGAAGAAGTTACCGCCGCCGATGACCACCGCCACCTGCACACCGCTGCGCACGACTTCGGCGATCTGACGGGCCACCTGGGCGACGACGTCGGGGTCGAGTCCGACAGACCCACCGCCGAACATCTCACCGCCGAGCTTGAGCAGGACCCTGGAGTACTTCGGCCGCGGAACGGTTGGCTCGCCCATCACCCTCCTCAGCTCTCGGCGTCCGCCTACGCGGACGCCGGTCGGCGGACCGCTGCGAGGCATTCCCATCCTGCCTCATCGAACTCGCCGTGAGCGGGCCGGGTGGGCCGCCCGACACGGTCGCCGCACTGAAAGCAGGCCCAGCACATGAATTCGTGAAACGCTGGACACCACACCAGACGCAGGGAGCGTGCACGATGCCACGACAGGCCAGGGCGGAAGCCACCCGGCGGCGCATCATCGACTCCGCCGTCGACTTGTTCACTGAGATGGGTTACGGCGAAACCGGCCTGGCCGATGTGCTGCAGCGGGCCGGCGTCAGCAAAGGCGCGTTCTACTACCACTTCGACTCCAAGGAGTCGGTGGCGGCGGCAATCATGGCGGAATACCGCGATGCCAACGCGGAGGCTGTCCTGGCCCGAATCGACCTCTCGGCCCCCTTGCTGGAGAGGATCATCGTCGCCAGTTTCATCTCGGCGGCTTTGATTCACACGGAGAAGTCTGCCCGCATCGGAAACGAACTCATGCAGGCTCTCAGCCAGATCAGCAGCGTCGCTTCGCTCACCTACCGGCAGTGGACCGACGAGTTCATCGCCAATCTCACCAGGGCGATCACAGCCGCGGGTGTCAGCCCTGATGCCACCGAGCTCGCCAACGCTGCCTGGGCCGGGGTACTGGGATCCCACCTGCTCGCCTCTGCCCTCGGCGATGACCCTTACCCGAGGCTCGCTGTGGTGTGGCGGTCCATTGTGCGGGCGGCCATCCCCGAGTCGTCCGTCTCCGAGTACGAGGCACTCATCGATACGACTGTCTCGAATCTTCAGGGCCTCGTCGGCGCTCAGCGCAGCTAGACCGCCTGATCGATGCGCGGCCACGGAGCGGCCGCCTCGAGTTCGTACGCCAACTCCAGCAGGCGCCGCTCGTGACCGAACGGTGCGGCGAACATCATGCCGACGGGCATCCCATCGGCGGAGGTTGCCATCGGCAGCGAGACAGCCGGCTCACCGGTCACATTCTGCAGCGGGGTGAACGCCACCCAGTCGCTCAACCGGTCGATGACCTGTTGGTAGTCCGCCGTCGGATCAAGGTGGCCGATGCGCGGCGTGGGCTCGGCCAGTGTCGGGGTCAGCAGCACGTCGTAGTCGCGGTAGAACTTGTCGGTGACCCGGCGCAGCCGGCTCAACCGGGTGATCGCCGCGGGCAGCCGATGCAGGTTGCGGCTGGCGTGGCGGTCCAGTCCGAGGGTCAGGTTGTCCAGCCGGGTGCGGTCGAAGCTCTTACCGAAGGTCCGCTGACCGGTACGGACCAGGGCCATGGCCAGCATCGACCAGTACAGCAGGAAGTCCTCCGCGAAACGGGCCGGGACGGGGTTGTGGTCGAGGTAGTCCACCCGGTGGCCGAGGTCGCTGAGCGTAGCGGCGGTCTGCAGGGTCAGATCGCGGATCTGCGGTGCGCACTCCCGGTTCACCGAGCGGGTGACCACCGCGACCCGCAGTCGCTCGCGGCCCGGCCCGGTCACCGCGCCGACGGGCAGCAGTGCGCGGTTGCGCCAGATCCGCTCGGCCTCCCGGTAGAAGGCCGCGGTGTCGCGCACCGAGCGGGTCAGCACGCCGTCGTTGACCAGTCGCACCGGCATCTGCCGCGACATCTTGTCCAGCGGCAGCCGGCCCCGGGATGGTTTGAGTCCGACCAGCCCGTTGCAGGCGGCGGGGATGCGGATCGAACCGCCACCGTCGTTGGCGTGCGCGATCGGCACCACACCTGAGGCGACGAACGCCCCCGAACCCGACGATGACGCGCCGGCGGTGCAGTCGGTGTCCCACGGGTTGCGCACCGCGCCGATGCGCGGGTGCTCGGCCGAGGCGCTGAAGCCGAATTCCGACAGCTGTGTCTTGCCCAGCGCGATCAGTCCGGTCGCCAGGAAGAACCGGGCGAAGTCACCGTGGCGCTCGTGCAGCCGCGGCTCCCAGGCGTCGGTGCCCTGCATGGTCGGCATGCCCTCGACGTCGACGTTGTCCTTGATGTAGGTCGGCACGCCGTCGAAGTAGCCACCCTGGCGCCCGCCCGCGGCGGCCAGCGACCGGGCCCGCGCGAAGGTCTCGTGCGCCAGACCGTTGAGCACCGGGTTCACCGCCTCGGTGCGGGCGATCGCCGCCTCCACCAGTTCGGCGGCAGAGACCTTGCCGGTGCGCAACGCGTCCACCATCGCGACCGCGTCGAGATCGCCGAGCGCGTCGTCGGCAAATGCGTTGACGTGGTGCATGATCGGGCCCGGCGGGTTAGGCCTGGCCCACCTCGAAGCGGACGAACCGGGTGACGGTGACGCCGGCGTCGTCGAGCAACGCCTTGACCGTCTTCTTGCCGTCGGACACCGACGGCTGATCGAGCAGCACGACATCCTTGAAGTACCCGGTGAGCCGTCCCTCGATGATCTTGGGCAGTGCCGCCTCCGGCTTGCCCTCGGCCTTGGCGGTCTCCTCTGCGACGTGGCGCTCGTTGGCGATCACGTCCGCGGGCACCTCGTCACGGGTCAGGTACTTGGCCTTGAGCGCGGCGATCTGCAGGGCCACCGAGTGCGCGGCGTCCTTGCCCTGTCCGGAGTCGGATCCCTCGAACTCCACCAGCACCCCCACCGCGGGCGGCAGGTCGGCGGCCCGCTTGTGCAGGTAGGTCTCGACGTTGCCGTCGAAGTACTGCACCCGGCGCAGCTCCAGCTTCTCGCCGATCTTGGCCGAGAGCGCGGCGATGGCCTCCTCGACCGTCTCATCGCCGGCTTTCGCCGCCTTGAGCGTGTCGACATCGGTGGCCTTCGACGCACACGCCGCATCCAGAATCCGGTCGGCCAGTTGCTGGAACTCGGCGTTCTTGGCGACGAAGTCGGTCTCGGAGTTGAGCTCGATCAGCGCACCGTTCTTGGCAGCCACCAGTCCCTCGGCGGTTGCGCGCTCGGCGCGCTTGCCGACGTCCTTGGCTCCTTTGATGCGCAGCGCCTCGACGGCCTTATCGAAGTCGCCGTCGTTGTCGGCCAGGGCGTTCTTGCAGTCGAGCATGCCGGCGCCGGTGAGCTCGCGCAGGCGCTTGACGTCAGCGGCGGTGTAGCTGGCCATCTCAGCCCTCCGCCGGGACTTCGACGGTCACCGACTCGTCGGCAACTGGGCCTGGCTCGGTCGGAGCCGCCTCGATGGCCGCGCTGGCCAGCAGTTCCTGCTCCCACTCGGCCAGCGGCTCAGCCGCGGCCCCGTCCGAACCGGCCTCGGTCCGGCCGGCGCCACCGCGGGCCTGCAGACCCTCGGCCACCGCGGAGGCGATGACCTTGGTCAGCAGTGCCGCCGAGCGGATGGCGTCGTCGTTGCCCGGGATCGGGTAGTCGACGAGATCGGGATCGCAGTTGGTGTCCAGGATCGCGATGATCGGGATGTTGAGCTTGCGGGCTTCGGCGACCGCGAGGTGCTCCTTATTGGTGTCGACGACCCAGATCGCCGAGGGCACCTTGGTCATGTCCCGGATACCGCCGAGGCTGCGCTCGAGCTTGTTCTTCTCCCGGGTCAGCATCAGGATTTCCTTCTTGGTGCGACCCTCGAAGCCACCGGTCTGCTCCATGGCCTCAAGTTCCTTCATGCGCTGAAGACGCTTGTGCACGGTGGAGAAGTTGGTGAGCATGCCACCGAGCCAGCGCTGGTTGACGTACGGCATGCCGACCCGGGTGGACTCTTCGGCGATCGACTCCTGCGCCTGCTTCTTGGTACCGACGAACATGATGGAACCACCGTGGGCGACGGTCTCCTTGACGAACTCGTAGGCCTTGTCGATGTAGGTCAGCGTCTGCTGCAGGTCGATGATGTAGATGCCGTTGCGGTCGGTGAAGATGAACCGCTTCATCTTGGGATTCCAGCGTCGGGTCTGGTGCCCGAAGTGCGCGCCGCTGTCAAGCAGCTGCCTCATTGTTACGACAGGCATGTCGCGATCGTCCTTCATCTGTCGGTTGTCGCCCGGCGACGGGTGAAGCCGGGCCCTGGCGCCTGCGCGCACACCGACCCCCATTCGGGGGGACCAACCGGCATGCGCGGCATCTGTCAGCCCGAAACAAGCTGGGTAGCGACAGTGCACACAAGCGCGCGAAGTCAACCCGCTTGAGCGAGTTGCATGCCGAAGTTTACACACAGCGCGCCGCTGATCCCCAACCGGCGACGACCCGTCCACACCGCCGGCTCGATCGCGGTGAACTGGACGGATGCGATTCATCGCGATCCTGATCGCACTGACGTCGGCGGCGGCGGGCGGCACCGCGACCGCAGCGGCCGACGGGACCGTCCTGCAGTGGCCGCTCGGCCCGGGCACGCGCTCGGTGACCACGGCTTTCGACGCCCCGGCCCCGGACTGGCAGCGCGGCCACCGCGGCGTCGATCTGGCCGGGTCGCCGGGTCAGCCGGTCTACGCCGCCGGGCGGGGCACGGTGGTGTTCGCCGGTCGGCTGGCGGGGCGCCCGGTGGTGTCTCTGGCACATCCGGGTGGGCTGCGCACCAGCTACGAACCGGTGGAGGCGGCGGTTCGGCCGGGTCAGCTGGTCGAGGCCGGCACACCGCTGGGGCGGCTGATGGCCGGCCACCCGGGTTGTCCGGCACCCGCCTGCCTGCACTGGGGCGCCATGTGGGGACCCGCCGCCCGCGCCGACTACGTCAACCCGCTCGGGCTGCTGGCCGGCACCAGGGTGAGACTCAAGCCGCTGGGCGGCTGAGGGGGCTCAGGCCCGCGGGTGGGCCTGGTCGTGGACCGCGCGCAACCGCGCGACGGTGACATGGGTGTAGAGCTGGGTGGTGGCCAGCGAGGAGTGGCCGAGCAACTCCTGGACCACGCGCAGGTCCGCGCCGCCCTCGAGCAGATGGGTGGCGGCGCTGTGCCGCAGGCCGTGTGGCCCGATGTCGGGGGCGCCGGCAACCGCTGCCATGGTCTGGTGCACGACGGTGCGGGCCTGCCGGGGGTCCAGCCGGCGGCCGCGCGGGCCCAGCAGCAACGCCGTACCCGACTCGGGTGTGAGAAGAGCCGGCCGGCCGGTCTCCAGCCATCCGGTCAGTGCGGCCAGCGCCGGTGACCCGAAGGGCACGGTGCGCTGCTTGTTGCCCTTGCCCAGTACCCGCACCACGCGGTGGCCGGTGTCGACGTCGTCGACGTCCAGGCCGCACAGCTCGCTGACCCGGATACCGGTGGCGTAGAGCATTTCCACGATCAACCGGTCCCGCAGCGCCAGCGGGTCGCCCTGCTCGGCACCCAGATCGGCGGCCTCCATGGCGGCGCGGGCCTGATCCTGGCGCAGGACGGCGGGCAGGGAGCGCCGGGCCTTGGGCACCTGCAACCGGGACGCCGGGTCGTCGGTGAGCAGTCCGCGGCGAACCGCCCAGGCGGTGAACGTCTTCACCGCCGAGGTCCGGCGGGCCAGGGTGGTGCGGGCGAAGCCGCCCGAGGCCTGGGCGGCCAGCCAGGCGCGCAGCACCGGAAGACTCAGCGCTCCCAGACCCGCTTCCGGTGCGCGCTGGTCGAGAAATGCGAACAACGACCGCAGGTCGGCCAGGTACGCGCGGCGGGTGTGGTCGGATCGACCGCGTTCAAGTGCCAGGTGCTCGGCGTACTCGGAGAGGACGGCGGCATAACGATCGGGCACGTCCACTCCCCTACGGTGGCAGACAATGCCGAGCACGGGACCCATCCTCGCGGGCGTGTCGGTCAGTCGGGACTCACCATTGCCAGACGCCCTGCTCACCGGCGGGATACTGATCACAGACGTCGGTTGCGCGGGCCGCGACACCCTTGTTGTTGAAGAACAGCTTGGCCCAGTTGGGCCAGCGGAAGGCCATCTGCTCGTGATAGATGTCGGTCGCGATGTTCTCCGAATACTGCCGGCGGCCGGCATAGTCCAACGAGAAGAACCAGTGGATCCGATCCCGCGCCGCCTGCTGAACATCCGGTGATTTGTTGTTGTAGTCGATCATGTAGCGCTCGTAGTAGACCGGCCTGACGTCGCGAACCGCAGCCATGATCTGCTCGGCGGTACAGGTGGTGCGCAGGATCCGGTTCGGAATCGGATAGTCATCGGTGGAATCCGCCGCGGCGACGCCCGGCGCCACCATCACCAGCGACAGGGTCGCCGCGAGCATTGCGCCCAGCGTGGCGGGGCGGCCCTTGGTCGACACGGCCCTCAGCCGCTTTTCTTCCAGAACGTCCACCTGCGCCGAGGCGCAGCGGCGGCGATCTCGTCACTCGAGTGCTTTCCGCCGCACCACTGGGCAGCCGGCACGCTGCGCCGCACCATGTCGACGTGATTGCCACAGCCGGCCCAGGTGGTCTTCCCGCAGACGCGGCACTTCGTAGCGCGGCACATGTGCTCATCCTTCTGATCGTGATCGACACTTCGTTCCGTCATACCATACCCCCTATGGTATGACTACTACGGTGACCGAACCCGGTCGGTGAGGAATCGACAGGTGCGGCAACCGGATCGAAAGGTTGGGAAGCGATGAAGGCAGTGGCCTCGTTGGGCAGCCTGCTCAAGCGGTTCTGGGTGGTGACGATGGTGGTCGTGGCTCTCCTGACGGCAGCTGCGGTCGTGGGCAGGCTACGGACGTTCTTCGATACCGATGCGCCCTACGTCGGCGCCGAACTGCCGGCTGATGACATCAAGCCGATCAACACCAAGCGGGTGACCTACGAGATCGTCGGTCCCGCGGATGCGTCAGGCCGGGTGAGCTATCTCGACGTCAACGGCAAGACCATCGAGGCGGGTTTCACCTCGCTGCCGTGGTCGGTCACGGTGAGCACCACCGACCCCGGAGTGCTGGCCAACGTCGTCGCCCAGGGTGACACCGCCGCGCTGGGCTGCCGAATCCTGGTCGACGGCGAGTTGACGGCCGAGGATTTCGCCGAGGGCCGTGACGCCCAGGCGTTCTGTCTGGATAAAGCAGCGTGACCGGCCAGGGCAACGACAGGCGAACGGGTATCCCGCGCACGATTCGGGTTCTCGCGGTTCCGATCATCCTGGTCTGGGTGGCCTTCACCGCCGCCACGAATCTGCTTGTCCCCCAGGTTGAGAAGGTCGGCATGGCCAACGCCGTGTCGATGTCGCCCCAGGACGCCCCTGCCGTCATCGCCGCCAAGCGGATGGGCGCGAAGTTCCAGGAGTCGACCTCCGACAGCATCGCCATGGTGGTGCTGGTCGGCGATGAACCACTGGGCGAGAGCGCGCGCGAGTACTACAAGTCCCTGGTCGCCAAATTCGAGGCGGACACCAAGCACGTAGAGCATGTGCACGACTTCTGGGGCGACATGATCACCGCGGCGGGCGTGCAGAGCAGTGACGGCAAGGCCGCCTACGTCCAGTTGAACCTCGCGGGCGACCAGGGCAGCACCGAGGGCAACCATTCCGTGGAGGCCGTGCGCGAGATCATTCACAACACACCACCGCCGGACGGCCTGCAGGCCTACGTGACCGGCCCCGCGCCGCTGACCACCGACTCCCTGGAAGCCAGCGACAGCGGAATGATCAAGATGACCGTGGTCACCATGATCGTCATCACGATCATGCTGAGCCTGGTCTACCGGTCGGTGAGCACGGTGCTGCTGATCCTGGCCATCGTCGGAATCGAGATGGGCGCCTCCCGGGGCGTGGTGGCGGTGATCGGCCACCTGGGCCTGATGGACTTCTCGACCTTCTCGGTTCCACTGATGACGGCGCTGGCCATCGCGGCGGGCACCGATTACGCGATCTTCCTGCTCGGCCGATATCACGAGGCCCGCCAGAACGGCGAGGACCCGGAATCGGCCTACTACACCGCGTTCCACGGAGTCGGCCACGTCATACTCGGCTCGGGCCTGACCATCGCCGGCGCCATGCTGACCCTGAAGCTGACACGGCTGTCCTACTTCAACTCGCTGGCCTATCCGTCGGCGATCGCGCTTCTCATCGTCGTCGCGGCCGCCCTGACCGTCGCGCCCGCAGTTCTTGTGGTCGCCAGCCGATTCGGCCTGCTGGACCCCAAGCGCATGATCAAGACCAGGGGGTGGCGGAAGGTCGGCACGGCGACCGTCCGTTGGCCCAAGCCGATTCTTGCTGCCGCGACCACCGTGGTGCTGCTGGGCATCCTCGCCATGGCCGGCTACAAGACCAGCTACGACGACCGGCGTTACATCCCCGCCGACGTGCCGGCCAACATCGGGTACGCGGCGGCCGAGAAGCACTTCAGCACCGCCCGCCTCAATCCCGACATCATGACCGTCGAGACCGACCACGACATGCGTAACCCCACCGACATGATCGTGCTCGACCGAGTCGCTAAGGCGCTGTTCCGCATTGAGGGTATTGCGATGGTGCAGAGCATCACCCGCCCGCTGGGATCCCCCATCGCACACAGTTCGATCCCGTATCAGATCAGCATGTCGACGGTGCCGATCACCCAGAATCTTCAGTTCCTCAAACAGAGGATCGGCGACATCAGCGGGATGTCGGATGATCTCGGCGCGATGATCACCTCGATGGCCGAGATGCGGACCCTGATGACCCGGATGTCGGACTCCATGAACAGCACCGTCGAGTCGGCGAACGGCATGGTGGGAGCCGGGCAGCGCAGTGTCGAGGACATGAACGCCATGAAGGTCACCCTCGACGAGATGCGAGACCGGATCGCCGATTTCGATGACGCCGTGCGGCCGATTCGGAACTACTTCTACTGGGAACCGCACTGCTTGAACATCACTGTGTGCGAGGGGATTCGCGCAGCCTTCGATGCCACCGACGGCGTCTCGAAGTTCAGCGACAACATGGCCGCCCTGCAGACCGATATGACCGCGATGATCGGCGGGATGGACCAAATGGTCGGCGGGATGGGTGACATGAACGCGCTGTTCCCACCGATGGTCGCGCAGTTCTCGCCGATCATCATGACGGCGACCATGATGCAGCAGACTCTGCAGACCATCCACAGCAGCTTCGACGGGATGATCGAGCAGATGCAGCAGATGACCGATACGGCCACTGCGATGGGTGAGGCATTCGACGCCTCCAAGAGCGACGACTACTTCTACCTGCCCCCGGAGGTCTTCTCCAACGCCGACTTCCAGAAGGGGCTGAAGCTGTTCCTCTCGCCGGACGGCAAGGCGGCGCGGCTGATCATCACCCATGATGTGAATCCCGCCTCGGAGGAGGGCATCTCGGTTGTGGACGATCAACTCACAGCCGCACATGAGGCCGTCAAGGGAACGTCGCTGGCCGGCGCGGACATCTATCTGGCCGGGACGGCGGCCACCTACCGCGACATTGCGTCCGGCGCCAAGTACGACACGATGATCGCAGCCTTCGCCGCACTGACGCTGATCTTCATCGTGATGCTGATCATCACTCGAGCTCTCATCGCGTCAATCGTGATCGTCGGCACGGTCGTGATCTCACTCGGCGCTGCTTTCGGCCTCTCAGTGTTCATCTTCGAACGCATCATCGGGGTCGAACTCAACTGGATCGTTCTGGCGTTCGCCGTCATCATCCTGATGGCCGTCGGCAGCGACTACAACCTGCTCCTGGTGTCACGGTTCAAAGAGGAGATCGGGGCCGGCATCAACACCGGGATCATCCGGTCGATGGGAAGCACCGGAACCGTGGTGACGGCCGCGGGACTGGTGTTCGCCTTCACGATGGGCGCCATGATCTCGGGGGATCTGCTCAATGTCGGCCAGGGTGGTATGACCATCGGAATCGGCCTGCTGCTCGATACGCTGATCGTGCGCTCGTTGATGACACCGTCCATCGCAGCCATCCTCGGTCCGTGGTTCTGGTGGCCGTTGAAGGTGCGATCACGTCCGTCCTACTCCGAGCGCATGCAGCACGTCACAACACGGAACGCGGTCTTTGAGGACATCTTCAATCCGGACCAGCACCGGCGCGATGACGGGGACGGCGCACCGGAGGGCGAGTTGGCGCCATCGGGCGCGCGGTAACGGGCGGGCACGTCCCTACCCGGAGTTGCGGGCCAGCCGCCACCTGCCCTCGTCGCGTTGCACCAGCCCGGCGATCTCCAGCATCGCCAGCGGGCCGAGCACGCCGGCGGCGGGCAGTCCCGCCGCCACCGCGATCTCGTCGGCCGTGCGCACACCGCGGCCCGGCAGGGCCTCGTAGACCTGCAGTTCGTCGTCGGAGAGAGCATCAAGCACATCAATCGGCCGGGCCGGTTCCTCGGCGAACTCCCCTGCGCGGCCGACGATCTCGACGATCTCATCGGCCCGGGTCACCAGTTCGGCACCGGAGCGAACCAGCGCATGACAGCCGGCCGACGCCGTGGAGGTGATCGGCCCGGGCACCGCGCACACCACCCGCCCCAGCGCACGGGCCCACGCCGCGGTGCTGGCGGCGCCACTGCGCAGCGCCGCCTCGACCACCACGGTGGCACCCGAGAGCGCCGCCACCAACCGGTTGCGGGTCAGGAACCGGTGCCGCGCCGGGCGCACGCCGGGCGGGTACTCGCTGACCACTAGGCCCTCCTGGCTGATCCGGTGCAGCAGCGCCGAGTGGCCGGCCGGATAGAGGACGTCCAGACCACCGGCCAGCACCGCGACGGTGATCCCCTCGGCGGCCAGTGCCGCGCGGTGGGCCGCCCCGTCGACTCCGTAGGCGCCGCCGGAGACCACTGCGACGTCGCGCTCGACGAGTCCGGCGGAGAGTTCAGCCGCGACATGTTCGCCGTACGCCGTGGCCGCGCGGGTCCCGACGATCGCCGCGGACCGCTCGGCGATGCGATCGAGACGCACCGGGCCGATCGCCCACAAGGCCAGTGGCGGGCGGCCCTGCGGCTTGTCGCGGACCGGCACACCGCCGAACGCGGCGAATGCCAGGGTCGGCCACTCGTCATCATCCCGGGTGATCAATCGCCCGCCCCTGCGTTGCAGCATCTCCAGATCCGCTGCGGCACAGTCCATATCGCGACGGGCTTCGGTGCGCTGCGCGAGTGCGGGGACCACCTCGGCGCGGCGGATACGGTCGGCGGCATCCCGGGGGCCGACTTCGGCGATGAGTGCGGCCAACTCATCGCACGGGGGCTCGGCCACCCGGGACAGGTAAGCCCATGACCGCAGCACATCGGCGGCGGTCATGACATCACCTGGCCCTGGCGGAAACTCAGCGCGACCGAGACATCGTCGCGGTTCGGTGCGCTGCGCCCGCTGAGATCGGCGAGGCTCCATGCCACCCGCAGCGCCCGGTGCACGCCGCGGATGCTGATCAGACCGCGATCCAGGGCCGTCTTCAACGGCGCCATGGTGGCGTTCGACAGTGCGAAGTGCCGGCGCAGCACCGCACCGGTGACCTCGGCATTGGTGGTGAATCCGTGCGCGCGCCACCGTTGCGCGGCGGCCGCCCGGGCCTGCGCCACCCGGGCCCTGACCTGCTCGCTGCCCTCGGACTGTTCGGGCGCAAACGCCCCGGTCCGCACGGTGTGCATCTGCACCCGCAGGTCCACCCGGTCCAGCAGAGGGCCCGACAGCTTGCCGAGGTAGCGGCGGCGTTGCGGCGGTGAGCAGATGCACTCCCGCGGGTCAGGGGGCGCGCAGGGGCACGGGTTGGCGGCCATCATCAGCTGGAAACGGGCCGGATAGCGGGCCACTCCATCGCGGCGGGCGATTCGAATCTCCCCGTCCTCCAACGGAGTTCGCAGTGCCTCCAGCGCACCGAGGCGCACCTCGGCGCACTCATCGAGGAACAGCACGCCGCGGTGCGCCTTGCTGACCGCGCCGGGCCGGGCCAGGCCGGACCCTCCCCCGACCAGTGCGGCCACGCTGGAGGAGTGGTGCGGGGCGATGAACGGCGGCCGGGTGATCAGCGGTGTGCGCGACGAGAGCATCCCCGCCACCGAATGGATGGCGGTGACTTCCAGCGCCTCGGCCTCGGTGAGATCGGGAAGCAGACCCGGCAGACGTTGGGCAAGCATGGTCTTGCCCACTCCGGGCGGTCCGGTCAGCATGAGGTGATGCGCTCCGGCCGCGGCCACTTCCACGGCGAAGCGCGCCTGGACCTGGCCGATCACATCGGCGAGATCGGCCACCGGCGGCGGATCCGGCACCGGGGCCGGCACCCTGTCGTCGAGTCCGGTGCCGGAGTCCAGCCACTGCTGCAGATGACGCAGGGTGCGCACCCCGAACACCTCGACACCCTCGACCAGGCTGGCCTCGGCGAGGTTGCCGAGGGGAACGACGACGGTCTGCCAGCCCTGCGCCTTGGCGGCGAGCACCGCGGGCAGTACCCCGTGGACACACCGGACGCGGCCGTCGAGGGCGAGTTCGCCGAGCAGCACCGCCTTCTCCAGCCGGTGCCACGGCGTGGTGCGGCTCGCACAGAGCACCGCGGCCGCCAGTGCGATGTCATACAACGAGCCCGCCTTGGGCAGCGTCGCCGGGGAGAGCGCCACCGTCAGCCGCGACATCGGCCAGCTGTTACCCGAGTTGGTGATGGCCGCCCGGACGCGATCGCGGGATTCCTGCACCGCGGCGTCGGGCAGGCCGACGAGATGGAATCCCGGCAACCCCGAGGTGATATCGGCCTCGATCTCGACGATGTCGCCGTCGAGGCCGCGCACCGCCACCGAGAATGCCCTGCCTAACGCCATCAGCCCACACCCCGCAGATGCAGCACCGTCTCAGTGCCGCCACCCATCCGGACACCCACCACGTCGATGCGGACCTGCGCCCACCGGGTGTCCTGCCCGGCCAGCCAGAGACCGGCCAGCCGGCGGATGCGGCGGACCTTGCGCGGGGTGACGGCCTGCTCGACACCGCCGAAGCCGTCGCCGGTGCGAGTCTTGACCTCGACGAAGACCACCGTGTGGCCATCCTCGACGGCGATGATGTCCAGTTCTCCGTACCGGCAGCGCCAGTTGCGCGCCAGGATCGACAACCCTCGGCCCTCGAGGTGGTCCACCGCGATCTGCTCACCGAGCGCGCCGAGATCCCGCCGGCTGAATGTCGTCATGCGGCCAGACTGGACCGGGGCCCCGACACGATATGCCCGGCGCGGGCCGAAACCCCGCGGTTATCCCCAGCGGCTCACCGATGCACAGGCCGCTATTCGGGCAGGCGAAGCTCCGGCTTCTCGACCTCTTCGATATTGACGTCCTTGAAGGTGATCACCCGGACCTGTTTGACGAACCGGGCCGGCCGGTACATGTCCCACACCCAGGCATCGGCCAGGCGCAATTCGAAGTAGACCTCGCCCTCGCTGTTGCGGGGTACCAAGTCGACGCTGTTGGCCAGGTAAAACCGGCGCTCAGTCTCCACCACGTAGCTGAACTGCCCGACGATGTCCTTGTACTCGCGATACAGGGACAGCTCCATCTCGGTTTCGTACTTCTCGAGATCCTCGGCACTCATCTAGTCGGCTGTCCTTTGCGTCGGCGTGGTTCCATCTTGTCGCACCGCGAACTCGGCGACCAGTTCGGCGCCCCCGGCCCGGCTCAGCCGCCGGACGTTGATGAAGGACTGGCGGTGCTGGCTGCACGGACCCAACTCGGCCAGCGCGGCGCCGTGCGCGGCGGTGCTGTAGCCCTTGTGCTCGCCGAATCCATAACCCGGGTGCGTAACGTCCATGGCCACCATGAGCCGGTCGCGGCTCACCTTGGCCAGCACGCTCGCGGCCGCGATGCAGGCGGCGGCGGCGTCGCCGCCGATCACCGGTAGCGAGGGAGCCGCCAGACCGGGCACCCGGAATCCATCGGAGAGCACGTAGCCGGGCCGGGCGGACAACCCCGCCACCGCGCGGCGCATGCCCTCGATGTTGGCCGCGTGCACACCTCGGCGGTCCACCTCGACGGAGTCGATGAACACCACGTGATAAGCCAGCGCGTAGCGGCGGATCAGCGGATAGAGCTCCTCGCGCGCCCGGGCGGTGAGCTTCTTGGAATCGTCCAGCGCCGCCAGGCTGTCCATCCGGTGGGGCCCCAGCACGCATGCGGCGACAACCAACGGTCCCGCGCAGGCACCGCGGCCGACTTCGTCGACCCCGGCCACCGGGCCGAGTCCGCTTCGATAGAGCGCCGACTCCAGCGTGCGCAGCCCCGACGAGCGCCGGATGACTGTGCGCGGCGGCCAGGTCGCGACGTTGGGCTTTCGGGCCGGCATGTCAGCCCCGCTGCGGGTCGACCTGGGGGTCGATCGAGGACACACCACCCCAGCGCCCGGGCGGCCAGGCGATGAATCGGGCTTTACCGATCACGTTGTCGACCGGCACTGTGCCGTTCATCGGGTCGCCGGTGCACAGCACCCCGTTCTTGGCGTCTGCGGGGGTGCTGGCGCAGCGTGCGCGTGAGTCGGCGGAATGGGTGCGGTTGTCACCCATCACCCAGATCCGCCCGGCGGGAACCCGCACCGGGCCGAACTCATTGCCCAGGCAGGGGTACACCGCCGGGTCGGCCATCATGGTCGACGGATCGAGGTAGGGCTCCTGCAACGGCGCACCGTTGACCGTCAGGCCGGTGTCGGCGCGGCACTGCACGGTCTGACCGCCGACGGCGATGATGCGTTTGACGAGATCGTTCTGGTCCGGCGGCACGAATCCGATGAAGGACAGTGCGTTCTGGACCCACCGGATACCGGTGTTCTGCGAGCGGATCGACTTGTACCCGACGTTCCAGTTGGGCGGGCCCTTGAACACCACCACGTCGCCGGGTTCGGGTTCGCTGAACCGGTAGGTGAGTTTGTCGACCATGATGCGATCCCCGACGCAGCCCTTGCAGCCGTTCAGGGTGGGCTGCATCGACTCCGAAGGGATCAGGTAGGGCCGCGCGATGAAGGTGAGCATCACGTAGTAGATGAACACCGCGATGCCCACCAGGATGGCACCCTCGCGCAGGGCCGACCGCTTCTTGCCGTCGCCCTTGACGCGCTGTGTCGTCCCGGCATCATCAGCGCCGGCGGCCGGGGGTGTCGGGTCGGCCGGGTCCGGGGTGACGGTCACAGGATCAGACTAGCCAGCAGGGCGCAGCCAACCGAGCACTCGTCGAAGCTCAGCGCTTCTCGCGACACAATGTCGAAGCTCAGCGCTTCTCCTTGATCTTGGCCTTCTTGCCCCGCAGTTCGCGCAGGTAGTACAGCTTGGCCCGGCGGACGTCGCCACGGGTGACGACCTCGATGTGGTCGATATTGGGCGAATGCACCGGGAAGGTGCGCTCCACACCGACGCCGTAGCTCTCCTTGCGGACGGTGAACGTCTCGCGGATGCCGCCGCCGGATCGGCGCAGCACGACGCCCTTGAAGACCTGGATGCGCTGCTTGTTGCCCTCGATGACCTTCACGTGCACGTTGACGGTGTCACCGGAGCCGAACTCGGGGATGTCGTCGCGAAGCGACGCCTGGTCGACGAAGTCTAGGGTGTTCATACCGGTGGCACTTCCTTGCTTGAGCCTCGCCGCCGATGCTGGGCGCGTGCGCCGGACATCGCCGTGCTGACGGTCAGGTGATTGTCGCAGCAGGCAGAAATCCGGCCCGCGCGGGCAACGGCCCCATTGTGCCAGATTGGGCCCCCCGACCGCGAATCGCGGCCCGGCGCACAACGACGGCGTGCCGCAGCAGCCGAAGTGCGTGGGGCGTGCAACGAGCGGTTACCCTGAGCAGGCCCGTGATAACGCCGACAACCCGGACGAGCAGGCAGTTCCCCATCACCGACTCGGCAAACCGCAGGAGGAGCCCGTGCGACGTCGCGCATCGGCACTTGCCTGCGGGGCCGTGGCCGGAGTGGCTGTTCTCCTGCTCGGATCGGCCTCGGCGCAACTGGGCGGCCGCTCAACGGCGGACCCGGCGACGCAGCAGGTGACATTGCTGGCCGGCGGTCCCGTCCCGCCGGCGGCCCCGGCACCCGCCCCACGCGAACCGGCCAACCTCGACGTGCTCGCGCAGCAGGCGACGGCCAAGGCCCAGCGCAACGGCGCCGACATCAGCATCGCCGTCCTCGACCGCCAGAGCGGCCGGCTGGTGACCAAGGGCGACGGGTCGGCGTTCCCGATCGCCTCGGTGGCCAAGCTGTTCATCGCCGACGACCTCCTCCTGCGGGTGGCCGAGGGCAAAGCGACCCTCACCGCGCAGGACCGCCGATCGCTGGACACCATGCTGCGCGCCTCCGACGACTTCGCCGCCAACGAGTTCTGGGAGCGCGGCGGGCGCAATGCCGTCATCGCTCGGGTCACCGAACGCTACGGACTGCGCAACACCAGCGCACCCTGGGACGGCAACTGGTGGACCACCATGAGCTCCACCACCGACCTGGTGCGCTACTACCGGAAGCTGTTGGACGGCAGCGGTGGGCTGCCCGCCCAGCAGGCAGGCGTGATCATGGCCGACCTCGCCGCGTCCGCCCCTGTCGGCATCGACGGCTATCCGCAGCGCTTCGGAATCCCCGACGGGCTCTACGCGGAGCCGGTCGCGGTGAAGCAGGGCTGGATGTGCTGCTGGGACGGCCCCAACCAGGTCCACATGTCCACCGGCGTGGCCGGCGCCGACCGCCGCTACGTGATCGCCGTCGCCTCGATGCAGCCCGTTGACGAGGCCACCGCACGCAAAACGCTGACCGACGCGGTCAAGACCATGTTCCCGGGCGGCCGGACCTAACCGTCGCCCTCGCCGAGTAAGTCGGGCCGGCGCACCCGGGTGCGCTGCACCGATTGCTCGTGGCGCCAGGACGCGATGCGCCCGTGATCGCCGGACAGCAGTATCTCGGGCACGGCAAGCCCGCGCCACACCGGCGGGCGGGTGTAGCTGGGCCCTTCCAGCAGGCCCATGTTGTCCGGTGAGTGGGAATCGTCCCTGGGCGACAACGGATTTCCCATCACGTCCGGCATCAGCCGCACGACAGCCTCGATCATCACCAGAGCGGCCACCTCGCCGCCGGCCAGCACGTAATCGCCGATGGAGACCTCCTCCACGCGCATCCGGGTGGCGGCGTCATCGACGACACGCTGGTCGATACCTTCGTAGCGGCCGCAGGCGAACACCAGATGGCTCTCGGCCGTCCAGTGCTGCGCCAGCGACTGCGTGAACGGCCGGCCGGCCGGGGTGGGCACCACCAGCAGGGTGTCGGGGGTGCAGATCTCATCGAGGGCCTCGCCCCAGACCGGAGCCTTCATCACCATCCCGGGTCCGCCGCCATAGGGCGAGTCATCGACCGCGTGATGCACGTCGTGGGTCCACCGGCGCAGATCGTGCACGGCGAAGCCGATGAGCCCGGACTCGATTGCCCTGCCCGGCAACGACTGCCGGACCGGGTCGAGATAGTCCGGGAAGATCGTGATGACATCAATGTGCACCGCTGCGAACTCCTACTCCAGCTCCAGCAGACCTTCGGGCGGGTCGATCTCCACCACGCGATCGGCCAGTGACACCGAGGTGACGATGGCGGCGACGAACGGGACGAGCAGTTCGGCGCCGGATTCGCCTCGGACAGCGAGCAATTCGCCGCCGGCGGTGTGCAGCACCTCCGTCACCGTTCCAAGCGGGCGGCCGTCGACGGTGCGCACCTGCAGGCCTTCGAGTTGGTGGTCGTAGAACTCGTCGGGATCCGATATCGGCGGCAGGTCGGCGGAGTTGACGACGAAGAGCCCGCCGCGCAGCGCGTCGGCGCCGTTGCGGTCGGTGATGCCGGCCAGGCGCACCAGCAGTCGCGCACCGTGCGGGCGCACCGACTCGATGACGGCCTCGCGCTCGGTTCCGGCGCGCGGGTTCTTCAGCCGCAGGCTGTGACCGGCGACGAACCGCGCCTCGGGGTCGTCTGTGCGCACATCGACGACCAACTCGCCGGTGATGCCGTGCGCCTTGGCGATCCGTCCGACCACCAGTTCCATGGAGGAGGAACTACTGATCGGTGTCCACGACGTCGACGCGGATGCCGCGTCCGCCGATGCCGGCGACCAGGGTGCGCAGTGCGGTGGCGGTGCGCCCGCCGCGGCCGATCACCTTGCCGAGGTCGTCGGGGTGCACGTGCACCTCCACGGTGCGGCCGCGCCGGTTGGTCACCATATCGACCCGGACGTCATCGGGGTTGTCGACGATCCCGCGGACCAGATGCTCCACGGCGTCGACGACGGCGGAGCTCATTGCTGCGCTGACTCGGCGGTCTCGGCGGCAGCCTCGGCGGCGGGCTCCGCCTCCGGGGCAGTCTCAGCGGGCGCCTCGGCCTCGGGTGCGGCCTCGGGTGCGGCCTCGGGGGCGGCCTCGGCGGCGGGCTCTGCGACAGACTCGGCAGCGGGCTCGGCAGGAGCCTCCTCGGGCTTGTCAGCCGCCTCAGGCTTATCGGCTGCGTCAGCCTTTTTGGCCGGGGCCTTCTTCTTCTTGAGCGCGGTGGCCTCACCGGTGGGCGCGCCGTCGGCGGCGGCCAGGGCGGCGTTGAAGAGATCGAGCTTGCTGGGCTTGGGTTCCCTGACCTTCAGCGTGCCCTCGGTACCGGGCAGGCCCTTGAACTTCTGCCAATCGCCGGTGATCTTGAGCAGCTTGAGCACGGGCTCGGTGGGCTGGGCGCCGACCGACAGCCAGTACTGCGCGCGCTCGGAGTCGATCTCGATCAGGCTCGGCTCTTCTTTGGGGTGGTAGCGGCCGATGACCTCGATGGAACGGCCGTCGCGGCGGTTGCGGGCATCAGCGATGGCGATGCGGTACTGGGGATTGCGGATCTTGCCAAGGCGGGTGAGCTTGATCTTGACAGCCATGAATGAACTACTCCTTAGTCTCACGCTGCAATTCAGCGATCACCGGCGGGATGCCGGAATCCGGTTTTGCCTCGCGTGGCCAGCGGTGATTCTGCCAGATTCGGTCTGCCGGGCGTTAATCGACGGTCACAGCATCTTGTCCATGCACTTGGTCTCCACCCGCCGCGTCATCCGCCACCCCGCCGGGGTCCGGACGAACTCGTCGTCGTACCAGAGCGCGCAGAACAGAATCCGGCCGTCGTCGCTGAGTTTCATCGGGTTGAAGCACATGGTCCGGCCGGCGGCGGTGTCCCCGGAAAGCCGGATGTCGAAGTTGCCGACCAGGTGGTAGTAGGCCGGGAAGTTCGGCAGCACCTCGGCCAGCCAGGCCTTGACCTCGCCGAAGGGCCCGTCCACCCCGCCCATCGCCCGGTAGTCGATATAGGCGTCAGGGGTGAAGATCTCGTCGAGGTCATCGAAGCGCCGTTGGTCGATCGCAGTGGCGTAGTCCACCACCAGTTGCTGGATTTCCATCCGGTCCGAAATCTCCGCCAGGTCCATGATCTCCAGATTGAACACGCCCGCCGAGCCCGTGGCCAACGGATAGGGTGATTCGCCATGGGCAGGCTCCTGGCTGTTGTGGCCGCATCCCTCACCGTCATCGCCACCTCAGCCGTCGCCGTCTGCGCACCCGCGGGTGCCGAGCCCGATATCCGACCGGTCGGCTCGGTGGAGATCCCCGATGGTCCCGCGCAGGGGTGGATCGTCGCCGACATCGACACCGGGACGGTGCTGGCCGGCCGGGAGATGTACGGCGCTCGTCCGCCTGCCAGCACCATCAAGGTTCTGCTGGCGCTGACCGCGCTCGACGAGCTCAACCTGGACTCGACGGTGGTGGCCAGCCCGGCCGCTGCGAACGCCGAATGCAACTGCGCCGGTCTCACCGCCGGACGCACCTACACCGTCCGGCAACTGCTCGAAGCGGCTCTGCTGGTCTCCGGCAATGACGCCGCCCACGCCCTGGCCGACATGCTCGGCGGCTACGACATCGCGGTGGACAAGATGAACGCCAAGGCGTTCGCGGTCGGCGCGACCGACACCCACGCCACCAGCCCGTCCGGGCTCGACGGTCCCGACGGTGCGGGCTGGACCACGCCCCGCGACCTGGCCGTCATCTTCCGCGCGGCGATGTCCAACCCGGTGTTCGCCCAGATCACCGCCCAGCCGACGGCGGTGTTCCCGGCCGAGACCGGCGAGCGAGTTCTGGTCAACCAGGACGAGTTGCTGGTCCGCTACCCGGGTGCGATCGGCGGGAAGACCGGGTTCACCAATGCCGCCCGCAAGACCTTCGTCGGCGCGGCGCAGCGAGACGGCCGCCGGCTGGTCATCGCGATGATGTACGGCCTGGTTCGCGACGGTGGTCCCACCTACTGGGACCAGGCCGCGATGCTGCTGGACTGGGGCTTCGCCCAGAACCCATCGGCGGGGATCGCCGCGCTATAGAAGCTGGCGGTTCGCTAGCGGTTGAAGCCCGGCTCGGCGACGATCGCCTCGGTCAGCGGCTGGCTCTCGTTGGGGATCGGGTTGGGCGTGGCGACGATGGCCGCATCGTTCTCCACCGGAACCTCCGCGGCCGGCGCGGGCATAAAGCTTTCCCGGTCGAGCACCGGCGGCGGCTCCATGACGCTGGCGGGCTCCAGTGGGAGGTCGCCGGGAATCCAGGCCAGGATGTCGCGGAAGCCGTCGTTCCACACCACGCTGTTGGGTACCGGCCCCACGACGTCGAAGTAGAGCATGTCCATGTTCGACGCGCCCTGGATCAATGGGTAGTACTCACCCGACAGGGCGCGGGCGCCGAAGCGCTCGATCATCGGGTTGGTGTTGGTACCGAATCCGTCGACGACCAGCCTGGCCTCGTACAGCGTGCCGTTGTGCGGCACGGGGGCGGTACTGGGATCGAGGTTGAACACGGTGTACCCGATGTAGGGCCTGCTGTTGGGGCCGTTGAGCCGCTCCTGCTCACCGAAGGTCTTGATGTTGTCCGCTGCCGATGCCGGTGCGATATCGGCCGCACCCATCCCCAACGTCACCGCCGCCGCCGCGAGCGCCGCGGCCACTTTACTGATTCTCACGCGTCGTTCCCCTTTGTCGAAGTTCCGTCGTTGTGGCAGGTCTTGGTGACAGCCTACGACGGGCGCAGGTTCGAGACCAATCAGCAACCACACCGAACCCGCAGCGCCGCCAAGCCCGATTAGCCTCGTCGAACATGTCTGCGCTCGGTCTCGCCCGTCGGGCCGCGGTGGTAGCCGCCGTCGCCGTCCTCGCCGTGACCGTCCCGCTCGCGCCCGCCACGGCCGAACCGAACCCCCAGGCCGGCGTCGCAGTGCCGCAGGGGCCGGCCCCGGCCTGGCTGGTGGCCGACATGATCAGCGGCCGGATCCTCGGCGGCAACGACGCCTACTCCCAGCGCGCCCCGGCCAGCACGATCAAGGCATTGCTGGCGATGGTGGTCCTCGACCAACTGCACCCGGGTGCCGCCGCACGCGCCACCTCGGCGCACACCGACGTGGAGTGCTCGTGCGTCGGACTGGTGGCCGGACAGGCCTACACCACCCGCCAACTGCTCGACGCACTGATGATGGTGTCGGGCAACGACGCCGCCAACATGCTGGCCGACATGCTCGGCGGCTACCAGGTGGCCGTGCAGAAGATGAACGTCAAGGCCTACCAGGTCGGTGCGCGCACCACCCGGGCCGGCTCCCCCTCCGGCCTCGACGGCCCGGGCTGGGAGTCGATCACCACGCCGCACGATCTGGCGGTGATCTACCGTGCCGCGCTGAACTACCCGATGTTCGTGCAGATCATCCACCAACGGGCCGCGCAGTTCCCCAACGGCGCGGGCGGATTCAAGCAGATCGCCAGCCAGGATCGGTTACTGGAGGACTACCCGGGCTTCATCGGCGGCAAGACCGGATATACCAACCTCGCCCAGGAAACCTACGTCGCGATGGCGCAGCGCAACGGCAAGCGACTGGTCGCGGTGATGATGTACGGCAGCGACGATCTGTGGAATCAGGGTCGCGCACTGCTGGACTGGGGTTTCAGCCAGCCGTAGCGCGGCGTCGGTAGAGCGGCGTCACTAGGTATCAATAGATACGGCCGCGCAGGATCACCCGATCGGGCCGGGACAGCACCTGCGGGCCGGTGCGCGGATCGTCGGTGAAGCAGAGCAGATCCGCCGGGGCGCCGTCGACAAGTGCGGGGCGACCCAACCAGTTTCGGGCATCCCAGCACGCCGCACCGAGGGCCTCGGTCGGGGTCATGCCGATGCCCTTGAGCGCTTCCACCTCGTCGCCGATGCGGCCGTGTGCGATCGAGGCGCCCGCATCGCTGCCGGCGAAGATCCGTATCCCGGCCTCGCGTGCCGCACTGATACGGCCACCACTGCGGGCGTAGAGGTCACGCATGTGAGCCGCGTAGACCGGGTATTTGCTTGCGGCGTCGGCGAATCCGGGGAAGCTTTCTATATTGATCAACGTCGGCACCAGTGCGGTGCCGTGCTCGGCCATCAACGCGACGGTGTCCTCGGTCAGGCCGGTGCCGTGTTCGATGCAGTCGATGCCGGCCTTGATCAGCCCCGGCAGGGAATCCTCGCAGAAGGCGTGGGCCGTCACCCGTGCACCTTCGGCGTGTGCGGCTGCCACAGCGGCGACCAGTACCTCATCGGACCACAGCGGAGTCAGGTCGCCGACCGTTCGGTCGATCCAGTCCCCGACAAGCTTCACCCAGCCGTCACCACGGCGCGCCTGGTCGGCCACCGCGTCGGGCAGTTGCCATTCGTCTTCCAACTCGAGGGCGAAGCCGGGCGAATACCGCTTCGGTCGCGCCAGATGCCTTCCGGCCCTGATGATCTGGGGAAGATCGTGATGATCGTCGAGGCTGCGGGTGTCGACCGGTGAGCCGCAATCACGCAGCAGTAGCGCGCCGGCGTCGCGGTCAGCCTCCGCCTGGCGGATCGCCTCATCGAGTTCGACAACGCCCTGCCGGCCAAGACCAACATGGCAGTGCGCGTCGACGAGTCCGGGGATGATCCAGGCGCCGTCAAAGACGGTCTCGGCCCCGGCAACGGGCTCAGCCCGCAGGATCCCGTCGGCGATCCACCACTCGATCGGTTCACCACTGGGCAGTCCGCGGCCGCGGACGTGCAGGACCGGTGCGGTCACCACTATTTCTTGCCGGGGAACTTCAGCTTGGACAGATCGAAGTCAGCCAGGGCGGGTGGCAACTCGTTGAGCCCCTCGGGCATCTGGGACAGGTCCGGGAATCCGCCCGGCATGCCACCGAACAGCGGATTGGACGCCTTCGGCGGCGTGGGACCCCGACCCTTCTTGCCCTTCTTCTTGTTGTTCTTCGCGCTGCGCTTGGAGGACCGCCGCGCGAACGGCATGCCCATCGCGCCGGCCATCTGCGACATCATCTTGCGGGCCTCGAAGAACCGGTCGACGAGTTGGTTGACCTCGGAGACGTTGACCCCGGAGCCGTTGGCGATCCGCAGCCGCCGCGAGGCATTGATGATCTTGGGGTCGGCGCGCTCCTCGGGTGTCATGCCGCGGATGATGGCCTGCAACCGGTCGAGGTGGGAGTCGTCGACGGCGGCCAGTGCGTCCTTCATCCCGGCCGCGCCGGGCAGCATTCCCAGCAGGTTGCCGATCGGGCCCATCTTGCGGATGGCCAGCATCTGCTCGAGGAAGTCCTCGAGTGTCAGCTCACCGGAGCTGATCTTGGCCGCGGCATCTTCGGCCTGCTGCGCGTCGAAGACCTGCTCGGCCTGCTCGATGAGGCTCAGCACATCGCCCATACCGAGGATCCGGCTCGCCATCCGGTCGGGGTGGAAGACGTCGAAGTCGTCCAGCTTCTCGCCGGTGGACGCGAACAGGATCGGCACGCCGGTGACCTCCCGCACCGACAGCGCCGCGCCGCCGCGGGCGTCACCGTCGAGCTTGGTCAGCACCACGCCGGTGAATCCGACGCCGGCTCCGAACGCCTCGGCGGTGGTCACCGCGTCCTGGCCGATCATGGCGTCGAGCACGAACAGGGTCTCGTCGGGCGCCACCGCGTCGCGGATCGCGGCCGCCTGGGCCATCAGCACGTCGTCGATGCCGAGCCGGCCCGCGGTGTCGATGATGACGACGTCGAACATCCTGGCCTTGGCCTCGGCCAGGCCGGCCGCGGCCACGGCGACCGGGTCACCGGGACCGGTGTCGCCGGCCTCGGGCGCCTCGGGGGCGGTGCCGGGGTGCGGGGCGAACACGGTGACCCCGGCCCGCTCGCCGACGACCTGCAACTGGGTGACCGCCCCGGGGCGCTGGAGGTCGCAGGCCACCAGCAGCGGGGTGTGGCCCTGCCCCTTGAGCCATTTCGCCAGCTTGCCGGCCAGGGTGGTCTTGCCCGCGCCCTGCAGGCCGGCCAGCATGATCACCGTCGGCGGGGTCTTGGCGAACGCCAGCTGGCGGGTCTGCCCGCCGAGGATGCCGACGAGTTCGTCGTTGACGATCTTGACGACCTGCTGGGCGGGGTTCAGCGCCCCGGATACCTCCGCGCCCTTGGCCCGCTCCTTGACGCGGTCGATGAAGGCCCGCACCACAGGCAGTGCGACGTCGGCCTCGAGCAGCGCCAGGCGGATCTCCCGGGCGGTGGCGTCGATATCGGCGTCGGTCAGCCGGCCTTTGCCGCGCAGGCCCGACAGCGCGCCGGTGAGCCGGTCGGAGAGCGATTCGAACACGGGAGTCAGCCTAGCGTCGCGACGATGCCGCCGGTGACAGCGGCGGAGGAGAAGCGGCGCCATCGACCTAGCGTCGCGACGATGCCGCCGGTGACAGCGGCGGAGGA
>JBFYOQ010000115.1:0-7814 GCA_041303735.1 Mycobacterium sp.
GACGTCACGCTCATCGAGCGCAACGCCGGCCACTACGACGTCGACGCCATCCCCGGCGCGCACTGGTACCTCGGCGACGCGTGCGAGCTGAGCCTGCTCGAAGCGATGCACCTCGAGGAGTTCGACGTGGTGATCGCCGCCACCGGGGACGACAAGGCCAACGTGGTGCTCTCGCTGCTGGCCAAGACGGAGTTCGCGGTGCCGCGCGTGGTGGCCCGGGTCAACGATCCACGCAACGAGTGGCTCTTCGACAACGCCTGGGGTGTGGACGTGGCGGTGTCCACCCCGCGCATGTTGGCCTCACTGGTGGAGGAAGCCTTCGCCGTCGGAGATCTGGTGCGGCTCATGCAATTCCATCAGGGCAACGCGAACCTGTTGGAGATCACACTGCCCGATGACACCCCGTGGGGCGGGCGCGCGGTGCGCAAGCTGAACCTGCCCGGCGAGACCGCTCTGGTGACCATCCTGCGCGGCCAGCGGGTGATCGTGCCCGAACCCGACCAGCCGCTGGAGGGCGGCGACGAGCTGCTCTTCGTCGCCGCACCGGAGGTCGAGAACGAACTGCGCAACCTGATACTGCGGGGAGACCGTTAGTCCGTCGCGTGCGCGGCGTGCACGGCCCGCTGGGCGGTCCGGATCGCCAGGTAGGTGACCAGTGCCCCCACGGCGGCCAGCGGCCAGCCCATGGCGATGCGAGCCACCCCCAGCCAGCCGGTCTGATCGGCGTCGTAGAGGTGATGCTGAACCACGAAGCGCGCTCCGAACACCAGCACCCATGTCAGCGTGGCGAGATCGAACGCCAGCAGCGCCTTGCGCGAGGAGCGCCAGCTTCTGTCGTGGCCGTTGACCCAGCTCCACACATAGCCGACCACCGGGCGGCGGATCAACACCGAGGCCGAGAACACCACCGCCCACAGCAGCGACGTCCAGATGCCCAGCAGGAAGTAGCCCTTGGACTCGCCGACCACCCAGGCGATCAGCGCGCTGATGCCCACGGCCAGGAAACCGGCCAGGGCGGGCCGCACCGAGTCGCGGCGGAACAGCCGCCACAGCAGCACGGCAGCGGCCACCCCCAGGGCGGCGCTGATGGCGGGCAGCAGCCCGAAGGCGGTGTTGACCGGAACGAGCACCGCCACCGGCAGCGCGGAGTAGATCAGCCCGCTGAACCCGCCCATCTGACCCAGCAGCGCCTGACCGGGGGTGCGCTTGGGTTCGAGCTCGGCGTCCTCGTCGGTCGCGCCGTCTGCCGAACTCACTGCCGGGTCCACCTCAGCGCTGGATTTCGTAATGCGGGTTGTAAATGGCCTTGCCACCGTTGTCGAGCGTCCCCAGCCGGCCGTGCACCTTCAGCGTGCGCCCGCAGTCGATCCCGGCGATCCGGCGCTGACCCATCCAGACCAGGGTCACCGTGTCGGTGCCGTCGAACAACTCCGCGCGCACCCCGCCGGCGCACCCTTTGGCGTTGGTCTGCACGCTGCGCAGTTCGCCGACCATCGTGACCTCCTGGCCGCGCCGGCAATCGGCGGCCCGCTGGGCACCGGTGCCGGTGGCCAGCTCCTCGGCGTCGCGCTGATCCGGGCTTTCGGTGAGCCGGCGGGTGAGGCGACGCACAAAACCTTCGGCCGCAGCCATGAGTCTCTCCTGAAGTTCGATCTCAATGCCCCCGCCACGGTAGACCTTGTGGTTGCGCCGCGCCACGAGACATACCCACCGCTGCGCGAATCAGGCCCAGCCGGGCACGATCATCTCCCATGCCGGTCGATCTGCGCGGCGTCGTGACGGTGCTGTTGCCCGGCACCGGCTCCGATGACGAGTATCTGAAACGAGCCTTCGCCGACCCGTTGCACGCGGTGGGTGCCCGGTTGGTGGCGGTCCGTCCGGAGCCCGCGGCGCTGCTGGCCGGCTACCTCCGAGCGCTCGAGCAGGCCGCCGCCGACGGGCCGATCGCCGTCGGCGGGGTGTCGCTGGGCGCGGCGGTGGCGGCCGGGTGGGCGCTGAACCATCCCGGTGAGGTGGTCGCCGTGCTGGCCGCCCTGCCGCCGTGGACCGGTGCCCCGGATGACGCGCCCGGTGCCGTCTCGGCCCGGTACACCGCCGGCGAATTGCGCCGGGCCGGGCTGGCCGCCACGACCGCGGCGATGCGGGCCTCCAGCCCGCCCTGGCTGGCCGACGAACTCGCCCGGTCGTGGCAGCGCCAGTGGCCCGACCTGCCCGGGGCGTTGGAGGAGGCGGCCGGGTTCATCGCCCCCGGTGCCGCCGACCTGGGCCGGCTGCAGGTGCCGATGGGAGTCGCCGCGGCACCGGATGACCCAATCCACCCGCTGGCGATCGCGCAGCAGTGGGTGGCCGCGGCACCCCACGCGGCACTGCGCACGGTGACCCTGCAACATCTCGGCCCCGATCCCGCCGCACTCGGCAGGGCGTGCCTGGACGCGCTGGGCGCGGCCGGCGGTGGTGACCGCTAGTTCACGCGGCTCTGCGGCGGCTGCTCGGCTCCCGCGGGTTCTGCCGGTTGCTCGACCTGTGGGGGCTGCTGCTGGGCCTGAGCGGCCTGCTGCTGGGCCAACGCGGCCTGCTGCTGCATCAGCATCGCCTGTTGGGCGGCGAGCATGGCCTGCTGGGCCTGCTGCGCCTGCTGGGTGGCCGCGGCGCGCAGCTGGGCGGCGAGCTCCTCGGGCAGCTGGACCGGCAGCGGGGTGCGCGCCGGCAGGGCGGTGTCGCCACGGCGTACGACGGTGTCGCCCAGCGCCGCGCGCGCCTCGGAGATCAGGGCGTCCATCGTGTCGGGATTTCCGTTGACCACGCAGCGGACCATCCACCGGTAGCCGTCGACGCCGATGAACCGGACCACACCGGTCCCGACGCCCAGGACCTCGCGTCCCCACGGCCCGTCCTGAATGGAGACCTGGGCGTTGTCCTTGCGCAGCGCGTCGGCGAGTTCGGAGGCCACTTCGCGCCACTGCCCGGGCGACTTGGGCGCCGCATAGGCGGCGATGGTGAAACGCCCGTTCGGGGTGACCACCCAGATGGCGCTCGGCACACCCTGCGGGCTGAGCTCAACCTGAACCTGTCCGCCCTGCGGCATCGGGATGAGCACCGAGCCCAGGTCCAGCCGGGCGACGGTCGCCTCGTCGGGATTGGCGAAGTCTTCGATGTCGAAGGGACCCTCGTCCATCGAATCGCCGGGGAACGCGGTGGGTTCGGCGCCCGCCTCGTCGGCCGCCCCGGACTCCTCGGCCACCGGGGTGGCCTGGGCGGAGTCGGTGGCATCACCCGCCGCGGCCGGTGACTCCTGGTCTTTCTTACGTCTGCCGAATGCCATCACAAACTCGCATGTCCGCCGGAGGAACCGTGGCCGCCATCGCCACGGGTGGTGTCGGCCAGTCCGGCCTCGTCGAACGAGGCCACCTCGACCAACTGGGGAAGCTCGATCCGCTGGACCAGCAACTGCGCGATGCGGTCGCCGCGCCGGATCACGATCGGCGTCGCGGGGTCGAGGTTGATCAGTGCCACCTTGATCTCGCCGCGGTAACCCGCATCGATGGTGCCGGGGCTGTTCACAATCGAAAGACCAACGCGCGCAGCCAAACCCGAACGCGGATGGACCAGCCCCACCATGCCGTGCGGGATTGCCACAGCGATACCGGTGGACACCAGAGCCCGCTGTCCGGGTCCGAGTTCCACATCCTCGGCACTGAAGAGATCGACGCCGGCATCACCGTCATGGGCCCTGCTGGGCAACGGCAGTTCGCGGTCCAGGCGAACCACCGCAAGATCGGTGAGGACATCGGCGGACACGATGCCAAAGACTACCCTTGGGCTGGTGTCCGACTCGCGTGTGACCTCGCGAACCGTCCGGTACTCCGAGCGGTTGTGGGTGCGGTGGTGGTGGTGGCCGGTGGGCCTGGGGGTCTCGGCGGTGCTGGCCACCGAGGTCAACATGGGTGTCCGCGGCCTGCCCGACTGGCTGCCGTATGCCGTTCTGGGCATCGTGGCGGTGGGCACCCTGCTGTGGCTCAGCCGGGTCGAGATCCAGGTCGTCGGCACCGACTCGGACGTGGAACTTCTGGCCGGCCAGGCCCACCTGCCGGCCTCGGTGGTGGCCCGCACCGCGGCCATCCCCCGATCGGCGAAGTCGGCCGCCCTGGGCCGCCAGTTGGATCCAGCCGCGTTCGTGCTGCACCGAACCTGGGTGGGGCCGATGGTGCTGGTGGTTCTCGACGACCCGGATGATCCGACACCGTACTGGCTGATCAGTTCACGCGATCCGGAGAAGCTGATCGCGGCCCTGCGGAGCTGACGTCAGGCCGCTCAGAGCGCGCAGTCGGTGCAGATCATGACGCCCTTTTTCTCGCTGGCGAGGCGACTGCGGTGATGCACCAGGAAACAGCTGCCGCACGTGAATTCGTCGGCCTGCTTGGGGATCACCCGCACTGAGAGTTCCTCGCCGGACAGATCGGCGCCGGGCAGCTCGAAGGACTCCGCGGACTCGGTCTCATCCACGTCGACAACGGCAGACTGCGCCTCGTTGCGGCGCGCAGTGAGCTCCTCGAGGGAGTCCTCGGAGGCCTCGTCGGTCTCCGTACGCCGCGGGGCGTCGTAGTCGGTTGCCATGGTCAAGTTCCCCTAACGTGGGTCTCAGCAGTGCTTTGTATCAGCGCGTAACGCCGGTGCCAAACGATTCGTGCCCCAGGCCCGCGCGCCGCGGTGTGATTTCCGTCACCCCCACGCTGCTCCGGGGCCAACAACTACAGTGCTCTCGTGGTCGCACACATCACCCTAGGGTCCGCCTACGACAAGAACGGCGAGCCGTTCCGGCGGCGGAATTACCGTCCTGCCCTGATCGCGCTGGGCGTCCTGTTAGCCGTCTCCGCGCTGGTCTGGGTGTTCGTGCTCACCCGGCCGGTGGCCATCCGCGAGGCGGCCGCCTGCAACGCACCGCCGGCGCCGACGGACCCGGCCGCTCCCAAGCTGGGCGACCGGGTGTCGGCCTCGGCACTGATAGACGTGGCCCCCGCCATGCTGGCCGACACCAAGGTCCGGGTGCTCAACGCCAGCGGTCAGGGCGGGCAGGCCGGCGAAGTGGCCGGCGCGCTGCGCGACCTCGGCTTCGCCGCGCCTACCGCGGCCAACGACCCGATCTACGCGGGCACCCGGCTGTCCTGCCAGGGCCAGCTGCGGTTCGGCGAGGCGGGCAAGGCCGACGCCGCCGCGGCGTGGCTGGTGGCGCCGTGCGTCGAGCTCCACCGCGACAACCGGGAGGACGACTCAGTGGATCTGGTGATCGGAAGCGACTTCACCTCGCTGGCCAACAGCGACGACATCGCCGCGGTGCTGGCGGGTCTGCGTCCCGGCGCCACCGAACCCGCGGATTCGGCGCTGCTGACCAAGATCCACAACGGCACCTGCTGAGCCCGGCACCGCCGTCATGGCATCGGTGTCTCATGTCGCCGCAGTGCCTCGATGAGGTCACCGGCCACCCCGGGTGCGGCGGCCACCAGCAGTCCGGCGGGCCGGTCCGGCAGCACCACCACCGCGCCGGCCTCAGCGGCGATCAGCGCCCCGGCCGCCCAGTCCCAGAGGTTGAGACCGTGTTCGTAGTGGGCGTCGAGCCGGCCGGCGGCCACCGCGCACAGATCCAGTGCGGCCGAGCCGATCCGGCGGACGTCACGCACCTCCGGCAGTAGTTCGGCCAGCAGCGCCGCCTGGGCGGCCCGCCGGCGCGGCTCGTAGCCGAATCCGGTGCCCACCAACGCCATTGACAGGTCGGTGACCCCGGTGCAGCGCAACGCCGTGCGCTCATCCCCTGCGGTGACCCAAGCGCCCCGGCCGGCCGCCGCGGAATACACCCGGCATGCGCAGACATCGACGACCGCTCCGGCCACCGACACCCCGTTCACCTGAGCGGCCAGCGACACCGCGTAGGCGGGGATGCCGTAGATGAAGTTGACGGTCCCGTCGATCGGGTCGAGAACCCAGCGCACCGCTCCGGACACCCCGGAGGCTTGACCCTGTTCCTCGCCCTGCTCCTCGCCGAGGATCGCGTCACCGGGCCGCAGTCGCGCGAGCCGGTCGCGCACCAGCCGTTCGGTCTCGGTGTCGGCCAGCGTCACCGGGTCGGTGGGGGTGCTCTTGGCCCACACCGCCGACGGCGGGTGACCAACCGGACCGAACAGTTCCTCGCGCCGGATTCGGACGAACGCGGCGGCCTCGCCGACCACCTGCTCGGCGACGCGGCGGAGCTCATCGGCCTGCTCGCCGGGCATAGGTTGGCTCACAGCTGCCATCGCAGCACAATCGGGGCGTCACGGGGGTGCACAGCCACTAGTGTTTGTCCCCTCGATCGGGTGAGAGGAAGACCACCATGACCGCACGCGGCACTGCGCGCCAGGCCCTGGGCGTCGACGTCGGCGGCAGCGGCGTCAAAGGCGCCATCGTCGACCTCGACACCGGTCAACTGGTCGGCGAACGTCTCCGGCTGGAGACACCGCAGCCGGCTACTCCGCAGGCGGTCACCCAGACGGTGGCCGAGGTGGTCCGCCACTTCAACTGGACCGGGCCGCTGGGCGTCACCTACCCCGGGGTGGTGGTCGACGGGGTGGTCCAGACGGCTGCCAACGTGGACTCGGCATGGATCGGCACCAACGCCGCCGACGCCTACAGCCAGGCCCTGGGGGGCCGGCAGGTCACCGTCCTCAACGACGCCGACGCCGCCGGCCTGGCCGAGCAGCGCTACGGCGCGGGGCGCAACCGCAGCGGGGTGATCGTATTGCTCACCTTCGGCACCGGTATCGGCTCGGCGGTGATCCATAACGGCATGCTGCTGCCCAACACCGAATTCGGTCACATCGAGGTGGACGGCAAGGAGGCCGAGCACCGGGCTGCGTCTTCGGTCAAGGAACGCAAGGAGTGGAGCTACCGGCAGTGGACCAGGGAGGTGACCAAGGTCCTGGTGGCAGTGGAGAACGCGATCTGGCCGGATCTGATCATCGCCGGCGGCGGAATCAGCAAGAAAGCCGACAAATGGGTCCCGCTGCTGGAAAACCGGACCCCGGTGGTGGCCGCGGAACTGCTCAACACCGCCGGCATCGTGGGGGCGGCGATGGCCGCGGACGTCGCCTGGGCAGACGCGCCGCGCTGAACTGAGCCCACGATGGTCGGCGGACCCCGCACCGGTCGTTACAATGGACTCCGGCGGCCGCCGATGACAGCGGTGAGCATCCCTGATCGCGCCGATATTTCCCATAGCTGACGTTATTCGGTGCGCCTGCCCGCGCCGGTTTCCAAGCCGCATGAACTGAGAGGGTGGACGTGCCAGCGACGAAGGCAACCCCGGCTAAGCCGGTGAAGCGCACCGCCACTCGGACCCCCGTAGCGCCCACGCGGAAGCCGACCCCGGCTAAAGCGGCCAAGTCAGTTCCGGCGAAGTCCGCCACCAAGGCCGCACCCGCCAAGCGGGCAGCCAAAGCGACTCCCGCCAAAGCCACCAAAGCCACCAAAGCCACCAAGGGCGCCACCAAGGCCGCTCCCGCCAAAACTACGAAAGCAGCACCCGTCAAAAACACGAAGGCTGCTCCGGCTAAAGCCACCAAGTCCGCACCCGCCAAAAAAGCTGCCACAGCAGTCAAGTCCGCGCCCGCCAGGGCCGCCAAGAGCGCTCCGGCGAGAGCCGCCAAAGCAGCGCCCGCCAAAAAAGCTGCCAAAGCAGCGCCGGCCAAAGCCCCGGTAGCCGCCAAAGCCACCAAGGCGGCACCGGCCAAGGCCACCAAGGCGGCACCCGCCAAAGCCACCAAGGCAGCACCCGCCAAAACCAC
>JBFYOQ010000116.1:0-4242 GCA_041303735.1 Mycobacterium sp.
GTGGAGGACGTGGTCCGCAGCGGTGCCCGGCTGGAAGTCGTCAGTGAGTACTCACCTGCCGGGGACCAGCCCGCCGCGATCGAGGAACTGGAACGACGGATCCGGGCGGGGGAGCGCGACATCGTTCTCCTCGGTGCCACCGGCACCGGCAAGTCGGCCACCACGGCCTGGCTGATCGAGCGGCTGCAGCGTCCCACGCTGGTGATGGCCCCGAACAAGACGCTGGCCGCGCAGCTTGCCAATGAGTTGCGGGAGATGTTGCCGCACAACGCTGTCGAATACTTCGTGTCGTATTACGACTACTACCAGCCTGAGGCCTACATCGCCCAGACCGATACCTACATCGAGAAGGACAGCTCGATCAACGACGACGTCGAGCGGCTGCGGCACTCGGCCACCTCGTCGCTGCTGTCGCGCCGGGATGTGGTGGTGGTGGCGTCGGTGTCGTGCATCTACGGCCTCGGTACCCCGCAGTCCTATCTGGACCGCTCGGTGCAGTTGGAGGTCGGCACCGAGGTGCCGCGGGACGCGCTGCTGCGACTGCTGGTCGACGTGCAGTACAGCCGCAACGACATGTCGTTCACCCGGGGCAGCTTCCGGGTGCGCGGCGACACCGTGGAGATCATCCCGTCCTACGAGGAACTCGCGGTGCGCATCGAGTACTTCGGCGACGAGATCGAGGCGCTCTACTACCTGCATCCGCTGACCGGCGACGTGGTGCGCAAGGTGGATTCGCTGCGGATCTTTCCGGCCACCCACTATGTCGCCGGCCCGGAGCGGATGACCCAGGCCATCTCGTCGATCGAGGCCGAACTCGAGCAACGGCTCGCCGAGCTGGAACGCCAGGGCAAGCTGCTGGAGGCGCAGCGGCTGCGCATGCGGACCAACTACGACATCGAGATGATGCGCCAGGTCGGCTTCTGCTCCGGCATCGAGAACTACTCCCGGCACATCGACGGCCGCCCGGCCGGCTCCGCCCCGGCCACCCTGCTGGACTACTTCCCCGAGGACTTCCTGCTCGTCATCGACGAGTCCCATGTCACCGTCCCGCAGATCGGCGGCATGTACGAGGGCGACATGTCCCGCAAGCGCAACCTGGTGGAGTTCGGCTTCCGGCTGCCGTCCGCCGTCGACAACCGGCCGCTGACATGGGAGGAGTTCAGCGCCCGGGTGGGCCAGACGGTGTACCTCTCGGCCACCCCCGGCCCCTACGAGCTGGCCCAGACCGGTGGCGAGTTCGTCGAGCAGGTCATTCGCCCCACCGGACTGGTGGACCCGCAGGTCGTGGTCAAGCCGACCAAGGGCCAGATCGACGACCTGATCGGGGAGATCCGCGTCCGCGCCGAACGAGACGAGCGGGTGCTGGTCACCACGCTCACCAAGAAGATGGCCGAGGACCTCACCGACTACCTGCTGGAGTTGGGCATCCGGGTGCGCTACCTGCACTCCGAGGTCGACACCCTGCGCCGGGTGGAACTCCTTCGCCAGTTGCGCCTCGGTGAGTACGACGTGCTGATCGGCATCAACCTGCTGCGCGAGGGCCTCGATCTGCCGGAGGTATCGCTGGTGTCGATCCTCGATGCCGATAAGGAAGGCTTCCTGCGGTCGGCCCGCAGTCTCATCCAGACCATCGGCCGTGCCGCCCGCAACGTCTCCGGCGAGGTGCACATGTACGCCGACAAACTCACCGACTCGATGAAGCAGGCGATCGACGAGACCGATCGCCGCCGGGCAAAGCAGATCGCCTATAACGAAGAGCGCGGCATCGATCCAAAACCGTTGCGCAAGAAGATCAATGACATCCTCGACCAGGTCTACAGCGAAGCCGACGACACCGAGGCCGGCGAGGCCGTCGGGGTCGGCGGGTCCGGGCGCAACTCGTCGCGGGGCCGCCGTGCCCAGGGCGAGCCGGGCGGCCGGTCGGTCAGTGCCGGGATCATCGAGGGCCGCGACGTCACCTCCATGCCGCGGGCGGAGTTGGCCGATCTGATCAAGGATCTGACCAATCAGATGATGGCAGCGGCCCGAGACCTGCAATTCGAGCTGGCGGGCCGGTTGCGCGACGAGATCGCCGATCTCAAGAAGGAACTGCGCGGCATGGACGCGGCCGGCCTGAAATAGCCCGAAGTAACCGCGGCGGCACCGCTTGGCCACGGTTCGATAACCGGCAGAGTCGCGAGGCCGATCAGGGAGTTACACGGCTGTAGTTTCGCCTCAGACCTCAACACGGAATGGGACGAATATGTCAGGGACCACCGCACGGTTGGCCATCACAGTCATTGCCGGCGCTGGATTGTGCGGCGCCGCCATGGCGCTGAGCCCGCTTGCGTCGGCAGCGCCGCTGAAGACGGGTGGCTACGAGTGCATCGAGGACTTGGCGGGCACGGTTGGCGATCCGGTGGTAGCAGCGATATGCGCGCCGGTCGCTGACATGGCCGGTCTCCCGATGGCGCTGCCCGGACCGCTGCCGGCCGCTGCCGCCGCCGGTGCTGCTGCGGCTGCCGCGGTCGGGCTTCCGGTGCCTGTGGTGGTGCCGCCTGTTCCGGCGGTGGTTCCGCCGGTGCCTGTGGTGGTGCCGCCCGTTCCGGCGGTGGTTCCCCCCGTCCCGGTGGGTGCCGCGGCGCTGGGTGTGCCGGTACCGGTGGGCGCTGGGCCGCTTGGAGCTCCGCTTCCGGCGGGTCTGCCAATCATCGATATGGGCGGACTCGGCGGCAAGGGAGTGCCAACCGGTCCGCCCCCGGCTGACGGGCCGCTGCCAGGTCAGCCGATTTTGCCGGGCCCTGCGGGCTGATGATGAGGTTGCGGGCAATCGCGCGGTGCGCCCTCGCAATCATCGGGATCTCCGCGAGTGTGTTCGTGGCGCCCGGTGTGAGTCTGGCGGCCGCGAACCAGTCGGTCGGACTCGCCATCGAGTCGATTCAGCCCACGCCGGGGCAGGTGGTGGGTGTGGCCCACCCGATCGTGGTGACGTTCGCATCTCCGGTGCGCAATCGCCTCGCCGCCGAACATGCTCTCGACATCGAATCGGCGCCGGCGATGACGGGCACGTTCGAATGGCTCGGTAACGACGTCGTCCAGTGGGTTCCCGACGAGTTCTGGCCCGCGCACAGCACGGTGGCGCTGTCCGTGGGAGGCCGGCCGACGAATGTCGTGACGGGCCCCAAAGTCGTCGGCGTCGCCAGCATCTCCGATCACACCTTCACCGTGACCATCGACGGTGTCCAAGCGGGACCGCCGACCGCACTGCCCGCACCGCACCACCGGCCCAACTGGGGGCAGGAGGGTGTGTTCCCGGCATCGATGGGAAGGTCGAAATATCCGACGCCGGTGGGCATCTACACCGTCCTGGCCAAGGAACGTGACGTGACCATGGATTCAAGCACTGTCGGCATACCTGTCAACAGCCCGGACGGCTACCACATGGAGGTGGAGCACGCGATCCGATTCACGCGCCGCGGCCTCTTTGTCCACTCGGCTCCCTGGGCCGTCAACTCATTGGGGACTGCGAATGTCAGCCACGGCTGCATCAGCCTGAGTCCCGAGGACGCAGAGTGGTACTTCAATACGGTTAACATCGGTGACCCGATTATCGTGCGGGAGAACAGCCTCGAAGTTCCCTCGGCGCCGGTGATGGGACGCGCCTACTAGCACTGGGCCCACCGCACAGACGTCTCACCGCACTGACTTGGTCACCTGGGCGAAACTGAATTGCCAGCGCTCCACTACATCGAAGTCGAACCGACTCGGCACCTGATAGGCCATCGTCCGGCCCAGCCGCGGCCCGGGCGGCAGTGCGGGCCCGCGTTCGTGGTCCGGCCGGGTGGGATCGCGTTCGGTGACGGTCCACAACGTGGGGCAGCCGGGTAACTTATCCGCCCACGCCCACACTGCGATATGGCTGTCCCACAGCCGGTTTCGCTGGACCGCCGTCAGCCCACGGCCATAATCGCGCAGTTTCTGATAGACCTCCGGCCGGGCTGCGGTCAGCGGCCGGATCGGGCCCGGCTTCCACGCAGCGGAGTTGTCCAGCACCAGACAGTCGCCCGGTGCGGCGTAGCGGTCGATGACATCGGCCACCTGGCTGAAATCCATTCGCTCCTTCGCGTAGGGACCTCGCTGCGCGAGGTAGTTCGGCACGGCGGCCAGCGCGAACAGCACCACGATCGTGGTGACGGCGATCCATGAACGTCCCACCGCCACCACACACAGCCCAAGCAGCAGTGCGACAGCGGGCGCGGTGAA
>JBFYOQ010000117.1:0-5200 GCA_041303735.1 Mycobacterium sp.
GCACAGGGGCGGGCACCGTCGAGGACGGCTTCGTCTCGGGCTCCTTGGGCTCCTCAGGCATGGAAGTCACCGTACCCCCGACGGCCGGGGGGTCGGTGGCGCGAAGGGCCAGTCGTGCTTACCCGGAACGGGCCGAACGGCTCCGCGAGAAGCTCGATGGTTGCCCTTGGCAGCACAGCGGGTGCCTTCGGCATCACCGCGATCACGCTACCGCGGCTTCGCCAGCGGGAACGGTAGCGTCTCGCGGATACTTCGCCCGGTGATGAGCATGACCACGCGGTCCACGCCCACCCCGAGTCCACCGGTGGGTGGCATCGCGTACTCCATCGCCTGCAGGAAGTCCTCGTCGAGTTCCATCGCCTCCGGGTCGCCGCCGGCGGCCAGGGCGGACTGCTCCTGCAAGCGGCGACGCTGCTCCACCGGATCGGTGAGCTCGCTGTAGGCGGTTCCCAGTTCCACCCCCCACGCCACCAGGTCCCATCGCTCGGCGACACCGGCAATGCTGCGGTGCGGACGGGTCAGCGGTGACACCGAGGTGGGGAAGTCCATATAGAAGGTCGGTTCCTCGGTTCGTTCCTCGACCAGCCGCTCGTAGAGTTCCAACACCACCGCCCCGGTGTCCCAATGGCTCAGGTACGGCACGCCGGCGTTGTCGCAGAGCCCGCGCAGCACCGCCAGGTCGGTATCGGGGCCGATCTGTTCGCCCAGCGCTGCCGAGACAGCGTCGTGGACCGTGGTGACCGTCCAGCCCCCGGAGATGTCCACCGGCGCAAGGTCTCCGTTGTCGTCGGGGCGCATGACCACCTCCGAACCGTTGGCGGCGCGGGCGGCGTTCTGGATCAGCTCGCGGCAGCCGTCGATCCAGGTCCGGTAGTCGGCGTGGGCCTGATAGGCCTCAAGCAGGGTGAACTCCGGGTTGTGGCTGAAGTCGACGCCCTCGTTGCGGAAGGCCCGGCCGAGCTCGAAGACGCGCTCCACCCCGCCGACGCAGAGCCGCTTGAGATACAGCTCCGGCGCGATCCGCAGATAGAGGTCCAGGTCGTAGGCGTTGATATGCGTCTCGAACGGCCGGGCGTTGGCGCCGCCGTGGATCTGCTGCAGGATCGGCGTCTCCACCTCCAGGAATCCCTTGGCGAACAGGGTCTCCCGGATCGACCGCAGGATGTCACTGCGCGCCCGGATGAGATCGCGCGATGCCGGGTTGACCGCCAGGTCGACGTAGCGGGCACGCACCTTGGCCTCCGGGTCGGTCAGCCCCCGGTACTTGTCGGGCAGCGGGCGCAGGCACTTGCCCAGCAGCCGCCACTGCTTGACCAGAAGGGACCGGGTTCCGTTGCGGCTGTGCCCCATCCGCCCGCGTGCCTCGATGAGATCGCCGAGGTCGACTCCGGAGAAGTCCGGCCCGGGGTCGAGCGACGACGAGTCCAGCAGCAACTGGACATCGCCGGACCAGTCGCGCAGCTGGGCGAACGTCACACCGCCGTAGTCGCGGCTGCGCATCACCCGGCCGGCCAGTGTCACCGTTGCGTCGTCATCGGCGGTAAGCGCCTGCGCTACCGTGTGACTGGGCGGGCTGCCCGGGGGATAGGCGTCGATCCCGTTGTCCTGCAACGTCTTCAGCTTCGCTATCCGCACCCGGACCTGTTCGGGCAGCCGGTGCCGGTCGGCTCCGCCGTCGGAGTTCACCAGATCGGCGGTCGGGGCGCTGCCGTCGTCGTGGAGTTGACCGGTGGCGGCGAGGCCGTGCGGCACTGCGGAGTGGTGGCCGGTGTGCTGCTTGTTGCGCCGGGAGAAGGGCAGCACCAGAAAGCCCTCGGCGATCACCGAAGCCACCCCGACCCGCGGAATGAGCCGGGTGTCCTCGTAGCAGGCGTAACGCGGAACCCACTGGGGCTGGTACTTCATGTTCGAGCGGTACAGCGTCTCCAGTTGCCACCACCGGGAGAAGAAGACCAGCAGTGCCCGCCACAGCCGCGCCACCGGACCCGCGCCGAGTTGTGCGCCCTGCTCGAATGCGGAGCGGAACATGGCGAAGTTCAGCGACACCCGGCTGACCCCGACGGTGTCGGCCTGCTGCAGCACCTCGCTGACCATCAACTCGACCGTGCCGTTGGGGGACTGCGGGGAGCGGCGCATGAGATCCAGGGAGATCCCGTTGCCGCCCCACGGCACGAACGACAGCATCCCGACGACGTTTCCGGCGCCCTCCACTGCTTCAACCAATAGACAGTCGCCGTCGGCCGGGTCGCCCAACCGGCCCAGGGCCATCGAGAATCCGCGCTCGGTCTCGGTATCCCGCCAGGCGTCGGCGCGGGCGATCACCTCGGCCATCTCCCCGGCCGACAGATCGTGGTGGCGTCGCATCCGAACCGTCAGCCCGGATCGGCGGGCCCGGGTCACCGCCTGACGAACCGCGCGCATCTCCGGACCGGAGAGCCGGAACTTGTCCGGATAGAGGATCGCCTCATCGCCGAGTTGCAGGGCGCTGAGGCCTGCCTCCCGGAAGGCTTGCGCCCCCGTGGAACTGGCACCCATCACCCCGGGAGCCCAGCCGTACTGTTCGCACAACTGCAGCCATGCGGTGATCGCCTGCGGCCAGGACTTCGGATCGCCGACGGGGTCGCCACTGGCCAGGCAGACGCCGATCTCGACGCGGTAGGTGACCGCGGCGCGGCCGTTGGCCGCGAACGCCACCGACTTGTCGCGGCGGGTGGCGAAGTAGCCCAGCGAATCGTTCTTCCCGTACGCGGCCAGCAGCCCGCGGATCGCCGACTCGTCCTCACCGGTCAGCGCGTTATCGGACCGTTGCGACTGGAACAGGACCACGGCGGCGGCCATCAGGGCCAGCGCGCCGAACAACCCCATCAGCGCGTTGAGGAAGACGTGCGGCGTGCCGACGAACAAATCCGGTGTCGCGGAGGCGAACCCGCTGACCCGGTTGACGGCGTAGGCCAGCCGATACTCGGGTTGCAGTGAGCCGGGGAACAACTCCAGCAGTCCCCACGCCACCCCGATCCCGACCAGGTTGCCGGCGACGAGCACGGCGGCGGCCTTGAGTACAGCGCCGCTGCGCACCTTCGCCCAGAACTCGCCGTAGGACAGCAGCAGCACCGCGATGACCGCGATGTGCAGGGTCAGCCCGAGGAACTCGCCGACGGCCTCGAGTCGGCCGCCGTCACGCTGGGTCAGCGACGCGATGTCGAAGCCGACCGCGATCATCACGTTGATCAGCAGCACCCACCAGGCGATGCGCTTGCGCGCGGCCAGTGCGCCGGCCAGCACCGCGACCGCGAACGCCCACGCGAAGCTGGTGTCGGGGAAGTTGAACAGATAGTGGTCGATGAACTCGCGGGGAACCCTGGTCAGGTGGCGGACCGTGGTGGAGACGCTGGACAACAGGGACGCCGCGGCGATCACACCGAGGGTCCAGCCCGCCGCCGCGGGAACCCAGCCGAACCTGGACCGGGACCGGTGCGTCGTCGCTGTCACAGGTCTTGTCATAGGCCGCCAGGATATTCCGGGCGGCCTGGCTGTCCCAGCACCTAGCGCACCGGGCCGGTGTATTTCTCGCCGGGCCCGTCGCCGGGCTCGTCGGGTACGGCGCTGGCCTCACGGAAGCCCAGTTGCAGCGCGCGCAGGCCGTCCCGCATCGGCTGCCGGTGCGGGCCCAGATGCGGTTCGGCAGCGGTGATGAGCCCGGCCAGTGCGGTGATGAGCCGCCGTGCCTCGTCGAGGTCGCGGTGTTCGGCCTCATCGGGGTCATCGGAGGCCAGGCCGAGTTTCTCGGCGGCCGCGCTCATCAGCATCACCGCCGCCCGGCTGATCACCTCAACAGCCGGGATATCGGCCAGTTCGCGGATGCTGGGCTCATCGGGCATGCCTGTTAGACTCCCACGTACGACCGTCCCGGCGATTGCCAGGACAGCAAGAGGAGTCCCACTCCCACCGCTGGCCAGATCAGGCACAGCGGTCCGGTCACGAACACCTCCGGGTGTTCGTTCCTGCGCTGCGGCGTAGGCGGCGTGAGCCGTGATCGGTCGGCTTGGGTCCTGCCACGTGCAGGGCCCTTCTGTTCGATTGAACAGAGCGCTGGTGGCGTGGTGCCCCGCGGCCTGTCCGGTTTTGTCGGTGCGGTCAGAGGTAGACAACCTCAGAGGTAGACAACCAAAGCCGACCAGGGAGGCCCCATCAGCACTGAGACCCGCGTCAACGAGCGCATTCGCGTACCTGAAGTCCGGTTGATCGGACCAGGCGGCGAGCAGGTGGGCATCGTGCGAATCGAAGACGCTCTTCGCGTCGCCGCCGATGCCGATCTCGACCTCGTCGAGGTAGCACCAGAGGCCCGCCCGCCCGTCTGCAAGATCATGGACTACGGCAAGTTCAAGTACGAGGCGGCTCAGAAGGCACGCGAGTCCCGCAAGAACCAGCAGCAGACCGTCGTCAAGGAACAGAAACTCCGTCCCAAGATCGACCCGCATGACTACGAGACCAAGAAGGGTCACGTCATCCGCTTCCTCGAGGCGGGGTCGAAGGTCAAGGTGACGATCATGTTCCGCGGTCGCGAGCAGTCCAGGCCCGAACTCGGCTACCGGCTGCTGCAGCGACTGGGTGCCGATGTCGCCGACTACGGCTTCATCGAGACCTCGGCCAAGCAGGACGGCCGGAACATGACGATGGTGCTGGCACCGCACCGCGGCGCGAAGACCCGCGCCCGGGCGGCCACGCAGACCGTCGGCGCTCCGGCCCCCGAGCCGGAAGCCGACGCGGACGCACCCGCTGCTGAATAGAACCGAACCACTGATCGAGAACCACGAGAACTGAGGACACCATGCCCAAGGCCAAGACCCACAGCGGCGCCAGCAAGCGCTTCCGAAAGACCGGCACCGGCAAGATCGTGCGCCAGAAGGCCGGCCGTCGCCACCTGCTTGAGCACAAGCCGTCCAAGCGGACCCGTCGGCTCGACGGTCGAACCGAGGTGTCGGCGAATGACACCAAACGCGTCAACAAGATGCTGAACGGCTAGTCGGCCAGACCACACGACTTTTTCCGCACGAGACCCAGAACGAGACAAGGAACACCCTCATGGCACGCGTCAAACGCGCAGTCAACGCCCAGAAGAAGCGGCGGACAGTCCTTAAGGCATCCAAGGGATACCGCGGCCAGCGGTCCCGGCTCTACCGCAAGGCCAAAGAGCAGCAGC
>JBFYOQ010000118.1:0-11727 GCA_041303735.1 Mycobacterium sp.
GTCGAGCTCGACGGGACGCGACGCTGTGCGCAGCGCGGCGGTGAGCTGGACCCGCCCGCCGCGCGCCGGCCCGAGATCGACGGCGGTGTCCAGCAACGTCGCGTACGGGCCGCCGATGACATCGGTTCCGGTCCGCACCGAGGGCCGGTCGGTGCCGAACACCGCCAGGGCGGCGACCACCGTCACCACGCTCAGCACCGCCAGCACCGCACCCGGAAGCCGTCGTGAGGTCACGACAGAGATTCAACCAGCGTTTCGAACCAGGTGAATGGGCGCATCGTCTGACAGGATCTGTAGCCGACGGACCCGACTCGGAGGATTCATGAACCGCGCCACCACCATCACGATCGGGCTCACCGGCCTGGCCGTCATCTCCCTGTCGGCATGCGCCAACGACGGGGCCAATGAAGATGCCAAGCCCGCGGCGTCATCGGCAGGCACGAGCACCGTCACCGTGACGTCCACCACAACGACAACGGCATCGGCGACCTCGACAGCGCCGACCACGACCTCGACAGCGCCGACCACCCAGACCAGCAGCCCGATGGTGGGCGGGATGACCGAGTGCACCAAGGACGCCCTGGCGCAACCGGCCGCCCAGGCAGCCGAGGCTCTCGGCGCCAACAATCTGTACACCGTCGACGAGTTGACCTGCGCCGATGGCTGGGCGGTGACCAGCGGTCTGCTGGCCGGCAAGGACAATCCACAGATGGGCGCGCCGACGTCCTTCATCTTCGAGCAGCAGGGGCAGTTCTGGATTCCTAAGGACAAGAGCGCGGTCTGCGGGACCAATCCGACCACCACGACCCCACCTGACGATGCCGTGATTCCGGCGGCGCTGTTCGTCGCCGGGTGCGCCGCGGGCTGAGCCGTTCGCGGCGTTTCGCCTGGTAAACTCGTAAAAGAAATATCCAACTCAATGATTGCCGCGGGTGACGTGCCCCTGCTGCCTCAAGCAGGGACAGGGTGCGATGCCGCGAGAGTTCACCGATCTCGAGTTGCTCACGGAGCTCGAGCCGGTTGCCGCCGACAACGTCAACCGCCATTTCGCGGCGACGGTCGACTGGCATCCGCATGACTACGTGCCGTGGGACCGTGGCCGCAATTTCGCCGCGATGGGCGGAGACGACTGGTCACCGGAGCAGTCCCAGCTCAGCGAGGTCGCCAAGGCGGCGATGATCACCAACCTGCTGACCGAGGACAACCTGCCCTCCTACCACCGTCAGGCGGCGGAGCACTTCTCCCTCGATGACGCCTGGGGCACCTGGGTGGGCCGCTGGACCGCGGAGGAAAGCCGCCACAGCATCGTCATGCGCGACTATCTCGTCGTCAGCCGGGCAGTCGATCCGGTCGCCCTCGAGCAGGCCCGGATGGCGCACATGACCAACGGGTTCGACACCACCGCCGAGGAAGAGGAACGGCACAAGACCGACTTCCTGCTGTCGATCGCCTACGTCTCGTTCCAGGAACTCGCCACCCGGGTGAGCCACCGCAACACCGGCAAGGCGTGCGGGGAACCGATAGCCGACCGCATGCTTGCGCGCATCGCCGCCGACGAGAACCTGCACATGATCTTCTACCGCAACATGTGTGGAGCGGCCCTGGACCTCGCACCGGATCAGGCGCTGGAAGCCGTCGCCTCCATCGTCGAGAACTTCCGGATGCCCGGGCAGGGCATGCCCAACTTCCGCCGCAACGGCGTGCTGATGGCCAAGCACGGCATCTACGATCCGCGTCAGCACCTCGAAGAGGTGCTGACACCCACCCTGCGCAAGTGGCGGATCTTCGAACGCGAGGACTTCAGCGCCGCCGGCGAGCAGCGCCGCGAACAGCTCGCCGACTATCTCGCCACCCTGGAGGGCCAGGTCCGCAAGTTCGAGGAACAACGCGACCGGATGCTGGACCGCGAAGCCAAGAAGCGGGAACTGCAGGCATCCTGAAGCCGGCGGTGTCACGGCGATAGGATTCGGCGGGTGACCGACGACCGGTACGCGAGCGCCCACGAGCTCGGCATCATGGAGGGCTTCCCTCCGCCGCCGGCCAAGCGGGTCGACCGCTCCAACGCGTTGATGGTGGGTCCCTACAACCGCTGGGCGTATCTGCACATGCGGACGATCTTCCCGTCGGCGCCGATCCGGACCAGTGCCGCCCCGCGGCCCGTCCCCCTCGAGGCCGACCCGTCCATCGACGCTCTGAGCGTCGCCAGGGCCGACGGCAGCGCGAGCGACTTCGCGACGTTCCTGCGCGAGACCTATACCGACGCCCTGCTCGTCGCGACACCGGATCGCCTCGTCTACGAGCACTATGCCAATGGCATGCACGCCACCCAGCCGCACCAGATGATGTCGGTGACGAAATCATTCGCCGGTCTGTTCGCACTCATCGCCGCCGCCGATGGCCTGCTGGACGAGGCCGCGCCGGTGGTCACCGTCGTGCCCGAGTTGGCCGAGTCATCGGCGTTCGCCGATGCGACCATCGGCCAGGTGCTCGACATGGTGAACTCGATGAACTTCCGCGAGGACTATGCCGACCCCACCTCGGGCATCACCAGCTATGGACAGGCACTGGGATGGCTGGAGACACCGCCCGGGCAGTCAGTCGGTGGCCTGTACGACTTCCTGGTCACCCTCGCCAGGAATCCGGCCTACGAACACGGCGAGATCTTCTGCTATCAGACCCCGAAGACCGACGTCGTCAACTGGATCACCAACCGGGCCACCGGCAAGTCGTTCCAGGATCAGATGTCGGAGGTGCTCTGGACAAAGCTCGGCACCGAGGCAGAGACCTACGTGCTGCTCGATCGCTGCGGCACGCTGGTCGCCGGCGGCGGCCTTAATGCGGCACCGCGTGACCTGATGCGCTTCGCGATGATGATGCTCGGTGGCGGTGTGGTGGACGGTCAGCGCATCGTCGCGGACGACATCATCGACACCCTCGAGCGAGGGGGCAGCCGCGAGGCGTTCTCCCGCGGGCCCGAAGCCGTCGGAGCGTGGGCCGGCGGGGACTGGAGTTACCGCGCCCAGTGGTGGATCCGCCACACCCCGGGCCATGAGGCCATCAGCGCGATCGGCGTGCACGGCCAGTGGATCTACATCGACCGCCGACGCAAGATCGCGATCGTCAAACAGTCCTCGCAGCCGGTGTCCTCAGATCCGGCCACCGACGCGTTCGTGCTCAACGCCTTCGATGCGGTGATCGACCACCTCGCGAACTGAGGAACGCAGCGACCGTCAGGACATCGGGTCGTCATCGGCGCCACCACACCGCGTCCGCAGGTCAGCCAAAGGCTGACGGATCGCCTGGATCTCCGCCTTGGTCTGCGGGTTGGCGCCCAGATAATCCTGAACCTGGGACCTGATCTGATCGCGCGGCTGGCCCTTGAGTCCGGTGACGAATGCGTTCACATCCGGATGGGTGAACAGGTAGGCCGACGTCGCCGCCGAGACACCGGCCGCCACCCCGGCCATATCGGCTGCGGTGCAGTTGGGCGGATCCTCGGCCAGCGCCGCCGGTGCGGCGGCGAGCATCACGCCGGCGACTGCTGCCGCACTGAGTGCCACACGAACTGTGAACGACATGTCGGACTCCTTGGGAGGTGGGTAGGGGGCGGGTGACATGGCTAGCGGGGTTGCGGCCGGTTACCGCCGCCGCCGCCGAAGCCGAAGTTGGGCAGATCGAAGATCAGGCCCGGGTCGTAGGAGTCGTAGTAATCGCACCCCGGCGTGCCCACGCACGGATACGGGTCGAAGGTGGGAAGCTCCGCCGGGGCACCCGAGCTTCCGCGGACGGTGCCGCCACTGGAGCACAGGGTGCTTCCGCCGGTCGAGTTGCAGTCGGCCCATGCGGTCGGTGCGATGACGATGCCCGCAACAACTGTTGCCGCCGCCAACCCTGGGATCAGATGACGCATTCGTGTCTGCACGGATGCCCCCTTTTTCGAATGTGGCCTGATTCAGCTAAGCACACGCAGCAGCGCCAGCAAACTTGACCTACTTCGCCAATCGCGGCGAAGGCTGCTGCTGGGTGATGCAGTGGATACCGCCGCCGCGGGCGAACAACGGTCGGGCATCGACGGTGACCACCCGCCGGCCCGGGTATTGCTCGGCGAGGATGGCTTGCGCGTCCGCATCATGGGCGTCGCCGAATCCGCAGGCGAGGACACCGCCGTTGACCACCAGATGGTTGATGTAGCTGTAGTCGACGAAGCCCTCAGCGTCGGTCAGCGTCGCCGGAGCGGGCATCTCGGTGATCTCCCACGACCGGCCGGCGGCGTCGTGGGTGCCCTCCAACGCGGCCCGGATCTCCGGACACACCGGGTAATCGGGATGGGATGCGTCGCGCTGGGTGTGCAGCAGGAGCCGGCCGGGTGAGGTGATCGCGGCCACGATGTCGACGTGTCCGCGGGTTCCGAACCGCTGGAAGTCCCGCGTCAGCCCCCTCGGCAGCCACACCGCATGGGCGGCGCCGATGGTGCGCGCCAACTCGGCTTCGACATCGGATCGGCTCAGTCCGGGATTGCGGCCGGGGTCGAGTTGCACGGTGTCGGTGACCAGCACGGTGCCCTGGCCGTCGACGTGGATGCCACCGCCCTCGTTGACCAGCGCGGAACTGATCACCGGTGCCCCGGCGGCGTCGGCGACCACTCGGCCGATGCGCGCGTCGAGATCCCACTGCGCCCAGTCCTGGGCGCCCCAGCCGTTGAACACCCAGTCCACCGCGGCGACCGACCCGTCGGCGGCGTGCACGAAGGTCGGGCCGATATCTCGCATCCAGGCGTCGTTGATCGGCGCCTCGATGACGTCGATACCGGCCGAGAGGTAGCGGTCGGCGATCGCGCGTTCGGCCGGGTGCACGACCATGGTGACGGGCTCGAACTCAGCGACGGCGTGTGCCACCGCGGCCCAGGTGGAGCGCGCCTCGTGTTGATCTTCGGCGGTGTCGCCGAGGGAATATCCCGCGCAGGGTAAGGCCATCCACACCCGGTCCTGCGGAGCGGACTCGGCCGGCATCAGGTAGCCGCTGGGACCGTCCATGGTGGCGATCATAGAGGCGGTGTGCGGGGCGGAGTGGTGCGTCGGGCGCCGGTCGCCTCGAATGCGGCGGCAAATCTCAGCAGCGCGGCATCGTCATAGGCGCGGCCGGCGAACGTCAACCCGACGGGCATCCCGATATCGGCCATGACGCCCATCGGGACCGTCACCGTCGGGATCCCGAGGTGGCGCGGCACCAGATTGCCGTTGGCCACCCACACGCCGTTGCGCCAGCCGAGGTCGGCCGAGGCGCGGTTGACGTCCATATCGGCGGGGCCGACATCGGCGACGGTCGGGAAGATCACCGCATCCAGGCCGCGCCGGTGCATCCACTCCTCGAGATCGACGCGGCGGGTTCTCTCCAGCCCACGCAATCCCTCCTCGAGGTGGGGGATGTCGAGGAACGAGCCGATGGGGTGCTCCCGGATGAACGCGGGGTAGGCGTTGATGTCATCGCTGGCCTCACCGAATCCCTGCACCCGGTCGGGCAGTGCGCCGGGGTCGTTGACCCAGATCCGGCTGCCGTCCACCGCGGCGAGATCAGGAATGGCCGGATCGCCGTTGGCGCGCAGGAAGTCGTCCCAGGCCCACGCCGAGAGGTCGAGGACCTCGCGGTCGAGAAACTCCGGGCTGACGAGGCCGCGCGTCTTGATCGACGGCACGCCGGGTCGGTCGCGCTCGTAGTTGGAGACCACCGGGAAGTCCACCAGAACCACTTCGGCGCCCGCGGCGGTCAGGGCGGCACCCGCGGCCCCGAACAAATCGATGACGGACTGCCGGGTCTCGATCCGCTGTCCGGTCGGCCCGCCGATGCCCAGGCCCTCGCCGACACCGGCCTCCGGGTCGGCGTTGACATACATGCGCGGAACCCCGAATCGCTTGCCCACCAATGCCCGTCGGGCACCGTCGCGATCGCCGGGCACCAGATCCTGATACGAGCGGGGCCGCTTGGAGGATGCGCGGGGAATCCTGACCCACGGTTGCATCCGCCAGAAGTCGCCGCGGGACTCGGGATCGTCGGCGACGACGATGTCGAGCACCTCGAACATGTCGGCCATGGTGCGGGTGTGCGGGACGACCACGTCCATGGTCGGCACCAGCGGCCAGTTGCCGCGCACCGAGATCACCCCGCGCGAGGGTGTGTAGGCGCACAGGGCGTTGTTGGTGGCCGGTGCGCGCCCACTGGACCACGTCTCCTCCCCCAGCCCGAACGCGGCGAAGCTCGCCGCGGTCGCGGTCCCGGAGCCGTTGGAGGAACCCGACCCGAAGGCAGAGGTCAAAAACTTCTCGCTATAGGGACTTTCGGCCCGTCCGTACAGACCGCGCTGCATACCGCCGTTGGCCATCGGCGGCATGTTCGTCAGCCCGATCAGGATCGCGCCACCGCGGCGCAGCCGCTCGATGGCGAAGGCGTCCCGGTGGGCGGTCAGATCCGCGAACGCGTGCGATCCGGCTGCGGCGGTCAGCCCTGTGGCCAGGTAACTGTCCTTGGCTGTGTAGGGGATGCCGTCCAGTGGGCCGAGCACCTGCCCCCCGGACCGGCGCTGATCGGAGGCGGCGGCTTCGGCCAGGGCACCGGGGTTGTCCACGACAACCGAGTTCAGCATCGGCCCGCTGCGGTCATAGGCCTCGATGCGGCGCAGGTAGGCCTCGACCAACCCGACGCTGGTGACCCGGCCGCCCTCCAGCGCCCGGCGAAGCTCCGCGATACCGGCCTCGGCGACCTCGAACGAACTCACGACCACAGATCATTTCATGATTGGCTGGTGCCCACATGACAGAGACAGCTGCTCAGAAGATCGGCCGGATCGCGCTGGGAGCGATCATGGTTATGGCCGGCATCGGCCACCTGACGTTCGCCCGCGAGGAGTTCCAGGCGCAGGTGCCGACCTGGATCCCGGTGCCCCCGGACGTCACGGTGCTGGCCTCCGGTGCGGTGGAGATCGCTCTCGGCGCGTCGATGATCCTGCTCGCCAGGCGGCGCGTTGTCGTCGGGTGGGTGCTGGCGGCCTTCTTCGTCGCGATCTTCCCCGGCAACATCGCCCAGTGGATGAACCACCGTGACGCCTTCGGCCTCACCAGCGACCGCGCACGATTCATCCGGCTGTTCTTTCAGCCGGTGCTCATCGCCTGGGCGCTGTGGTCAACGGGCGCCTGGCGGGCCGTCAGAGCGCGAACTGATCCTCCACCAGGCCCAGCCACACCTGCGCGGCGTCCATGGCGACCTTCTCGCTGATGAAGGCGTGCTGCGTGCCGGTGTAGATATCGCGGAACGCGCGCTCGAGTCGGGAGCCCTCGCGGATGGACGTGGTCCCGGCCGCCAGGTGCGCCCACTGCGCGCATTCGCGGGCCACATCGGTGATGTACACGGCGGCGGCCCGCAGGTCGGCCCGGTTCGCCGGCGTGAGCCCGTCGCCGGCGGCCGCCGCCTCGGCGTCGCCGAACACATCCAGCAGCAGCAGCCGGGCCGCCCGCCAGGCGCTGACGTGATGGGCCAGGTCCTTTTGGAACGTCGGGCGGGTGGCCAGCGAGGCCATGTCACTCATCCGGAATTTGGTGGCCGCCAGTTCCTGCACGTCGTCGAGCATGCTTTTGGCGACACCGAGCGCCCAGGCCGCGTGGCCGGCGGCGGTGATGGCCATCAGTCCCATCCGGCCCACCGCGGACGACCCTCGTCGCGGTTCCCGGGAGAACAACTCGAAGGTGCGGTGCTCCGGTACGAAGACATCCACCACGTTGTAGTCGTACGAGCCGGTGCCCTTGAGTCCCTGCACATGCCAGCCGTCGGTGAAGGTGACCTGCTCACGCGGGATGATGGCGACCGCCATGACCGGCATGCCGTTGTCCATCATGCGCGGCTGACCGTCGCACATCGGCATGAAGCCCGCGGCGACGTACTGGGAGTGCCCGGTGCCGGAGCCGAAGTTCCACGCTCCGGTCAGCCGGTATCCCCCGTCGACGATCACGCCCTGGCCGAGCGGGGCGAATTGACCACCCATCGTGACCTGGTTGTCGTTGCGGGAGAACACCTCCGCGAATCCCTCGTCCGGCAGGTAGCAGGCCGCGGCCAGCACCGACGGGAAGTTCGCGATGCCGATCCACCCGAACGAGCCGTCCTGCCAGGCCATCTCGATCCAAGTCTCGATCATGGCCGCGAGGTCCGGCTCGTCACCGCCGGCCTCGCGGGGGTTGAACGCCGTCATCAGACCGCTGGACCACAGCGCGTCCACGATGGGTGGTGACATCGTGCGCAGCCGTTCGGACTCCGCGGCCTCGGCGGCGACAACGTCGCGCAGCCCGCGGGCCCGCTCGACCACTGCGCTGTCGATCACACCTGATGTCATCGGTCCTCCATCCACGTCACCGGCGGGTCAGTCCCCGGCAAGTCCCAACATATCCGTCACACCATGGTCGCGGCCAGCGGTGTAGCCACCGTCCACCGCGATGGCCTGCCCGGTGACGAATGAGGCGTCCGCCGACAGCAGGAAGGCCGCCACGGCGGCGATCTCCTCAGGCGTGCCGCGGCGGCGCAGCGCATGTTCGTGGGTGACCCCGGCCTTGACCGCCGCCATCTCCGGACTCGACAGGACCGCATCGAGCATGGGGGTGTCGATGAAGCCCGGACAGATCGCGTTGCACCGAATGCCGCTGGGGCCGTAGTCGATGGCGATGTTCTTGGTCAGCAGCACCACACCGCCTTTGGCGGCGTTGTAGCAACTTCCCCCGGCTGTACCTTCGAGGCCCTCGACACTGGACAGGGTGACGATCGAACCGCGCTCACCGTTGATCCGATCCTGAGTCAGCATGGCCGCGACGGCGGCCTTGGCGACCAGGAACGTCGCGGTCAGATTGATGTTGATCACCCGCGCCCACTCCTGCGCGTCGAGCATGTGGATCGGCCCGCCGCCGGGTACCCCGGCTGAATGCACCACACCGGCCAGCCGGCCCGGCACCGCGGCGAAGACGGCGGACACCGCGTCCTCGTCGGTGACGTCGGCGGGAATGAAGGTGAATCCTTTCGCGCCGTCCAGTTCGTCGGCCGGGGCGATATCGCAGCCCACGACGGACGCGCCGTCGGCGAGCAACCGGCGCGCGGTGGCCAGTCCGATGCCTGACGACACCCCGGTCACCACCATGGTCAGCCCGTCGAATCGGGTCATGCAAGCAGGCCTTTCAGGGCGTCGCGCGTGGCGGAGATCTCCTCGGGTGTCGCACCGAACTCCACGGCGGCGAAGTCGGTGACACCGATATCGGCCAGCGCCCCGACCCGGTCGCGCACCTGCGCGGTGTTGCCGATGATGGCGATGTCAGCGGGGCCGGCCACGCCTTCACGGTCGAGCATCGCGCGGTAGCTGGGCAGCGCGCCGTAGGCCGCGAACGTCTCCGCCGCGCGAGCAGCTGCGGCTTCGGTGTCGTTGGTGACGCAGACCGGCAGCGCCGCGATCACCCGCGGCGCCGGGCGGCCGAATTCCTCGGCGGCCCTGGTGATGGTCGGGATGGTGTGCGCGGCCAGGGTCGCCGGGCCGGTGCACCAGGTCAGCGTTCCGTCGGCCAGAGCCGCCGTGACGCGCAGCATCTGCTCCCCCAGCGCGGCCACCACCACGCTGAATCCATTCGATCCCTTGGCGCTGATGCCGGCATGCACCTTGTACATCTCGCCGTCGAAGTTCGCCGGCTCGTTGCGCGACAGCGGCATCAGGACGCTCAGATACTCACGTAGGTGTCGCACCGGCTTGTCATAACTCATGCCGAACATGTTCTCGATGACGATCTTGTGGCTCAGGCCGATGCCCAGGGTGAAGCGGTTTCCCGATGCGGCGGCCACGGTGTGGGCCTGCTGGGCGATCGCATGCGGGTGACGCGGGAACGTCGGCACCACCGATGTGCCCAGCTCGATGCGGGGCACCTGGGTGCCCACCACCGCCAGCGCGGTCAACGCGTCGTGGCCGAAGATGTGGGGCGCCCAGTACGCGGCGAAACCATCCCGTTCGGCCGCCGCTGCCTCGGCCACCATGTCGTCGATCGTTCCGGTGTTGACAGCGCCGCCGAAGATTCCGTACCTCATGGAGGCGACGTTACAGCGGTCAGGCGCCGACGAATCCTTTCCAGTTCGCCATGTACTCCAGGAACGCCGGCCCGAGTCCCTCGGCAGCGAGGACGTCCCGGGAAACGGGCAGCTCACGCATCGCCGCGGTGGGATCCGCCTGCAGCAGCCGCGGGAAATCGTGGTTGGTGATCGCCGCCCGGCCGATCGCCACGATGTCGGCGCCGCGGTCGAGTGCGCGCTGTACGTCCGATCCCGAGTAGAGGTGACCGGCGACGGCGAGGCGAACCGGTCCCCGGTCGAGGTCGGTGAACAGCTCGAGCAGTGGCCGGGACGCGAACTGCTCGTCGGCCGCCTCCTTGAACACATCCCAGAGCGAAAGGTCGATGAGATCGACCTGCTCCGTTGCGACCAGCCGCTCGAAGGCGTCGATGACGTCGGCCGTGGCCATGCCGAATCGCTCGGGTGAGAGCCGCACCCCTAGGTGGAAGTCCGGGCGGCAACGGCGGCGGATGCCCGAGATGATCTCCTCGAAGATGCGGAACCGCGCCTCGCGGCTGCCACCGAACTCGTCGGTTCGATCATTGAACTCGGCATTGAGGAACTCGCACAGCAGGTAGTCGTGTGCGCCGTGCAGTTCGACACCGTCGAATCCCGCCTCATCGCAGCGGGCCGCGGCCGCGACGAACGACTCGATGACCCCCTGCACCTCGGGAGGTGTCAGCGCTCGCGCCCCCGACTTGGCGTCATCGGCCGGAGCGACGGGCAATGCGCCGGTGAGCTCAGCCGGGGCACGGCGTCCCGCGTGGTGCAGCTGGACGATCGCCACACTGCCCTGCGCGCGGATCCCCGCCGCCAGCCGGGTCAGGCCCGGGAGATGCTCGTCGCTGAAGCATCCCAGCTGGCCTGGGAAGCCCTGACCGAGCGGGTCGACGTGGCTCGCACACGTCATCGTCATGCCGAACCCGCCCGCGGCGCGCATCGTCAACCACCGCTGTTCGTCATCGGAGAGCGTCCCGTCCGGATTGCTCTGCTGATTGGTCAGCGGGGACAACATGAAACGGTTCTTCATGGCCGGCCCGTGGACGAAGGTGACGGCGTCAAACGGTGTCGACACGGGCGGACTCCTCAGGGCTTACCGGATGGTGGGCGACGTCTGAGCGTACGGACGGTTGATCCGGGGCGATCAACGGCCATAGATTGACGTCATGCGAAGTCGCAAGGAACCGATCAGACGTTGGCGACTCGGTATCGCATTGTCCTGCCTGGCGGTACTGCTGGTGTCGTGCGCCAGCACCGGGCAGAGGGCCAGCGCAGACGAGACGACGAACACGCCGACACCGCCCGCTGCGCCGGCGGTCGTTCTTCTCGACTTCAACGATGCCGGCAACGTGGCGGCCTGGACAACGGTCAATGACCCCGTGATGGGCGGCCGGTCCACCTCGACGGTCGCGTTCGGCGACGGCGGCCTGGTGTTCTCGGGCACCATCTCGCTGGAGAACAATGGCGGATTCGCCTCGGCCCGCGGTCCGGACAACCCCGATATCGGCCGAAAAGCAGCGGGGGCGACATCGCTCCTCGTCCGCGCACTGGGCGACGGGCAGTTCGTAGATCCGCTGCACGCCGGCCTCGGTGGAGAACCGCTGGATGTAG
>JBFYOQ010000119.1:0-2617 GCA_041303735.1 Mycobacterium sp.
GTGTTCGACCGGCACACCCACGTCGAGTACGACCCGCATCCGCACCGCCGGCAGGCGTGGGCGAATTTCTCCCTCGCCGGCGCGCCCGCACCCGATACGTTGGATCGGTGACGCGGACGACTCTGGAACGCCCCGACGACCTGACCGCGCAGTGGCTCACCACCGCACTCGGCGCGGGGGAGGTTGAGTCGTTCACCGTCGAACGCATCGGCACCGGGCAGATGAGCGAGTGTTACCGGCTGGGCCTGACCTACGGGGCTGGAGACGGCCCGGCGTCGGTGGTACTCAAGGTGGCGGCCAGTGATCCGGTGAGCCGTCAGACCGGCAAGGCGCTCGGACTCTATGAACGCGAGGTCCGGTTCTACTCCGACATCGCGCCCACCCTCGCCGCCGGGACCGACGGCCCCATCGCGCAGTGCTTCCACGCCTCGTACGAGCCCGACACCGGCATCTTCACGCTGCTGCTCGACGATGCCGCCCCGGCGGAGGTCGGCGACGAGATCCGAGGTGCGGCAATCACCGACGCCACCCTGGCGCTGACCCAGTTGGGCCGGCTACACGCACCACTGATCGGCAGCCAGGCGCTCGCCGATGCGGCGTGGCTCAACCGCGAGACACCGGTGAACCAGGAACTCATCACCGCCCTGTTCGCCGGGTTCGTCGACCGCTACGGCGCAGACATCACCGCAGAGCAGCGACAGGTATGCCACCGGCTGGTGGACGGCTTCGACGCCTATCTCGAGCAGGAGGCCGCCTCCGCCCGGGCTCAGGGACTTGTGCACGGCGACTACCGCCTCGACAACATGCTGTTCGGCCGGCCCGGATCGCTGCGCCCGCTGACGGTGGTGGATTGGCAGACCGTCACCTGGGGTCCGGTGATGACCGACGTGGCGTACTTCCTCGGGTGTGCGCTGTCGGTGGCCGACCGGCGCGCACACTACGACCAACTGCTCGCCGCCTACCACGGTGGCCTTGGGCCGAACCCGGCGCTGAGCCTGGCCGAGGTCCGCGAGGGTGTGCGCCGGCAGAGTTTCTTCGGCGTGATGATGTCGATCGTGTCCTCGATGCTGGTGGTGCAGACGCCACGGGGCGATCAGATGTTCATGACCATGCTCGACCGGCACAGCAGCCACGTGCTGGACACCGACGCACTCGATGTCCTTCCGAGCGCACGATGACTCCGACGCCGCCCGAGGTGGATCCGGCCGACGAAGCCGCACACACCCCCGGCGACGAGCCGCTGTGGAACGAGAGTTGGTACTGGGACTTCGCCGATGACGAGCAGGGGATCGGCGGGTGGATCCGGTTGGGTCTGATGCCCAACCAGCAGACCGCCTGGATCAACGCCCTTGTCTGCGGGCCCGGCATGCCGACCGTGGCGCTACTGGATTTCCACGCGCCGGCACCCGATGATCCCAACGACCTGCGCGGCGACGGCGTCGTGATGCGGCACGCCGCGACCGTCCCACTCGCGCAGTACCGGGTCGAAGTGTCCGGGGACGCCCGCGCCTACGACGACCCGTCCGGACTGCTGCACGACGAGCCCGGCCGGGCCGCTGAGTTGGCGATGGATCTGTCCTGGACAACCACCGGCACGCCGTATGCCTACCGGATCGCCACCCGCTATGAAATCCCCTGCACGGTAACCGGATCGGTCACCATCGACGGACGGGACTACACGATCAACGCCGCAGCGGGGCAGCGCGACCACTCCCACGGAGTTCGGGACTGGTGGAGCATGGACTGGGTGTGGAGTGCACTGCACCTCGATGACGGCACCCACCTGCACGGGGTGGATCTGCGAATCCCCGATATGCCGCCGGTCAGCGTCGGCTACATCCAGCCGCCCGCTGGGCCGATCATCGAGACCACCTCGGTGAGTGCGGAGGCGACCCTGGCGCCGTCCGGTCTACCGCTGGAGACCACCGTCACCTTCGAGCCCGGCGCACTGCGCGCGCGCATCGAGGTGCGCGGCAACGCGCCCGTGCGACTGGTCGCACCGGACGGCCGGGTCAGCTTCTTCCCGCGTGCCTGGGCCAGCGTCACGACCGGCGACGGCCGCCACGGGGTGGGCTGGCTGGAGTGGAACCGCAACCAGGCGTCTAGCCCTTGACGACGCTCAGCCCTTGACGACGCTCAGCCCTTGACTACCTGAGTGCCGCCCGCCAGCTCGTCGTGCTTGCCCTGCTTGGTGGGGCTGCCGTTGATGGTCACCGCGATCACGATGTAGGCGATGAAAGCCAGCAGACCCCCGACGTAGGGCACGACCGTCAGCAGCGTGAACGCATTGCGGATCGCGGATTGCTTGAAGTCTGGTTTGGGCGCCCCGCCGGGGCCGTGGACACGCAGGCCCAGCAGCATCTTGCCGAGCGTGCGGCCCTGGGTCACCTCCATGGCGACGAAGTAACCGAACATCAGCACCCCGGAGAACAATCCGGTCACCATGATGTTGCTCGATGCGTCAAAGAGCAGCGAGAGCAGGCCCGCCACGATGCCGACCAGGATGCCGTCGATCACGCGAGCGCCGAAGCGAACACCCAGACCGCCGGGACGACCGCCCGGTTGCACGCCCCACCCGGGCGGCGGCGGTGCGGGATATCCACCCGGAGCGCCGTAG
>JBFYOQ010000120.1:0-5388 GCA_041303735.1 Mycobacterium sp.
CCAGACCACCGCCAAGGAGATGGGCGCCAAATCCTGGCGGGCGGTGTTGTCCCAACGCCTGGGGATCAGCGGCGCCGAAGCCGGCCGGCGCATCGCCGATGCCGCCCAGCTGGGTCCGCGCCGAGCTGTCACCGGCGAACCCCTGCCCCCGGAGCTCCCCGGTACGGCGGCGGCCCAGGCTCGTGGGGAGATCGGCAGCGGCCCGGGTGCCCACATCGACAGCGGCCGGCAGCTGGGCCATGAAATCCCGGATCACCGTCACGTGCTCGCTGCCGATCTCCCACGAGCCTGGGCCGCCGCCGTACCGGGGAGCTCCGGTGGCAGGGGTTCGCCGGTGACAGCTCGGCGCGGACCCAGCTGGGCGGAATCGGCGATGCGCCGGCCGGCTTCGGCGCCGCTGATCCCCAGGCGTTGGGACAACACCGCCCGCCAGGATTTGGCGCCCATCTCCTTGGCGGTGGTCTGGGACTGCAGGTGCGCGAGCAGCGCATGCTCGGTCGCGGGCTGGCGGCGCCGGTGGGTTTCCAGCCGGTCCAAGACCTCCAGCACATGCGCCGCGCCCAGACCGTGGACCGGCAGGGAGGCCACCTTGTCCCACGCCACCGCGACCTCGTCGAGGGCGGCCAGTACCGCCTCGACGTCCGGGGTGCGCATCTCCATGAATCGAACATTAGTTCGACCCTCTGACAGAAATCGAGCGCGTCAGGCCCGGGCGCGCTGATTGAACGAACGCGCCGCCCCGATCAGACCGAACACCACGATGGTGCCGATCACGGCCACCCCGATCCGCACCGGAAGCGCGTTCGCGCTGAACACCGGCGCTGAGGCCAGATTGACGGTGTCGGCCTTCGGCGGGGCCAGCGACGGGTCGGGTTCGATCAGGGTGCCGATCTTGGTGCCCGGCGCGGTGGCGAAGCCGTAGTCCAGCAGCCGGGCCGTCTGCTCCCACGGCGCGATGGGTTGCCGGCTGCCCTTGAGCAGCACCGCCATCAGGCGGCGGCCGTCCCGCGTGGCTGCGCCGACGAAGGTCTGCCCGGCGTCGTCGGTGTATCCGGTCTTGCCGCCGAGCGCGCCCGGATAGTTATAGAGCAGCTTGTTGTCGTTCTCCACCGGATACGGCGGGCCGCCGGCGTCGGGGAACTGGTAGTCGCGGGTGCGCACGATGTCGGCGAACACCGGGTTGTTATAGGCGTAGCGGTAGACCAGCCCGATGTCGTAGGCCGAGGTGCTCATACCCGGGCCGTCGAGACCCGACGGGGTGGCCACCCGGGTGTCGCGGCCACCGAGCTTGGCGGCCAGCGTGTTGATCTTGCCCAGCCCGACATCCATCCCGCCGAGCGCGCGGGCGAGGGCGTCGGCCGCGTCGTTTCCGGAGTACATCAGCAGCCCGTGCAGCAGGTCGTTGACGGTGTATCGGCCGCCCGGCTTGACGCCCACCTTGGTGCCCTCGGCGTTGGCGTCGTCCTGGGTGCCGTCGATGATCCGGTTCAGCGGCAGTTCGTTGATGGCCGCCATAGCGGTCAGCGCTTTGATCACACTGGCCGGGCGGTGGCGGCCGTGCGGGTCGCGGGCGGCGATCACATCCCCGGTGTCGATGTCGGCCACCAGCCAGGACTCGGCGGAGACGTCGGCGGGCACCGGCGGGGTTCCGGCCGCGACGATCACCCCGCAGCCCGAGAGCGCCTCACCGCCGACGGGGGAGGCCGGCACCGGTAACGGCTGGGGCGGGGCACCGGATTTGGGAACCTCGGAGGAGTCGACGGCCGGCGGGGTGGAGACCTTGTACGGGCAGCTGTTGGGGTCCGGCGGCTCGGCCACCGCGACCGCGGGGCCGGCGGCCAGGAACAGCGCCGCCACCACGGCGGCAACCCGCCCCGCCCCGCTCAACATCGCCATGGAAGTGCAGATTAAGCGAATCGGGCCCCGAATCCGGGGAGCCGCGCTGTGGCTGGTGTTGCTGTTGTTAGGAGAACTTTTACAGCAGCCGGCTGGCTTCGCCGAGCACCCGGTGCAGGATCTCGTAGATCTCGTCGAACTCGTCCGGGCCGCTGATCAGCGGCGGAGCCAGCTGCACCACCGGGTCGCCGCGGTCGTCGGCGCGGCAGTACAGCCCCGCCTCGAACAGCGCAGCGGACAGGAAGCCACGCAGCAGCCGCTCGCTCTCGGCGTCGTCGAAGGTCTCCTTGGTGGCCCTGTCCTTCACCAACTCGATCCCGTAGAAGAAGCCCTCGCCGCGGACGTCGCCGACGATCGGCAGTTCCAGCAGCTTCTCCAGGGTGGCCCGGAAGATCGGGGCGTTGGTCTTGACGTGATCGTTGAGGCCCTCGCGTTCGAAGACGTCGAGGTTGGCCAGCGCCACCGCCGCCGACACCGGGTGGCCGCCGAAGGTGTAGCCGTGGCCGAAGGTGGTCTTGCCGTCGTTGAACGGTTCGAAGAGCCGGTCGCTGGCGATCATCGCGCCGATCGGGGCATAGCCCGAGCTCATGCCCTTGGCACAGGTGATGATGTCGGGCACGTAGCCCAGGTCCTCGCAGGCGAACATCGAGCCGATGCGCCCGAACGCGCAGATCGTCTCATCCGACACCAGCAGGACGTCGTACTGGTCGCAGATCTCGCGGACCCGGTCGAAGTATCCCGGCGGCGGCGGGAAGCAGCCGCCGGCGTTCTGCACCGGTTCGAGGAACACCGCGCACACCGTGTCGGGGCCCTCGAACTCGATGGCCTCGGCGATCCGGTCGGCGCAGTACTTGCCGAAGGCCTTGGCGTCGTCGGCGTAGGCCTCCGGTGCGCGGTAGAAGTTGGTGTTGGGCACCCGGAACCCGCCCGGCGTCAGCGGCTCGAACGGGGCCTTGAAGTCCGGCAGGCCGGTGATGGCCAGCGCACCCTGCGGGGTGCCGTGATAGGCGATGGCCCGCGACACCACCTTGTACTTGCCCGGCTTTCCGGTCAGCTTGTAGAACTGCTTGGCCAGCTTCCACGCGCTCTCCACGGCCTCGCCGCCACCGGTGGTGAAGAACACCCGGTTGAGGTCGCCCGGGGCGTAGTGCGCCAGCCGCTCGGCGAGTTCGATCGCCGGCGGGGTGGCATAGGACCACAGCGGGAAGAACTCCAGGGTCTCGGCCTGCTTGGCGCCGGCCTCGGCCAGATCCTTGCGGCCGTGGCCCACCTGCACCGTGAACAGCCCGGAGAGTCCGTCGAAGTACCGCTTGCCGTAGCTGTCGTAGATGTAGCAGCCCTCACCGCGGGTGATGATCGGCGGCGTGATGCCGTGACCGTGCCGCGCGAAGTGACCCCACAGATAGCGGTCGGCTTTGGCGCCCAGCTCGGCGGTCAGCTTGTGCTCTGCGGAGAGCGTCATCGTGTACCCCAATTATATTGTTGTTTAACGAGTTTCAGATAAACGAGCGTTTCGGTGGACGTCACACCCGGCACCGCGCGGATCTCGGTGTTGAGCAGGTCCAGTAATTCGGCGTCATCCTCGCAGACCACTTCGACGATGGCGTCGAAGGTGCCGGCGGTCAGCACCACGTAGGTGACGGCGTCGATGTCGGCGATCTTCTCGGCGACCTTGGTGGTGTCGCCCTGGCAGTGGATGCCGATCATCGCCTGGCGGGCGAAACCGAGCTGCATCGGATCGGTCACCGCGACGATCTGCATCACCCCGGAGTCCACCAGCCGCTGCACCCGCTGGCGCACCGCGGCTTCCGACAGGCCGACCGACTTGCCGATGGCGGCATAGGAGCGCCGCCCGTCCTGCTGCAGTTTCTCGACGATGGCCTTGGACATCTCGTCGAGATGGGCCGGGCCCGACGCCCGCGATGCCGGCGCGCGCATGGCGAACCGGCCGATCGACGCCCCGGAGTCAGCCATGGCTGCATTGTGCACGGAATCCGTTGTTTTAAGCAACATATTCCACGGAATGCGTAGAATTGCGCCCGTGATTGCGAGTAGTTGGATCGACGGAGCCCCGGTTATCACCGGCGGAGATCGGCATCAGGTGATCAACCCGGCTGATGGCAGCGTAGTGGCCGAACTGGCCCTGGCACAGCCGGTTGATGTCGACGCCGCGGTGGCCTCTGCCCGCGCCGCGCTGCCCGGCTGGTCCGGCGCCACACCCGCGGAGCGCTCCGCGGTGCTGGCCACGCTGGCCGAACTGCTGGCAGCTCACACTGCCGAGGTGGTGGCCGAGGAGGTCAGCCAGACCGGCAAGCCGGTGCGGCTGGCGACGGAGTTCGACGTCCCCGGCAGTGTCGACAACATCGCCTTCTTCGCCGGGGCGGCGCGCCACCTGGAGGGCAAGGCCACAGCGGAGTACTCCGCCGACCACACCTCCTCGATCCGCCGCGAGGCCGTCGGCGTCGTGGCCACCATCACCCCGTGGAACTACCCGCTGCAGATGGCGGTGTGGAAGGTGATCCCCGCCCTGGCCGCCGGCTGCTCGGTGGTCATCAAGCCCGCCGAACTCACCCCGCTCACCACGCTGACCCTGGCCCGGCTGGCCAAGGAAGCCGGCCTGCCCGACGGCGTGCTCAACGTGATCACCGGAGCGGGCGCGGATGTCGGCCAGGCGCTGGCCGGGCACCCGGGCGTCGATGTCGTCACCTTCACCGGCTCCACCCCGGTGGGCCGCAGGGTCATGGCCGCCGCGGCCGCACAGGGTCACCGCACCCAACTCGAACTCGGCGGCAAGGCGCCGTTCGTGGTGTTCGACGACGCCGACCTCGACGCCGCCGTGCACGGAGCGGTGGCCGCTGCACTGATCAACTCCGGCCAGGACTGCACCGCCGCCACCCGCGCCATCGTGGCCGCGAACCTCTACGACGACTTCGTCGCCGGGGTGGCCGAACTGATGGGCAAGATCGCCGTCGGCGACCCGCAGGACCCCGACACCGATCTGGGCCCGCTGATCTCGTTCGCTCACCGCGCCAAGGTGGCCGCCATGGTCGATCGCGCCCCGGGCCACGGCGCCCGCGTCGTCACCGGCGGCAAGGCCCCGGATCTCCCCGGTGCCTACTACCTGCCGACCCTGCTGGCCGATGTGGCCGAGGACTCCGAGGTCTACCGCGACGAGATCTTCGGTCCGGTGCTCACCGTGCGCCGCCACAGCGGGGACGACGACGCGCTGCGCCAGGCCAATGACACCGACTACGGCCTGGCCGCCTCGGCGTGGACCCGCGACGTCTACCGCGCCCAGCGGGCTTCGCGGGAGATCAAGGCCGGCTGCGTCTGGATCAACGACCACATCCCGATCATCAGCGAGATGCCGCACGGCGGTCTCGGGGCGTCCGGGTTCGGTAAGGACATGAGCGACTACTCCTTCGAGGAGTACCTCACCATCAAGCATGTGATGAGCGATATCACCGGTGTGGCCGAAAAGGGTTGGCACCG
>JBFYOQ010000121.1:0-2657 GCA_041303735.1 Mycobacterium sp.
AACCCACATAGAACAGCGCGATACGGGCGATGACGGAGTTGATGGCACGCGGCATGATCTTCTCGGGCTCGGCGGTCTCTCCGGCAGCGGTGCCGACGAGTTCCACCGCGGCATAGGCGAACACCACACCGGAGGTCACCAGCACCAGCGGCAGCATGCCTGTCGGGAACCAGCCGCCGGTCTCGGCGACCACGCTGACTCCGGTCGGGTTGCCGTCGATCTGGTAGCGGCCGGCGAGGAAGATGGTGCCGGCCACCAGGAACGCCGTCAGCGCGATTACCTTGACCAGCGCTGCCCAGAACTCCAATTCGCCGAAGAGTGCCACCGACACCAGATTCACCGCCAGCACCAGGCCCAGTGCTATCAGTGCGATCAACCACTGGGGCACCGGGTCGAACACCGACCAGAAACGGAAGTAGATGGCGATCGCGGTGGAGTCGACGATGGTGGTCATCGCCCAGTTGAGGAAGTACATCCACCCCGCCACGTAGGCGGCCTTCTCGCCGAGGAACTCGCGGGCGTAGGAGACGAATGATCCCGACGACGGCCGGTGCAGTACCAACTCACCCATCGCGCGCAGGATCAGGAAAACGAAGACCCCGCAGACCGCGTAGACGATGAACAGCCCCGGGCCGGCCTCGGCCAGCCGTCCCCCGGCCCCGAGGAACAGACCCGTCCCGATCGCCCCACCGATGGCGATCATCTGCAGCTGCCGCGGCTTGAGCAGCTTCTGGTAGCCGGCGTCCTCGGCGGTGAGTGCGGATTCGGTGGCCGGCACGGGCGGCTGCGTCGGAACGGCGGTCATCGGGTGCCGTCCTCGGTGTGCGGCGGGGCGGGCATGTCGCGGAAGGTGAACACGAAACCGAACACCGCCACCCCCGCGGCGGCGGCGTAGCCGAGGACCGACCACCAGCCGATGTGCAGGTAGGCCGTCACCGCGACGATCGCCATGGCGAGGAACACCATGAACATCCCGATCAACGGTGTCTTGGCCTTGAAGTCGATGAGGCGCATGCCGGACCCACCCTTCCCCGTATCCGACGCCGAACGCACCTAGTAAATACCGGTCCGAGGGTCCGATGTGGAGTTAGGCGGAATCGTTTTCGTGGCCGTAACACGCGCGAATCAACGGTCTAGGTCGAGTGAACCTGCGCCCCATCCAGATATGTCGCCAGCACCGGGATCTCGCGCACCGCATCCGGATCGGCCTCATGCGCCAGCGGATCGTCACCGAGCAGCACGAAGTCGGCGGCCTTGCCCGCCTCCAGCGAGCCCACCAGCGCGTCGGCATGGCACATCCATGCCGCATCGATGGTGGCGCCCTTCAGCGCCTGCGCCACCGTCACGCGCTCGGCGGCGTTGAGCACCTCCCCGCCGTCGGCCATGGTGCGGGCGGCGGCGGTGGCGATGTAGTTCAGCGGCCCGATCGGCGAGACGGAGAAGTCGCAGTGGAAGCTGGCCCGCAGGCCGGCCTTGACCGCGGAGCCGTAACGGTCGAGCAGGTCCGCCCGTGCCGCGCCGAGGATCTCCTCGCGGAACACCTTGCCCCACAGCCGAACATGGTTCATCAAAAAGCTCGGAGTGATGCCGAGGGACGCCATCGCGGCGATGTGCTCGTCGTGTAGCAGCGAGGAGTGCTCGCAGCGGTGCCGCTTGGACCGATCCCAGGACGGCAGCGTGGCGGTCTCGGCGAATGCTGCCATCACCATGTCGGCGGCGGCGTCACCGTTGACATGGCACATGATCGGCCAGCCCGCCTCGACGGTCGCGGCGAAGTGGGCGGCCAGTTGCTCGGGGGTGAAGTTCGCCGCTCCGCGGGTGTCGCGGCCCAGATAGTTCTCCCGCATGTAGCCGGTGTAGCCCTGGTTCGATCCGTCGGACACCCACTTGACGGTCTGCGAGCGCAGCCGGTCGTCACCGGATCCCGGCACCAGCCCGGCGGCGGTGAAGCCGGCCAGGTTCTCCCCCCACAGCGACATCGACCCGCGCACCGGAAAGCCCGCCTGGGCGAACGTCTGGTGCAAAAGGTCGACCTCCTTGACCCCGGCGATGGCTCCGGTGGCGGCCTCGTGGACGTAGGTCACACCCTGCTTGGCGGCCATCGCGGCGATCCCGGTGATCGCCGCGCCGATCACCTGCGGGGTGAGCGGCGGCAGCACCTTGATGAAGCTGAGCATCGCGGCGTTCTCGCCGACGATGCCGGTCAGCGTTCCGTTGCGCGCGCCGTAATCCCCGCCCGGCGGATTGGGCGTCGAGGCGGTGATGCCTGCCGCGGCGTAGGCCGCGGAGTTGACGTAGAAGAAGTGCTGCGAGGCGTTCATCACCACGATCGGCACCGTGGTGGAGATCCGGTCGAGCAGATCGGCGGTCAGGGTGGCCTGATGGGGCATCAGGCTCGGGTCGAAGAGTTGCCCGACGACGCTCTGTCCCGCAGGCGCCTTGGCCACCGCAGCCGTCAGCGCCGCCAGCACCGCATCGAGGGTCTTGTTGGTGTATGGCGAGCAGTCCACCCCGGAGAACACCAGCGCCGAGGACACCAGGTGCACGTGCGGTTCGACGAAGCCGGGCAGGATCACCCCTGAGGTGTGCTCAAGGGTCGTCGTGCCGGGGCCGACGAAGCTCTCCACGTCCGCGCGCGAGCCGACGGCCAGGATGCG
>JBFYOQ010000122.1:0-14701 GCA_041303735.1 Mycobacterium sp.
ACGCCGTAGATATCGGTGACATACACCGCCGCACAGGCATGCAGTACCGGGTCGTCAGGCAGATCCGAGGTGACGCGCCACCAGAGCCGGCGGACGAATTCACTCGCAGACCGCTGATCGCGGATGCGGATGTCGATCTCGTCGAGGGGCAGCGCCGGCGCCGGGCCGATCGGCCCGGTGCGCTCCAAGAGTTCGGGATCCTCGGCGGCGGTGTGATCGGAGTGCTCCGGGCCGTCGGCGGGGACGGCGAACAGCACGGTGGCAGTCACCAGCAGGCGCTCACCCTGGCGGGCGAGCACCCGCCGTGACGACGTGGTGCGCCCATCGTGCACTTCCTCCACCTGAAAGCGCACCGCGGTGCCGGCATCACCGCCGCGCAGGAATTGCACGTGCAGGCTGGTCGGCACGCGGTCGGCGGCGACGGTGCGGCAGGCGGCGGCCAACGCCTGTGCGGCAAGCAGACCCCCGTAGGCGCGCTTGCCGGCCGGTCCGTTGTGCGCCCCGGTGAACGTATCCGGTCCCTGCGGTGTCAGCTGCAGTAGCCCGGCGAGCACACCGGAGGTCACCGGCCCAGCCATTCCGACAGGACCGCCTCGGTGTGCTCCCCCAATGCCGGGGCCGGGGACGGGGCGGTGTGCGCACCGTCCACCGACATCGGCAGGCCCGGCGCCAGATGCCCGCCGATCCGCGGCTGATCCAGCCACGAGAACACCGGGTTGGCCGTCACCCGCGGGCTCGCCGCCACCTCGGCGAAGCTCTGGTAACGCTCCCAGAGCACCGAGCTTGCCGACAGCGCGGCAGTGACCTCACCGGCGGTGTGATTGCGGAACCAGTCCGCGAACAGACCGTTGAGGGCCTCGCGGTGCCGGTAGCGCTGTCCCTCGTCGGTGAAGTCAGCATCAAGTGCTTCCTGCAGTGCTGCAACGACTTTCACTGTTCGGGTGAGCTGCGTGAGATCGGTGAAATGGCGCGGGGTCAGCGCCACCACCATGAAGCTCGCACCGTCGCTGCTGGTGAAGTCGCGGCCATACTGGCCGAAGATGGCGTTGCCCAGGCGCGGACGTTGCTCCCCGTTGATCATCACCTCGGTGAGGAATCCTAGATTGGCGGCCGTCGCCAGGGCGACGTCGTCCAGGGGCAGCCGGATGCTGCTGCCCTCGCCGGTGGCATCACGTCGGCGCAATGCGGCAAGGACGGCCAACGCCGCGTAGAGCCCGCAGGTGATGTCCCACGCCGGCAATACGTGGTTGACCGGACCCTCGAGGTCCGCCGGTCCGGTGACCAAGGGGAATCCGGTGGCGGCGTTGACGGTGTAGTCGACGCCGGTCGATCCGTCACCGCGGCCGACGACCTCGAGATGGATCAGATCGGGGCGCATCGCCCCCAACAGCGACGGTGAATGCCACTGGCGCCCGGTGACATTGGTGATCAGAACACCCGCCTCGGCGATCAGCCGCTGAACTTGCTGCTGGCCCTGCGGCCCGCGGGTGTCGACCGCCATCGACCGCTTGCCCTTGTTCAGCCCCGCCCAGTAGATGCTCTGGCCGTCATCGGTCAGCGGCCAGCGGTGGTAGTCCGCCGCCCCCCCGACCGGATCGACGCGGACCACATCGGCGCCGAGGGCGGCGAGCGTCATCCCGGCCAACGGCACCGCGACGAAACTGGAGATCTCCACGATGCGGACACCGGCCAACGGCAGGGGTGCGGAACTCACCAGTCGAGTATGGCGGTCACGGATTCTGACTCACGGAGAACGGGATGCCGAGGCAGAAGATGCCGAACAGCAGCAGAAACCAGCTCGCGGCCTGCCAGATGGGCCATACGCCCTCTGCCCGCCAGACCCGATAGGTCTGCACCAGCCCGCCGATGCCGCCGACGAAGAGGATTCCGGGAACCAGGATCGCGGCCAGCAGCGACCGCCACATGACGGTGGCCGCGAACGCGGCCCCGGCCAACACGATGATCATCACGACGTAAGTCACCGCCGCCCGCACCATCCCCGGGTCGTGCCAGCGCTTCTCAACGTCGTTGGTGGTGCCGTCATTCGCCATGTGTGTCCTTTCCCTTCCACCCTAGGGCGGCGGGTAGGCCGGCGCTACGGTGGCTCAGGTGCGCGTGCTGCTGATCTCCGACACCCACCTGCCACATCGCGGCACAGACCTGCCCGCGCCGGTGTGGGATGCGGTCGATGCCGCTGACGTGGTGATCCATGCCGGTGACTGGGTCAGCGTGGATCTGCTCGACCGGCTCGACGAGCGGGCCGCCCGGCTGGTCGGCTGCTGGGGCAACAACGACGGATCCGAGCTGCGGGCGCGGCTGCCTGAGCGCGCCGACGTGAGTTTGGCGGGCGTGCGGTTCACCGTGGTGCACGAGACCGGCGCGGCCACCGGGCGGGAGGCCCGGATGGCGTCGCGTTACCCCGAGACCGATGTTCTGGTGTTCGGCCACAGCCACATTCCCTGGGACGCCAGCACCGCGACCGGGCTGCGTCTTCTGAACCCCGGGTCGCCCACCGACCGGCGGCGTCAACCGCACTGCACGTACATGACGGCCGAGGTTGACGGCGGGACGCTGGGCGAGGTGACGCTGCATCGCCTCGGCTGAGCTTTCTGCGCGTAACCCGGTGCGTGAAGCGGGTTACAGTCGGGCATGGACAAACCGAACCCCGGCAATCTGCTGCTGTGTCCGAAGTGCGCCGGAGTCATGCACACCTATGAGCGCAACGGCGTGCACCTCGAACAGTGCGACAGCTGCCGCGGAATCTTCCTCGACTTCGGCGAGCTTGAGGCGCTCTCCCAATTGGAGAGTCGGTTCGTCGAGGCCTCTCCGCCCCCGCAGCAGCAGCGACCGCAGCAGCAGTACCCCCAGCAGGGCTACCAGCAGCAGGGCTACCCGCAGCAGGGCTACGGCCCGGCGTGGGGCAGCCACGGCAACTACCGCTACCGCAAGGGCGGCTTCGGCAGACTGTTCTTCTCCAGCTAGCTGTTCTAGCCGATCATCCGCCCGCAGGCGGCCAGCAACTCCAGCTGCGACTCGTCGCCGGCGTAGCGCGCCCCGACCGCGGCGGCGTGCACCACCGCGGCCCGGGCCAGGGGTTCCAGCACATCCCACGGGTCGCCGGTCGCCGGCAGCGCCGGTCCGCACCCGCCGCGATAGCCGTCGATGAAGTCCTGCCAGTCGGCGTGTGGGATCAGCCCGGCCGCCCAGAACCCCGCGGGGCGGGCCAAATCCCACGCGGGGTCGCCGAGTCCGAGGTCGTCGATGTCGATCAGCTGCCACGGCCCGCCGGTGCGATGTCCCAACTGACCGAGGTGGAAGTCGCCGTGCACCAGGGTGGCGGGCCGATCCCCCGGCGAGGGGTCCCAGGCGCGCGCCGGGAGGGCCTGCGCGGCGGCCCGGATATCCGGCGGCGCATCCGCGGGCAGTCGCTGCAGTGCGCCCCGGATCCGGTCGACTGCGCGATGGCCGGGAAGTGCCGGCCCGGCGATCTCGCGGGTGTGCAACACCGCCAGGAGCGCGCCGGCGGGCGCCCACGGCAGTCGCCCCGGGTCCCGCACCACGGTGGACACCCGCGGCCACCGGGTCATCCAGCGCTGCTCCGGCGCGGGGTCCACGACAGTGTTCAGCGGAGCGAGCAGTGGTCCGTCGTCGGCGCCCAACCGCGCCGCAGTCTGCACCCGCACGGCCAGGGCGGCGGGGTCGGTGCCGGCCCGGTGGATCTTCATGACGACGTCGCCGTCGATGATGATGTCGGCGCCCGAGGTCGTGCGCATCTCAGTCGCCGACGGCATCGCGCAGCCGCCTGCTCAGCCCGGTGGCCCGCACGGCCCGGCGTTGCACAGCCGCCCGCAGCTGGTCCGCCGAACCGATCAGCCGCACCTTCTCCCGCGCCCGGGTCACCGCGGTGTAGAGAAGTTCGCGGGTCAGCAGCCGGGAGTCTTCCGGCGGCAGCAGCACCGTGACCTCAGCGGCCTGGCTGCCCTGACTCTTGTGAATCGTCATGGCGTGCATGGTCTCGATGTCGGACAGCCGGCCGGTTGCGAAGTCCACCGGCCCGGTGGCCGTCGACATCACCGCCCGCAGGGCGCCGTCGCGGCGGATCGTGACGCCGGTGTCGCCGTTGTAGAGCTTGAGGCCGTAATCGTTGGCGGTCACCAGCACGGGACGGCCGGGGTACCACTGCGCCCACATCGGGGCGTCGGTCTGCTCGGCCAGCCACCGTTCGATCTGCCGGTTCCAGTAGGCCACGCCGTACGGTCCGCGGCGATGCGCGCACAGCATGCGGTGCTGCTCGAGGGTCGCCAGCGACGCCTCAGCGTCGCCGAGCAGCGCAGCCTCCCGCAACGCAAGTGCATGCGGTACAAGGACTTTGCGCAGGATGTCCGCGGGCGCTTCGGTATCCACCCATTCCAGATGCTCGCCACCGGCGGACAGCACCGCGAGGGCGGCGTCGGCGTCACCGGCCTTGATCGCCTTGGCCAGGGTGTCGATGGACGCCCCGAACCGGTGGGAGGTCATCAGCCGGGCGACCGGGCTGTCAGGCATGGACGCCAGTCCTTCGACCATGTCGGCCAGGACGGCGCCGGCCTCAACTGACGCCAGCTGATCGGCGTCGCCTACCAGCACCAGCCGGGAATCCGGCCGGACGGCCTCCAGCAGCCGGGCCATCATCGTCAGCGACACCATGGACGTCTCGTCGACGACGATCACGTCATGCGGCAGCCGGTTGTCGCGGTTATGCCGAAACCGCGACGAGGTGTCCGGCCGGCTGCCCAGGAGTCGGTGCAACGTGGTGGCTTTGAGCTCCGGCAACCGGGCGCGGTCTGCGGGGTCGAGGACGGCGATCTCCTGCTGTACGGCCTCCATCAGCCGGGCGGCGGCCTTGCCGGTGGGCGCGGCCAGGGCGATGCGCAGACGCGGCCGGCCGTCGAGTTCGGCCTGCTCGACCAGCAGCGCCAGCAGCCGGGCGACGGTGGTGGTCTTGCCGGTGCCCGGCCCGCCGGTCAGCACGGTCAGCGCCCGCGACAGGGCGACCTGTGCCGCTGCGCGCTGCTCGGCATAGCTGTCCGGGAAGAGCCGCCCGATGTCCAGCGCCGCGCCGGAAAAACGGGCCGCGGCCAACGCTCGCACGTCCTCAGCGACCCGCTGCTCCTCGATCCAGTAGCGATCCAGATACAGCAGACCGGCTTCCAGGTGCAGCACGGGCGGGTCGGCGGCCAGCGGACTGGCGGACACCGCGGCCAGCCACTCGTCGGGCTGCGGCCACGGCAGCTCGGGCTCGCCCACCTGCTCGGCGATGTCGGCCAGACCCACACAGACCGATCCGCCGCGCACCGCGCGCACCACGAACGCCACCGCCAGGGCGACCCGCTCGTCGGTCTCCTCGGTCAACGCGGTGAGCCGTTGCGCCACGAGAACATCGGAGGCGTCGATCACCCCCGCCTCGTTGAACACCGCGAGCAGCCCGGTGGCCGCGACGCTGCGCCGCCAATCGTTGACGTCGGCGATCGGGGCGCTCATGCCGCGACCTCCCGGCCGTCCAGCAGGTCCGACATCGCCACCACCATCTCGGCGGGCGGCTGCCAACCGAACACCCCGGCGGGATGCCCATCGGTCACCGGGGTATCCGGGCCGCACATGCCGCGGACGAACAGATACATCACCCCGCCCAGGTGCCGGCGCGGGTCGTAATCGGGCAGCCGCCAACGCAGGAACCTGTGCAGCACCACGCAGTACAGCAGCGCCTGCAATGGGTAGTCGGAGTGCAGCATCGCCTCGGCCATGCGGGCGGGGGTGTAGTCCGCGGCGCTCAGTTCACCGCCCGGCTCACCCAGCCAGTTGGTCTTGTAGTCCACCACCACGTAGCGGTGGCCCGCATCCGCGGGGATACGCAGCACCACGTCCACCGAGCCGCTGAGATAGCCCCGCAGCGGCTGGCGGCCCAGGGCCGCATCGGTCAGCCGGTCGACATAACCGGCCAGCGGATCCCCGGCCGGCAGGTACTCGGCCAGCAGCCGACCGACGTCGGCCAGCCGGATATCGGCGACCTCGGTCCGCAGATCCCCACCGGCCAGTGGGAACTCGAAGTCCATCTCGCACAACCGATCCTGCTGCCCGATCTGGCGCAACGTGAGGTTGTCGGCCAGCGGACCCAGGGGCGTGTCATGCAGCGGCACCAGCGCGGCGGCCAGGTCGGCGGCCGGCACCCCGATCGGCCACCACACCGCGTGCTTCTCGGCGTGGATCTGCAGTTCGGCGGCGAGGTCGTCGGCGAACGGGTCGGCGGACTCCAGCACCGCATGCACCAGGGTGCCGAACTTGGCGCCCACCGGCAGCTGCGCCATCGGGGACGGGACATCGGCGCCCTCCCCCGGCGTGACCAGAGCGATGTCGGGGACCTCGTCGTCGAGTTCGATGATCTCCGGCTCGCTGCTCACCCCTGAACTCTCCTGCGCGGCGCGGATCAGACCCGAATACGAGGTGCGCCGCCACCACGTGTCGATGCCGCGGTGGAAGTGCCGGGCGGACAGATCCGTCGGCACCGGCCGCGACTCCAGCGGCGGTGCGGCGTCGAACTCCGATTCCTCGACGACCGGGCCGCCGGCATCCTGCCACTGCACGAATCGCTCTCGCGCCTGCGCGTCGGTGATTGCCCGGACCTCGCACTGCTCGCGCACCACGGCATCACCGGGGCGGCGATCCCGCAGCAGTCGTGAGAGCCCTCCGTTGGATTCGTCCTTCGAGGGCGCCCACCACGCCACCACCTGGGATTGCGCCCGGGTCATGGCGACGTACATCAGGCGACTCTCGTCACTGGCGGACTCGGTCCGTCCGAGCCGCTCCACTTCGCGGAAGTCCGGGCTCTTACTACCGCCGATGTGCAGGCAGCGTATCCCGTTGTCGTGGAACACGATCTGGTCGCGTTTGCGGACGTTGCGGTTGAAGGCGAACGGCAGGTAGACGATCGGGAACTGCAGACCCTTACTGGCGTGCACCGTCATGATCTGCACAGCGTCGGCATCGCTGTCGAGACGGCGGTTGCGCTCGGTGGCGCCGCCTGTCTCCTCACGGCGATCGCGCAGCCAGTCCCGAAGTGCGGGCAGGGTGAGGTGCTCACCGTGAGCGGCTTCCTGCAGCAGCTGGGCCAGGTGTGCCATGTCGGTCATGTACCGCTCACCGCCTCGCCAGGCCAGTACCCGCTGTGCCATCCCACCCAACTGCGCTGCCTCCAGGACCGCGGCGACCCCGCATTCGCGGGCGTGATCAGCCCACTCTCGGACAGTTTCTGCGACGACGTCGGTCAGCGAATCGCCCTCTACGGCAAGGGATTCAGCCGTTTGACCGAAGAACATCGTCGTGGCTGCGGCACGGACCACCCCGGGGCGGTGCGGCTGGTCGAACGCCTCCAGCAGAGCCAGCCAGTCGTCGCAGGCATCGGAGGAGAAGACGTCGGAGTCTCCGGTGTAGACGACGGGGATGCCGACATCGGTCAGCGCGGCCTGGCAGGCGCGGGCGTCCCACCGGTTCTCCACGATCACCGCGATATCGCTGGCCTCCACCCGCCGGCCGTCGAACATGGCGGTCTCGGTGGTCAGCAGCGCTCCGATGTCGGCGGCGAGATCCCGGCCGATGTGGTCACGCAGTTCGGCGATCGTGATGATCTTGGTGCCGTCGCGGCCGAAACGCTCCCGCGACACCACCCGCAACCGGAACGGGTCGTTGCGGGGCGCCCCGGACAATCGGCTCCCGTGGTGGTGCGCGTCGACATCGTGGACGACGATGCGAGGATCGCCCAGTTGAGCCCCGCCCAGCACCACCTGCAGCCGGTTGACCAGCGCGGCGTCGCTGCGCCAGTTCACCCCGAGAGTCTGCTTCTCCCCTGCCGTGTCCGCGGCACGCAGGTAGGTGACGATGTCGCCGCCGCGGAAGGCGTAGATCGCCTGCTTCGGGTCCCCGATGAGCACCAGCGTCGAGACGCCGCTGAAGGCGCGGTCGATCACCTTCCACTGCACCGGATCGGTGTCCTGGAACTCGTCGACCATCACGATCGGCCAGCGCCGGCTCATCCGGGTTCGCGCCGGAGAGTCCTCCGCCTCCAGAGCGTTGGCCAGCCGGCTGAGCAGATCGTCGTAGCCGAGGATTCCGCTGCGGCGTTTGCGGATCTCCAACTCGGTCTTGACCGCGCGCGCGAATTCCACGCAGACGGCGGCATAGGACTCCGGCTCGGGATCGAGCGGCCGCAGTTCGGTCGAGGGGTTGTTGACCACCTCACGCGCAAGGGTCAGCGCATGCTTGTAATCCAGCGCCGGCGCCTCGGTGAGGCGGCCGAAGCGGGCGAGGTAGAGGTCGTTGACGATCTCGGTGACGAGTTCGTCGAGGCTCTCCTCCAGCTTCACCCCCGCATCGGAATCTCCGGCGACGCCCAGCGAGGTGAGCACCAGGTTGCAGAACTGGTGGATGGTGGCGATGGTCGCCGCATCGAAACCGGCCAGCGCATCGGCCAGGCGCTCGCGGCGCTGCCCGAGTTCCTCGGCGGTCCCGGTGAGCAGGTGCGCCAGCACCTGGTTCTCACCGACCAGATCCGGATCGTCGAACGCGGCGACGGCGTCGGCGATCTGCCGGCGCACCCGGTCCCGCAGTTCCTGAGTGGCGGCCCGGCTGAAGGTGATGAGCAGCATCTGATCCAGCGATGCCACCCCCTCGGCGACGTAGCGCGTGACCAGCGCGGCCAGGGCGAAGGTCTTACCCGTTCCGGCACTGGCCTCCAGGACCGTGGTCGAGCCTGGCGCGGGCAGCGGGCCCACCAGGTCGAAGCGGCGCGGCCCGATCACTTGCTCAGCCATGGGCCCCCTTCATCGCAGCGAGCAGCGGCCGCCACACCCGCACCGAATACGCACCGAGGCGGTGCGACTCATCGGCGTACTCCTCGCCGGGACGCAGCGGCTGCATCAGTTCGGTCAGCGGCGCGTAGGCGCCCCACGCCCGCACGTGCGCGGGCTGGGCGTCATCAGCGGGGTAACGGTCGGTGGAGCGCCACCGGTGTTCGGCCTCCTTCACCGGGTCCTCGCCGCTGCGACGGGCCTGCGCCCACGCGAACGATGTCTTGAGCGGCAACGGAATCGGCTCACGGCGCCCGGCGTCATAGACGGCAACTAAATCGGCGAGTAGCTCGACCGCCGAGACTCCGGCGGTGTGAAGAACCTCGCGCCGCACCCGGGTTCCGGTCTTGGAGCGGCCGATGCACACCGCCGACCACGGCTCGCCCTGTGCGTGAGCCGCCAAGGCCAGCAACGGGATCCATGATGCGAGCAGATGCTTACCGTCGAGCTTGGAGTACGTCACCGATACCAGCGTGTCGCCGAACACCGGGCTGACGGTGCCGCTCAGCCGGCGGCCACCGCCCAGGTCGATGTCGACGTCGAGCGCCCTCGGTTCCTCGGAGCGGAGGGGCATCGCCTCATCGGCGAGCATGATCGAGTTCTCGAGGATGTCCTTGGCCTTGCGCCAGCCGAGTTGTCCCGGCGGCAGTGTGCCGCGGCACCATTCCGCATTGAGCGCCCGCTTCGGACTCATCCCGCGCAGCATGTCGGTGAGCATCCGGTCACCGACGGTCCATTCCTGCAGGGCGTTGATCTCCACCGGCATCGCGTCGTCGATACCGTCGACGTCGGCGGGGAAGGTGTAGTCCAGCGCGCGGAAGAATCCGCGCACCGGATCCTTGAAGAAGGCGACCAGATCGGCCAGCGCCACATCGGCGTGGGCATCGGCGATCGGCAGCGGTCCGTCGACGAAGGGCGGTTTGTCGCTGCGATCGCCGAGCGCAGCGCGCGCCGCCGACAGCACGGTGGTGTCGAAACTGAACGGCTGATCCGGCGACTGCGTGATCAGTGCACCGGGCGTGACATTGCGAACGTCGAAGGGCTGCAACGGGTGCTGGATGATGATGTGGTCCCACACTGCTGTCCCGGTCGCGGTCTGCGCGGTGGCGGTGAGGGCGTCGAGCAGTTCGGCCAGAGGAACCGCCGGCGGGCGCGGCTGACCGGAGTACTCGTTGGCGCCGGTGTAGGTGATCACCAGGGTCTCTGTCGCCGCGCAGATCGCGTCCAGCAGCAGTTGACGGTCCTCCGAGCGGACATCGCGCTCACCGGTCATCGGTTGACGCGCCAGGGCGTCGTCGCCATCCACCACGCCGATCCGCGGAAAGACGTTGTCATCCAGGCCGACCAGGCACACCACCCGGTGCGGCACCGAACGCATCGGCACCATGGTGCACACCGTCAGCGTTCCGGTGCGGAAGTTGGCCCGGGTGGGCCGGCCGGCCAGGTGCTGGCGCAGCAGTTGATGGATGTCGGGCAGCCGCAGCACCGTCTCCGCGCGGGCGCCGGCCTTCACCAGGAGCTCATTGAACTCCCGCTCGAGTTGACTGATCTGCCAGGCGTCGGCGTCCTCGACCCGGGTGAGTGACGTGATGCCGTCGAGGATGGTGGTCAACCACTGCCGCAGCGGGCGTGCACCGGTGAGCGCCCCGACGACATGCTGAAGGCGTTCGCAGAATTCACCGAGCCGTCCCGCCAGGTCGACGCTGTTGCTGCCGACGTCGTCCAGCGGCAGGGTGCTCTGGATCCAGGCGTGCGAATCATCCGACAGCGCGACCCCGGCCAGGATGCGGTCCAGGCCGAACCGCCAGGTGTTGTGGACGAAGTCGACGTCGTAGGGCTTTCGGTGGTCCTGGTCGAACCCCCAGCGGATGTTGGCCTCACGCACCCAGTCGGTGATGTCCTGCAGGTCGTCGTCGGTGAATCCGAAGCGGGATCGCACCGGTTCGGTGTTGGCGATGGCCAGCACCTCGGAGGCGGTGACCCGGCTGCCGGCCAGGGTCAGCAACTGGGAGGCCACCGCCAGCAACGGGTTGGTCTGCACCAGCGACCGGTCGGCAAGACGCACCCGCAACTGATGGGCCGGGTGGCCATCGCGCACCACCTCCCCGAGGCCGAAGTCCGCGGTGATCAGCGGCGCGTAGGTCTCGATGTCCGGGCACATCACCAGGATGTCGCGCGGTTCCAGAGTCGGATCGTCGGCGAGCAGACCGAGCAGGACCTCGCGCAGCACGTCGACCTGCCGGGCCGGGCCGTGGCAGCTGTGCACCTGTACCGAACGATCGTCGGCGCGCAGGACGCGGCCGGATGCGCGTTCGTCGTTGGCGGCGATGTCGGACTGCAGCCACCCCAGCAGGGTGTCGGGATGCTGCGCGCCCGACAGGAACTCATCACGGCCCTCGCATACCGGCAGGCTGCGCTGCAACTCGCGCAGATCGCGGCCGAGGGTGGCCAGCAACGGGTGTTTCGCGCGCCGGTGGCTCTCATCGCCGCGGCGGGCGATCACCCCGCGCTGGCCGGCCAGTGCGGTCCACAGGTCCGCGCTGGGGTGCGGCAGCCACAGGTGCATGTCATGGTGCTCGCCGATAGCCTCCAGCAGTTCGATGTCGGTTCGGGGAAGCCGCGTGTGACCGAACATCGACAGCCGTGCGGGCAGATCGGCACCCGAAGCCTGCAGTTGCACAAGGGTTTTAGCGTGCCGTACGTGCGGAGGGTCGATCCCCATCGCCGCGACGAGGCGCCGCCACAGCTCGGGCTGCCAGGCCAGGTCATCATCGAGGCCAGCAGCGTTGCCGTCGAGCCAGTCGGCCAGCAGTTGCGGACGCTGACGGGCGTAGGAGGCGAACAGCCCGGCCAGCCGCCGGGCCACGGCATAGCGGCGGCCCTGGCGCAGGTCCTTCTCCACCGGATCGGTTTCGCTGTAGCCGAGGTGGGTGTCCAGCGTGCGGCACCACGGCTGGCCGGCGCTGGCGTCGATGACCTCCAGCAGCGGCCAGGTCATCGCCTCGGGGGACCAGGGATCCTCGTCGCGGGTGCCGGTGATCTCAGCGGTCAGTGACGCCGGTGAGCGGAACTCGATCCCGGCGCACACACCGTCGGCCCCGGCCCCGCGACCGAGGACGTGTGAGAGCCGCTGGGACAGCCAGCGCTCCACACCGCGCGCGGGCACCACGACGAGATCCGGCGCGAACGGGTCGGCGGGAGGCGTGGCCAGCAGCTTCCCCAACCCGTCCGCGAGGATGTCGGTACGTTCCGCGCGGTGAATGTGCAGGGCCATCGACGACCACCGTAGACCGGAGCACCGACAAGCCCGGCGCTGTTCGGCCATGGGGCTACCGGGTGGCGACCGACATCGCCGGCGGTGGGCGCTTGGGGTGTCAGTCGCGGACCCGCACGACCACTTTGCCGCGGGCGGAGCGGCTCTCCAGCGAGGCGACCGCGGCCGCGGCCTGCTCGAACGGGTACACCTCCGGCTGGGGGGCGGCCAGTTTGCCCGAGGTCAGCAGCGCCGCCAGGCCATCCCACTGCTGCGCCAGCGCGCCGGGGTGGCTCAGCGTCCATGCTCCCCAGCCGACCCCGACCACGTCGATGTTGTTGAGCAGTAACCGGTTGACCTTCACCGTGGGGATCTCCCCTCCGGTGAACCCGACGACCAGCAGCCGGCCCGCCGGGGCCAGCGATCGCAGCGAGTCGGTGAACCGGTCGCCGCCGACCGGGTCCATGACGACGTCCACGCCCTTGCCGCCGGTGAGTTCGGCGACCGCGTCCTTGAATCCGTCGGCCAGCACGACGTCGTCCGCCCCGGCCGCCCGGGCGACCTCCGCCTTGTCCTGGGTGCTCACCACCGCGATGACCCGCCCCGCGCCCAGCGCCGGAGCGATCCGCAGGGTGGACGTGCCGATGCCGCCGGCGGCGCCGTGCACCAGCACGGTCTCGCCCTCGGCCAGCCGGGCCCGCACGGTCAGCGCGAAGTACACCGTGAGGTCGTTGAACAGCAGACCCGCGCCGGCTTCGAAGCTGACGTTGTCGGGCAGCGGGAAGACCCGGTCGGTGCCGAGCACCGCGGTCTCGGCCATCGCGCCGCCGATCATGGTCAGCCCGGCGACCCGGTCCCCGGCTTTGACCTGCGCGCCCGCCGGTGCGGTGCGCACCACCCCGGCCAATTCGGCCCCGAGGATGAACGGCAACTCCGGGCGGTACTGGTAGAGGCCACGGGTCAGCAGGGCGTCCGGGAAGGCCACACCGGCCGCGTGCACATCGACCACCACCCCGTCACCGGCGAGCGGCTCGTCCACCTCGGCCAGTTCGACCGACTCCGGGCCGCCCAGCGTGGTGACCCTGATGGCGCGCATCAGGGCGTCTTGATGGCCAGCAGCGTGACCTCGAGTTCACCGCGCGGAGTCAGGTAGCTGATGGTCTCGCCGGCCTTGTGGCCGAAGAGCGCCAGACCCAGCGGGCTGTCGGCGGTCAGCGTGGTGTCCTCGGCGCCGACCGGGGTCTCCTCGATGTAGTTGACCACCCGCATGGTGCTCTCCTCACCGTCGGAGAAGCGGAGCTTGACCTCGGTGCCGTTGGGCAGTTGCCCCTCGACGGTGGTGTTGCCGCCGGCGAGCAGCCAGGCGACCCGGCCGATCTGCTCCTCGACGCCGGCCAGGTCGTCGGCCCGCTGCAGCGCGTCGGCGGCGTCACCGCGGTCGCCGACGGTCTCGGCGTCGCCCTGCAGATCGGAGCGCAGCTGGTCACGCCGACGCTTCAGGTCGGCCAGCTCCGACTCCAAGCGGGCGCGTTCCTGCTCGACGAACTTCTTCGATCCCCTGTCGCGGCTCATGCACGACAAGGTACCGCCGTCGTCAAGTGGACCTGCAGCGGTATCGTCGGCAACCGTGGCCTCCCGCGATCATGGTGACCCGGGCGACGCCCCAACCATTCCTCCGCCGCTGACCCCGGTGGCCGACGATCGGCGGCCCTCGGCCGCCGAGGAGGCGCGCACCATCGCCGCCGCCACCAATGCCGCCACCCTGGCCAGCCTCACCGCCGCCGGCGACCCGTGGGCCTCGTTCATCACCTACGGACTACTCGGCGGTGCGCCGGTGCTCTGCGTGTCCCATCTCGCCGAGCACGGCCGCAACCTGGCCGCCGATCCCCGCGCCAGCCTGTCGATCGTCGCGCCCACCACCGAGGTCGATCCGCTGGCGTCGAGCCGCATCACCCTCGCCGGGGTGGTGTACGCGCCCACCGGCGAGGAACTGTCGGCCGCCCGCGACGCCCACGTCGCCGCGGTACCGGCGGCGAAGTTCTACGTCGAGTACTCGGACTTCTCGCTGTGGGTGCTGCAGGTACAGCGGGTGCGCTGGGTAGGCGGCTACGGCCGGATGGACTCGGCCTCCGCCGCCGAGTACGCCGCCGCCGAAGCCGACCCGATCCGTCCGCACGCGGCCGGTGCGATCGAACACCTCAACGCTGATCATGCCGCGGGACTCGTCGACATGGCGCGAACGTTCGGCGGCTATCCCGATACCGAGTCCGCGCTGTGCACCGGAATCGACCGCTACGGCCTGGATCTGAAAGTCCACACCCCGCGTGGTGATGCCTACACCAGGGTCGGCTTCGGTACGGCTCTCACCTCTTTTGGCCAATTACGCTCGGCGGCAGCTGATTTGGTTCATCGCGCACGCGCTTGAGGAACTCGACCTGATCGGCCTTGACCTGCGGATCGTTGTAGATCGCGAAGTGTCCGTAGGGATAGCGCCGCAACTCCCCGCGGGGTGCGGCGCGGGCGGCCTTGATGCTCGGCTCCGGCGGGGTGGTGGTGTCGTCGTCGCACA
>JBFYOQ010000123.1:0-11473 GCA_041303735.1 Mycobacterium sp.
GGCGCCCCGCTGTCCTGCCTGAACGAGGCCCGCTTCGGCATCGTCTTCGGTGCGATGGGCGCGGCCCGCGACAGCCTGGAGACGGCACTGGCCTACACCGCCGACCGGGATGTGTTCGACCGGCCGCTGTCCAGCTTCCAGCTGACCCAGGAGAAGCTGGCCAATATGACCGTCGAGCTCGGTAAAGGAGTCCTGCTGGCGATCCACCTCGGCCGGATCAAGGACGCCGAAGGCGTGAGCCCGGAGCAGGTGAGCCTGGGCAAGCTGAACAACGTACGCGAGGCCATCGCCATCGCCCGGGAGTGCCGGACGCTGCTCGGCGGCAGCGGCATCACCCTGGAGTATTCGCCGCTGCGCCACGCCAACAACCTCGAGTCGGTACTCACCTACGAGGGCACCTCGGAGATGCACCTGTTGTCCATCGGTCGGGCGCTGACCGGACACGCAGCGTTCCGCTGAGATGACGGCGAGCATCCGGCACCTGGTGGCCGGGCAATGGCGGCCCGGGCGCGGGGAGCGGCTGCGCAGCGTGAACCCGGCTTATCCGCGAATCGTTGTCGCCGAGGGTGATTCGGCCGTCGCCGCTGATGTGGACGACGCCGTCACCGCGGCGCGCAGCGCGCTTGCGAACTGGGCGGCCACCACAATCCACAGCCGCGGCGCCACACTGGCCGCCGCGGCGCAGATCGTCGAAGCCAATGCCGGGGCGTGGGGCCTGCAGCTGGCGGCCGAAGAGGGCAAGACCAAGGGCGAGGGCGTCGGGGAGGTGCTCCGCGCCGCGCAGATCCTGCGCTACTACGCCGCCGAAGGCGACCGGCAGGCCGGGGAGATCTTCGCCTCACCGCGGATCGGCGAGCAGATCCTGGTAACCCGCAAGCCCGTCGGAGTAGTCGGCGTCATCACCCCGTTCAACTTTCCGATCGCCATCCCGGCCTGGAAGATCGCACCGGCGCTGGTCTACGGCAACACGGTGGTGTGGAAGCCGGCCAGTGCCGTCCCCCTGCTGGCGATCCGGCTGGCCGAGGCGATCACCGAAGCCGGTCTGCCGTCCGGTGTGCTCAATCTGGTGATCGGAGACTCCACGATCGGTGACGGCCTGGTCAACCACCCGGGCGTCGACGCGATCACCTTCACCGGGTCGACCGGTGTGGGCAGGCGTATCGCCGCGGCGGCGGCCGCCCGCGGGGTGCCGGTCCAGGCCGAGATGGGCGGCAAGAACGCCGCCGTGGTGCTCGACGACGCCGACTTCGATCTGGCCGTCGAACAGGTGATGCTGGGCGCATTCCGCAGCACCGGCCAGAAGTGCACCGCCACATCGCGTTTGGTGCTCACCGAGGGTATCGCCGACCGATTCCTCGAGGCCATCGCGAGGCGGGCCGCTGCGTTGGCGGTCGGTGATCCGTGCGACGACGGCACCGAGATGGGCCCGGTGATCAGCGAGTCCGCGCAGGCCGAGATCACCGCGGGCATCGACACCGCCGCATCGCAGGGCGCCTCGGTTCTCGCCGGTGGCGGCGGTTACAGCGATGGACCGCTGGCCGCGGGTTTCTTCGTCGCCCCCACCGTCGTCGAACTCGCCGGCCCCGCCGACATCTGGTTTCGCGAACTGTTCGGCCCGGTGCTGGCCGTGCGCCGCGCCGCCGGTCCCGAGGAGGCCTTCACCCTGGCCAACGACGGCGAGTTCGGTTTGTCCGCAGCGGTGTTCACCCAGGATCTCACCCGGACACTGCAGGCGATGGACCGCATCGACGTCGGTGTGCTGCACGTCAACTCCGAGTCCGCCGGTGCCGATCCGCATGTGCCGTTCGGCGGAGCGAAGAAGAGCGGGCTGGGCCCCAAGGAGCAGGGTGGCGCGGCACGGGAGTTCTTCACCCACACCACCACCGTCTATCTGCGGGGCGGAGTCAGTGCACACCCTCCATCAAGCGGCTGATCCGTGGTGCGATCGCCCACACCACCAGACCCACCAGCACTGCGGCGGAGCCGATGATGCCGAAATAGGCGGCTTCGTGAGCGGAGTCGTAGTAGCGGGCGAGCACCCCGGACATCGCGGTGCCCAGTCCGACGGAGAAGAAGTACAGCGCCATCATCTGGGCGCGGAAGGCGTTGGGCGCCAGTTGCGTGGTGACTGACAGGCCGATCGGCGACAACATCAGTTCGGAGATGGCGAACGCCGCCATGATCGCCACCACCGCCAGCACCGGAACGGTGCGTCCGGAAGTGCCGGCCATGGTCAGGAACAGCAGGAACGCCAATCCCATGCCGATCACGCCGTAGGCGAATTTGCGCGGAGTCGTCGGTGCGCGCCTGCCCAGCTTGGTCCACATCACCGCGAACACCGGAGACAGCAGGATGATCCAGACCGGTTCGATGGATCCGATCCAGCTTGACGGCGCGGTCCAGCCGAAGATCGTCCAGTCCATCCGCTCGTCGGAGTAGACCGCAAGCACGGTGAAGATCTGCTGGAACAGCGACCAGAACACGGCGTTGGCGATGAACAGCGGGATGAAGGCCCGGACCCGGGTGCGTTCCAGCGCGGTGACCCGGGAGCTGGTGAGCATCACCGCGAAGTAGGCGACCGAGGCGATGAGAATCAAGCCGGTGGTGACCTGTGAGAGGTTGCCCAGCCTGACCAGCCCGCTGGCGAAGCCCACCGCGATGATCACGACCACCGCCCCGGCGACGACGGCGGCGCGCCAGAACGCCGGGCGTGACAGCGGATGCGGCACGGTGCGGCCATGGCTGCCGAGGTTGCGCCGGAAGATCACGTACTGGGTCAGCCCCAGGGCCATGCCGATCGCCGCGGCGCCGAAGCCGTAGTGGAATCCGAGGCGGGTCTGCAGCAGTCCGGTGATCAGCGGCCCGGCGAACGCACCGAGATTGATGCCGAGGTAGAACAGCGTGAAACCGCCGTCACGGCGCGCGTCACCCTCGTCGTAGAGGGTACCGAGCAGAGACGACGCGTTGGCTTTGAGCGCACCCGCGCCGAGCGCGATCAGCACGAGGCCCACCGCGACACCGGTCAGACCGGGCAGCAGCGCCAACGCGATGTGGCCGCACATGACCACCACACCGCCGTAGAACACGGTGCGCTCCATGCCCAGCACGCGGTCGGCCACCCAGCCACCGAGGACGGTGGACAGGTAGACGAATCCACCGTAGGCGCCGACGATCCCGGTGGCGGTGGCCCTCGGCAGCCCGAGCCCGCCCTCGCCGACCGAGTAGTAGAGGTAGTACCCGAGGATTGTCAGCATGCCGTAGAACGAGAACCGTTCCCACAGCTCGACACCGAAGAGATTGACCAGTCCGACCGGGTGGCCGAACCGCGTTCGAACCGTCGACCCCTCCTGCGGTCGGGCTACGTCAGTCACCGGCTGAGCCTGCCACGGCTTCTCGCAGCTCGGCGTAGGAATCGTCGATGGCGGCGGCCAGGCCGGTGATGCCCGGCAGCGCCTGCGGGTCGGTGCAGAGTCCGATGCCGACCTCGCCGGCACAGGAGATCGCCGAGATTCGCAGCACATGGTGGGGTCCGGGCTCCGATGAGGAGAACAGTTGCGCCACCGGGCGGCCCGCGATGGTGACCGCACTCGGTGGACCTGGAACGTTGGAGATGGCCACGCTGAATTCGCGGCCGCTGTCCGCGAACCGCTGCACGGCGCCGGCGACGTGCCGGGTTCGGCCGAGAGCGTGGAAGAGGTCGTAGAGCTCCACCGCGTCCCCACTGTTCTTGCGGGTGCGGGTCTGCGCGCTGATCAGATCCAGGCGCGCCAGCGGGTCGGCCTCTGCGACCGGCAGGTCGACGTTGATGAACGAATCGCGATTTCCCATCCCACCGGGGTCCTCGTCGCGGTGATGCAGGCTGACCGGGATCTGCGCGCGCAGATGCCGGCCGGCCGCCGCATCGGATCCGAGCCAGTCCCGCAGGCCGCCGGAGATCACGGCAAGCAGCACATCGTTGACGGTCGCGTGGATGGGGCGGGTGGCACCGATGGCCTTCATATCCGCCAGCGGTGCGACGGTGAAGGCCAACTCGCGCGCCCCGCTCAGTGGGCGGTCGAACGGCGATGCCGAACCGCGATGGCCCAGTTCCCGGCGCAGCGCGGCGGGCATCCGCCACAGCTCGCCGAGCACGCCGACGTGCTGCGACGACCCAGCCCCGGGCACACCCTCCCGTGCCGGCGGCTCCGGTTGTTCATCCCAGAGCACCGCATGCAGAAACCGGACAGCGGCGATACCGTCGGCCATCGCATGGTGGATGCGGACTGCGATCGCTTCACGGCCGTCGGCCAGTGGGCCGATCACATCGAAGCTCCACAGCGGCCGACGGCGATCGAGGTGCTGGGCCATCAGCGTGCTGACCGTCTGCCACAGGTCGGCGCCCTCACCATCGTGGCGACGGACGTGGTGGCTAATGTCGAACTCCGCCGCCGGGACCCAGCGCGGCTGCGCCCCGGAGGTGTCGGCGCGCTGCGTGGCGCGCGGTTCGGTGGCAAGCCGCGCGGCCACCGATGCGCGCAGGGCCTCGAGATCGATGGCGGCCGAGCCGGGTTCCAGAACGACGAGTTTGAGAGTGTGTCCGGTGATCGTCGGCGACTCCATGCTCAAGATTCGCGCGTCGTCGGCGGAAAGCAGGTCGGCGTCGTCGCCATCGGAGCCCGTGGTCACCGCGAAAGCCTACGAGGTGTGTGACGCCGCGGTGCGGCAGTTGTACTCACCGCGGGCGGTTCCCTACCGTCACGGGGTGGCTAACGCGGCGGCGGTCGGATTCGTCACCGGGCTGACTTTGATCGCCGCGATCGGCGCCCAGAACGCGTTCGTTCTGCGGCAGGGTATCCGGGGCGAGCATGTGGCGGTCGTCGCGGGGGTGTGCGCGGTCGCGGACGTGGTGCTCATCGCGGCCGGCATCGCCGGCATCGGAGCGCTCATCACCGCCTACCCGCAGGCCCTGACCGTCGCGCGGATCGGTGGTGCGGCATTCCTGATCGGCTACGGACTGCTGGCCGCCCGCCGCGCTCTGCGCCCGGCGACCCTGACCCCGGCGACCGACGGGCCCGCCCGGCTCGCCCCGGTGGTGCTGACCTGCCTGGCGCTGACCCTGCTCAACCCGCACGTGTATCTGGACACCGTGATTCTGCTCGGCACGTTGGCCAACCAGCAGGGCGAGGGCCGGTGGCTCTTCGGCGGCGGCGCCGCACTGGCCAGCACGGTGTGGTTCTTCGGGCTCGGATTCGGCGCGCGTCGCGTTGCCGGTCTGTTTGCCACGGCCACAACGTGGCGCATTCTCGACGCGGTCATCGCGGTGACGATGATCGCCCTCGGGGTGTCACTGGCGTTGACGTGACCGATGCCGTTCCCGGGCCCGGGTCGCGGCTGCAGTGGCCCGCCGCGGTCCAACCCGGGGTGCCCGACGTGTTTGGATTGCAGCTGTGAGAAGCGACGTGGACACCGCGGCACGCGGCGAGCCAGGGTTCGCCAGCGTCGGGAGCGTCTACTACCCGGCCCTGGTCGCGGTCTTCACCGCCCTGGTGATCATCTCCAACGTGGCGGCCACCAAGGGAGTGGCCTTCGGTCCGATCATCACCGACGGCGGATTCATCGTCTTCCCACTCACCTACATCATCGGCGACGTGCTGGCCGAGGTGTACGGATTCCGGGCGGCACGGCGCGCGATCATTCTGGGTTTCGCGATGAACGCCCTTGCCGCGGCAGCGTTCTGGGTGACGGTGTATCTGCCCGCGGCGGACTTCTACCCCAATCAGGAGCACTTCGCCAACGTCGTCGGCGCCTACACCCAGCTGATCGTGGCCGGTCTGGCCGGCTTCATCGTCGGCCAGACCATCAATGCCTGGACGGTGGTCCAGATCAAGGCGCGCACCAAGGAGAAGCACCTGTGGGCGCGGTTGGTGGGCTCCACCTTCGCGGGTCAACTCGGCGACACCCTGGTGTTCTGTGCGATCGCCGCCGGAGCAATCGGGATAACCAGCATCGGCGACTTCGTCACCTATGCCGCCCTGGGATGGATCTACAAGACGGCCGTGGAGGTGGTGATGCTGCCGGTGACCTACCGGGTGATCGCCTACATCAAGCGCCACGAGCCCACCTATACCGCGCTTCTCTGATGGCATCACCGATCCGCCCGGCCGTCATGGATTACGGCGACCGCGCTCTGCTGGTCGAATGCGCCTCCGCCGATGATGTTCTCGCGCTCACCGATGCGGTCCGCGATGCCCACCTTCCCGGCGTCATCGACGTCGTTCCGGCCGCCCGCACCGTGCTGGTCACCCTGGACGATCCCGTCCTGCAGGCTGCCACCAGATCCCGGCTGGCAGGCATCGACGTCACCACGCCGGACCGGCAGGCGGCCGAGCACGGCCCCCGGGTGGTCATCGACGTCGTCTACGACGGTGCCGACCTCGCGATCGTGGCCGGGGATCTCGGGATGGCGGTCGAGGAGGTCATCGACGCCCACACCCGCACACCATGGCGGGTCGGATTCTGCGGCTTCGCACCGGGTTTCGCCTATCTGATCGACGGCGATCCGCGGCTGAACGTCCCTCGCAGGGCCGAGCCGCGTAGCCGGGTGCCAGCCGGATCTGTTGCGCTGGCCGGGGCGTTCAGCGGGGTCTACCCCCGCGACTCCCCCGGTGGCTGGCAGCTGATCGGCCGCACCGACGCCGTGCTGTGGGACATCAACCGATCCCAGCCGGCGCTGCTCACCCCGGGCACCCAAGTGCAGTTCCGTGCGAGGGCGGCCCGATGATCCTGGAGGTGCTGCGCTGCGGCCCGCTGGCAACCGTGCAGGACCTCGGCCGCCCCGGCCTGGGGCACATCGGCGTCAGCACCTCCGGTGCCGCCGACCGCCGATCGCACACCCTGGCCAACCGGCTGGTGGCCAACCCCGACACCCACGCGACGATCGAGATCACCTTCGGTGGATTCGCCGTCCGGGTGCTCGAGGGGGATGCCGAAATCGCCGTCACCGGTGCCGACGGTGCACCGGAGGCGGACGGAATACCGTTCGGCACCAACAGTGTTCACCGCGTGCACGCCGGTCAGATGATCGTTGTGAACACACCGCGCCGCGGACTGCGCAGCTATCTCGGGGTCCGCGGCGGCATCGCGGTCGATCCGGTTCTGGGATCGCGAAGCCATGACACCCTGTCCGGCATCGGGCCGGCACCGCTGCGTGCCGGAGACCTGCTCGCCGTGGGCGTGGCCGCGCCGGAATTCCCGAGACTCGAGCAGGCCCCTGTCGGCCCGCTCCCCGACGGGCCCGTCGTCCTGCGCGCGGTGCCGGGTCCCCGCGACGGCTGGTTCACCGATCCCGATGCACTGCAGAGAATCTTGTGGACGGCCTCCGAGCGCAGCGACCGGGTCGGCGTGCGGCTGACCGGCGAACCGCTGAGCCGGCGCCGGCCCGGCGAGGAACTGCCCAGTGAGGGCGCCGTCCGCGGCGCGATCCAGGTACCTCCGAGCGGCCTGCCGGTGATCCTCGGACCCGACCACCCGGTGACCGGTGGCTATCCCGTCATCGGCGTTCTGGTCGATGCCGACACCGACGCGGTGGCCCAGTTGCGGCCCGGCCAGCCGGTGCGGCTGCGCTGGGCGCGGCCGCGTAACGCGGCGCTCGACCCGCAATCGGTGGTAAAGCTGAGAAGGTGAATGCGCCGGTCCACACCGCCCGCCTGGTGCATACCAGCGATCTGGACGGCGACACCAGCCGCAACGCCAGAAATCTGTTGGTCAACGCCCATGACGGGGTGTTCACCGACACCGACTGGGAGCACACCCTGGGCGGGATGCATGCGCTCATCGTCCATCGCGGCACGCTGGTTGCCCACGGTGCTGTGATTCAGCGGCGGCTGCTGTACCACGGTTTAGCACTGCGGTGCGGATACCTGGAAGGTGTTGCTGTTCAAGAGGAGTGGCGCGGACAGGGCCTGGGCCATGCCGTCATGGATGCACTCGAACAGGTGGTGCGGGGCGGCTATCAACTCGGCGCGCTGCGCGCGTCGGGCGGCTCGGCAGCGGGTGCCCGGCTCTACCGACCCCGCGGGTGGCTGCACTGGCGCGGGCCCACCTCGGTGCTGGCGCCCACCGGTCTGATCCGCACGCCCGGCGACGACGGCGGGATCTTCACACTGCCTGTCACCGTCGAGTTGGATGCGGGCGCCGACCTTGTCTGCGACTGGCGCGACGGGAACGTCTGGTAGCCACGCCTGCCGCGCGGGGTCGACTTGACACCACCGAGCCGCTCGGGCACCTTATTAGGATTACCTATCCTAAGACTGAGGGGTGACGTGCTTAACGTCCGCATGTTCGGTGTCGTGGCAGCCGCCGCCCTGATGATCGCCCCGGTTGCAGCGTGTACGGCCGATCAGGAACAAGCCCAGGATGTGCTCACGGTGTACTCGGGCCGGTCCGAGCAGCTGGTCGGACCACTTTTCACGCAGTTCACCGAGGAGACCGGCATCCGCGTCGAAGCCCGGTACGGCGACAGTGCGGAACTGGCCGCTCAACTCACCGAGGAGGGATCCGGCAGCCCGGCGCAGGTGTTCTTCGCCCAGGACGCCGGGGCCCTCGGCGCCGTCGACCAAGCCGGTCTGTTCGCTCCCCTGCCCGACGCGGCGGCCGAGGCCGTCCCGGCCGCCTACCGCGCACCCGAGGGGACCTGGACCGGTGTCACCGGTCGCGTCCGGGTGATCGCGTACGACACCGAGAAAGTCCCCGCCGCCGATGTACCGCGCTCGGTCTTCGAGCTGACCGAGCCCCGGTGGAAGGGGCAGGTCGCGATCGCTCCGACGAATGCGTCCTTCCAGGCGTTCGTGACCGCCATGCGCATCGCCGATGGCGACGAGGCCACGCGGGGCTGGCTCGAGGGACTGGTGGCCAACGACGTCCGCAAGTACGAGAAGAACGGACTCATCCTCGATGCGGTCAACTCCGGACAGGTCGAACTGGGCCTGATCAATCACTACTACTGGTACGAGAAGGAAGCCGAGACCGGCGAGGGCAACATGCGAGCCCGCATCGCCTTCACCGAACCGGGCGACCCGGGAAGCCTGGTCAACGTGGCCGGGGCCGGCATCCTGACATCCGCCGCCGACGATCCCGACGCCGCGCGCTTCGTCGAGTGGCTGCTCTCTCCAGCGACCCAGAAGTGGTTCGTCGCCAACACTTTCGAGTACGCGCTGATCCCATCGGTGCCCCCCGCCGCGGGACTGCCGCCCCTGAATTCGCTGCGCGGGCCTGACGTGGCGATAGCCGACCTCGCCGGCCTACCGGCGACGCTGGCGATGCTGGAGGACGTCGGACTGTAATGCCCTCCACTACAGCGCTGATCCGGTCACCGGATCGGCAACGGACCGGGCGACCGCCCCGGCTGCTGCTACTAGCAGGGTCCGCAACGGCTGCGCTGTCGCTGATTCCGCTGCTCTATCTGTTCGTGCGCGCCGGCGGCGCCGGCTGGCAGCGCATCGTCGATGTGATCGCCCGGCCCCGCACCGCCGAGACGATCGGTACCTCCGTGGCCCTGGTGCTGGTGGTCGTCGCCGGGTGCCTCCTGATCGGCGTACCCGCCGCGTGGCTGGTCGCGCGGACACAGTTACCCATGGAGAGGCTGTGGCTTCTGCTGCTCGCGCTGCCCCTCGCCATCCCGTCCTACGTCGCCGCCTACGCCTGGATCGCGGCGTTCCCGGCCATGAACGGCTTCTGGGCGGCGGCACTGATTCTCACCCTGGTCTCCTTTCCCTACGTTCTGCTGCCGGTGACCGCCGCGTTGCGGTCCAGCGATCCCGCCGTGGAAGAGGTGGCCCGTGCCCTCGGTCGCGGCCCTGTTCGCGCCTTCGCCACTGCCACGCTGCCCCAGGTGTGGCCGGCGGCAGCCGGCGGGTCGCTGCTGGTGGCGCTGTACGCGCTCTCCGACTTCGGAGCGGTCGCCCTGCTGCGCGTCGACGCGTTCACCCGCGTCATCTACTCGTCCTACCGCGCCAGTTTCGACCGCATCGGCGCGACGGTTCTGGCGTTGGTGCTGGTGGCTCTGGCAGCGCTGCTGGTCTTCGCAGAACGGCGCGTCCGCGGCCGAACCCATCGGTGGCGGGTGGGAACCGGGGCCCAGCGGCGGGCGGTACCGGTGGCGCTGGGACGGCTCGCGCGAACCGGGTCGCTGCTGTGGCTCACCGCGGTCAGCGCCCTGGCTCTCGGTGTCCCTTTCGGATCGCTGCTCCTGCGCATGCTCGAGGGCACCCGCACCGCGCTGGATGTGTCCGAACTCCTGTCCGCGGCATGGGCGTCGGTCGCCGTCGCCGGCGCGGGAGCCATCCTCGCGATGGTGCTGGCGCTGCCGGTCGGGATCCTTGCCGGGCGCTACCGGACACCGATGGTGAGCACCGTCGAGACACTCGCTTTCACCGGCCATGCCCTTCCTGGAGTGGTGGTGGGATTGTCTCTGGTTTTCCTGACCCTCGCCGTGGCGCCGTTCGCCTATCAGACCGTGGGCGTACTCGCCTTCGCCTACGCCGTCCTGTTCCTCCCCAAGGCAATCGGGGCGACTCGCAGCGCGACGGCCGCGGTACCGCCGGCGCTTGAGGAGACCGCCCGCACACTGGGCCTGGGACCCGTACGCGCCTGGGCCGCAACGACACTGCGCCTCACCCTGCCGGGTGTCGCCGCGGGTGGACTTCTGGTTCTGCTGACGGCGATGAAGGAACTTCCCGCCACGCTCATGCTGCGTCCCACCGGCCTGGACACGCTGGCCACCGAACTGTGGAGCCGAACCGATGTCGCCGCCTACGGTTCGGCGGCCCCCTACGCGGTCATGCTGGTAGCGCTGGCCGCCGTCCCGGCCTGGTTGCTCGGTCGGGCAATCGGACCGGTCCGCGACACCGAGGCGGTGACCGTGTGAGCGATGTCGTGGTTCGTGGGCTCACCGCCGGCTACGGCGGAGCAGACGTGCTCGACCATCTCGATCTGGAGGTGCCGTCGGGATCTTTGGCGGCGGTGCTGGGCACGAGCGGCTCGGGCAAGACAACGCTACTGCGAGTGCTCGCGGGCTTCATCCGTCCGTCGCGCGGCTCGGTGTCTTTCGGGGAGCGGGTGGTGGCGCGCGCCGGGACCGAAGCACCGGACGCCTTTGTTCCGCCGGAGAAGCGCCGGGTCGGCATCGTCCCGCAGGAGGGCGCGCTCTTCCCACATCTGAACGTGAGCGCGAACGTCGGGTTCGGCCTGCCCCGAGGCTCGCGTGCCCGCATCGACGAGGTGCTCGAGATGGTCGATATGAGTGACTACGCACAGGCCCGACCGCACGACCTCTCCGGCGGTCAGCAGCAGCGCGTCGCATTGGCTCGTGCTCTTGCACCGCGGCCCGACATCATCCTGTTCGATGAACCGTTCAGCGCGCTGGATGCGGGGATGCGCACGCAACTTCGCGCCCAGGTGCGTGCGGTGTTGCGCGAGCACGGCACCACGGCGGTGC
>JBFYOQ010000124.1:0-5832 GCA_041303735.1 Mycobacterium sp.
CCCGCTGCTCGAAATCGTCGCGGAAGGCACCGGTGGATGCATCCAGGATGCGCTGCACACCCTGATCGGCTTGCCGGTGGTCGATGGTGGTGAGGCTGATCGCACCCTCCCGCGCGGCCTCGACCATGTCGCGTTGCGCCGATTCGGCGCGCCGGAGCTGATGGTCGCGGTAGCCAAGCCAGACGTTGAGGCATGCGAGCAGACTCAGCACGGCGAGCGCCATGGCCAGCGCCCGCTGCGTGGGCGGCCGTCCGGCGGGGACGTCCGGTTCCTCGCTCACCGCATGCAGGCTACCGGTGGGCCGGTAACGTGGCCTGACATGACCTCGCCGGCGACCGTGGAGTTCCAGGGCGAGAAGTCGCTGAAACTGGTGGCCGACGAATGGAACCGCGGCACCGGGGGCAACCGGCCCACCATCCTGATGCTGCACGGCGGCGGGCAGAACCGGTTCTCGTGGAAGAACACCGGACAGGTTCTGGCTGACCACGGCTTCCACGTGATCGCGATCGACGCCCGCGGGCACGGCGACAGCGATCGGGCACCCGGCGGGGAGTACACCGTCAACACGCTGGCCGGCGATATCGCGGAGGTTCTGCAGCAGATCGGCCGTCCGGTGGTGCTGATCGGGGCGAGCATGGGCGGGCTGACCGGGATCCAGGTCGCCTACGACGCCGGGCCGCAGACCGTGACCAGACTCGTCCTCGTCGATGTGGTGCCGCGGTTCGAGAACAAGGGCAGCCATCGGATCCGCGATTTCATGACCCGGCACGTGAACGGCTTCGACACCCTCGAGGAGGCCGCCGACGCCATCGCCGAGTACCTGCCGCACCGCAAGCGCCCCCGCAACCTCGACGGCCTGAAGAAGAATCTGCGTCACCGCGACGGCCGCTGGCACTGGCACTGGGATCCGCAGTTCGTCACTCAGACCGGCGACGATCCGTTCATGGAGATCGAGAAGCTGGAGCGCGAGGCGATGGCACTGCGCGTGCCGATCCTGCTGATCCGCGGGAAACTCTCCGACGTGGTGAGCCCCGAGGGTGTGGTGGATTTCCTGGCCAAGGTGCCGGCCGCCGAGTTCGTCGAACTCGCCGACGCCGGGCACACCGCCGCCGGTGACGACAATGACGCGTTCAGCGCAGCGGTGGTCGCCTTCGTATCGCGCGATTAGACGCGTGCACCGGACCCCGCCAGGACGGCCCGTCGCTCTTTCTAGCGGTCGAGCAGACTGCGCAGCATCCACGCCGTCTTCTCGTGCACCTGCATGCGCTGGGTGAGCAGATCGGCCGTGGGCTCGTCATTCGCTCCGTCGACGATGGGGAAGAGTCTGCGTGCCGTCCGGACTACGGCCTCCTGGCCGGCCAGCAGTTCGCTGATCATGTCGGTGGCGCTCCGCTCACCCTGGTCCTCGGAGATGCTGGTCAATCTGGAGAATTCGGCGTAGCTGCCGGGTGCCTTCGCGCCGAGCGCCCTGATGCGCTCAGCGATGAGGTCGACGGCGAGGGCGAGTTCGTTGTACTGCGTCTCGAACATCAGGTGCAGGGTCTGAAACATCGGACCGGTGACGTTCCAGTGATAGTTGTGCGTCTTGAGATACAGCGTGTAGGTGTCAGCCAAAAGATGTGCCAGGCCCTCGCAGATGCGGGTTCGGGTCTCGGGGTCGATTCCGTTGTCCAACGTCAGGTCGATATCAGCGCTCATGATGACTTAACCGCCTTCTTGGTCTTGGCTTTCCTACAAACCTACGTGCTTGCCTCTAGACGTTGAACCGGAACTCCACCACGTCGCCGTCGGCCATCACGTAGTCCTTGCCCTCGATGCGGACCTTGCCGGCGGCCTTGGCTGCAGCCATTGAGCCGGCCTCCACGAGGTCCTCGAAGGACACCACCTCCGCTTTGATGAAACCCTTCTCGAAATCGGTGTGGATCACCCCGGCGGCCTTGGGCGCGGTGTCGCCCTGGTGGATCACCCAGGCGCGGGCCTCCTTGGGCCCGGCGGTCAGGTAGGTCTGCAGCCGCAGGGTGTGGAAGCCGGCGTGCGCCAGCGCATCCAGGCCGCGCTCGTGCTGCCCGATGGACTCCAGCAATTCGGCGGCCGACTCGTCATCGAGTTCGGCAAGCTCCGACTCGATCTTGGCATCGAGGAACACCGCGTCGGCCGGGGCCACCATCGCACGCAACTCGGCGATCTTGGCCTCGTCACCCAGCACCGACTCATCGGCGTTGAACACGTAGAGAAACGGCTTGGGAGTCAACAGGTTCAGCTCGCGCAGCAGTGCGCTGTCCACCTTCGACCCCGCGGCGAACAGTGTCGTGCCGGTGTCGAGGATCTGCTGGGCGGCCACCGCGGCCTCGTGCACCGGCTTGCGGTCCTTGTTGGTGCGGGCTTCCTTCTCCAGCCGCGGCAGCGCCTTTTCCAGGGTCTGCATATCGGCCAGGATCAGCTCGGTCTCGATCACCTCGATGTCCGAGCGAGGGTCCACCTTGCCGTCGACGTGGACGACGTCATCGTCGGCGAAGACCCGGACCACCTGACAGATGGCGTCGCACTCGCGGATGTTGGCCAGGAACTTGTTGCCGAGTCCGGCGCCTTCGGAGGCCCCTTTGACGATGCCGGCGATGTCGACGAAGGTGACCGGCGCGGGGACGGTCTTCTCCGATCCGAACACCCCGGCCAGTGTGTCCAGCCGGGAATCGGGCAACGCCACGACGCCCTCGTTGGGTTCGATGGTGGCGAAGGGGTAGTTGGCCGCCAGCACGTTGTTGCGGGTCAGCGCATTGAACAAGGTCGACTTGCCGACGTTGGGCAGACCCACGATTCCCAGACTGAGGCTCACAGGTTCACAAGTCTAGGAGCCGCGGCCACGCCCGTGTGTGCTGCCATGGTCAGCACCGGATCAGCCGGTACGGTCTAGGAGTGCCAACACAGCGGAGAACGGCGGCGGTTCCGGCTGCCCAGCGATCCGCTTTCGCGCACCTGCGGGGAGTCTCCGGGTGGGTCGCGGTGCTCATCGCCGCCACCGCCTCACTGGTGGGCTTCGCCATCGAGTCCGGCTCCGGCCACCAAGACCTCGGCGCAATCTTCGCCCTCTGCTACGCCGCGGGGTGCATCGCCGCGGTGCTGCTGGTGCGGCACTCCGCGGTGTTCACCGCGGTGATCCAGCCGCCGCTGCTGCTGTTCGTCGCCGTCCCGCTGGCGTACTTCCTGATACACCGCTCCGAGGTGACCGGGCTCAAGGGGTTCCTGATCACCTGCGGCTACCCGCTGATCGAGCGCTTCCCGGTGATGCTGTTCACCTCTGCGGCCGTACTGGTGATCGGCATGGCCCGCTGGTACTTCGCCACGTCGAGGCCGGAGATCGCCGAGGCTCCCGAAGCCCCCGACGCCGACGGCGCACCGGTCGGGCTGTTCGCCGCACTCGCGGCGCGGTTGTCGCAGATCCGGCGGCCCGAGCATGGGATCGACCGCTCAGCCGCCGACCGTCCGGCCCGGGCGCAGCGGCGGGAACAAGACCGTCCCTCGCGGGCCCGCCACGTCCGCCCGGAGCGGGGCACCGACCGGCGCGGCGATCGTGACCCCCGACCGCGCCGCCAGCCAGCCCGCCCGGTGCGTGAGGCCGGCGCTACCGAACGCCGTCGACCGCCCCCGGCTCGAGAGCCGGGATGGGCTCCCGAGCCGCAACGGCGGGCGCCGCGTGAGCGCCGCGACTCCTACCCGCCCCGCACCCCGCGCAACGGCGGGTCCCGCTCGCACGAGGCCTACCCGCCGTTCGACCCGTATCCGCCGCGCCGCGGGCCGCGGCCGGCGCCGCCCGCACGGGAGCGCGACACCCACCATCCGGTGTCGCGGGTGCGCTATCGGGGCGCCGACCCCAACTATCCGGACTACCCGGACTACCCGCCGTCGCGCGGTCGGTAGCTGCGAACTACTTCCGGGGTGGTCGGGGCGGCCGGATCTCGCGTGGCAGCGCGAAGACGACGGTCTCGTTCGCGGTCGTCACGGTTTGCACTGTGCCGTAGCCCTTTTCGGCGAGCCTCTCGAGCACCCCGCGCACCAGGATCTCCGGCACCGACGCCCCGGAACTCACTCCGATGGTCGTGACGCCATCGAGCCAGGCGGGATCGATCTCCTCGGCGTGATCCACCAGGTGGGCCGCCCGGGCGCCCGCGTCGAGGGCCACCTCCACCAGCCGCACCGAGTTGGACGAGTTGGACGAGCCCACCACGATCACCAGTTCACACTCCGGCGCCATCGCCTTGACCGCACCCTGCCGGTTCTGAGTGGCGTAGCAGATGTCATCGCTGGGCGGGTCCTGCAGCGTCGGAAAACGCTCACGCAGCCGGGCGACGGTCTCCATGGTCTCGTCCACACTCAGCGTGGTCTGCGACAGCCACACCACCTTGCTCTCATCGCGCACCGTGACGGTGTCGACGGATTCCGGCCCGTCCACCAACTGCACGTGATCCGGCGCCTCGCCGGCGGTGCCGACCACCTCCTCGTGGCCCTCGTGGCCGATGAGCAGGATGTCGTAATCCTCGCGGGCGAACCGCTTGGCCTCGTTGTGCACCTTGGTGACCAGCGGACAGGTCGCGTCGATCACCTTGAGATTGCGGGCCGCCGCCGTTTCGTGCACGGTCGGCGCCACCCCGTGGGCGGAGAACACCACGATCGCGCCTTCGGGCACCTCATCGGTCTCGTCGACGAACACCGCCCCGGCCTTCGCCAGGGTGTCGACCACATGCTTGTTGTGCACGATCTCGTGGCGGACGTAGACCGGTGCACCGTGGCGCTCCAGGGCCCGTTCCACGGTCTCCACCGCACGATCCACGCCGGCGCAGTAGCCACGCGGTTCGGCGAGCAGCACCCGCCGACCCCCCTGGTGGGCCACCGACCTGGTGGCACCGGGAATACCCATGTTGACGGTTGGCGGCATGGTTTCAGGGTACGGTCTCCCCGCTCGGCCCGGCCAGCCTAGGCTGATGCGCATGGCCACAGCACCGTACGGGGTCCGCCTGCTGGTCGGCGCCGCCGTGACAGCCATCGAGGAAACCCGCAGACTGCCGCAGACCATTCTGATGTACCCGATGACCATGGCCAGCACGGTGGCGCAGATGGTGATGAAGGTGCAGCAGGATCTGGCTGATATGGCGATCAAGGGCGACTCCGCGCTGGAGAACCTATTCCCGCCGTCAGACGAGAAGCCGGACTGGGCCACCTTTGACGAGGACTCCGAGGGCCCGTCCCAGCCCCCCGCCGACGCCGATGCCGATGCCGAGCGGCGCACCGATGGACGCTTCGCGCTGTACTCCGTCGGTGACGACGGCGAGGCGGCGCCGCGGCCGGCCAAGCGGGCCGCTAAGCGCCCGCCGGCCACGAAGGCCGCCGCGAAAACCGCGCCGCCGGCTGCCGAGGCGCCGCCGATCGTTGCCGAACTCGACTACGACGCGCTGACGCTGGCCCAGTTGCGGGCCCGGATGACCTCGCTGAGTGTGGCCGATCTGCGGGCACTGCTGGCCTATGAGGACGCTGGCAAGTCCCGCGCTCCGTTCCAGACGCTGCTGGCCAACAGGATCACCCGCGCGACCGCCAAGTGAGACCGGGCAGATGACCCCGGACCCGGGCACCTCGGCTGAGAACCCGTATCCGGTCCGGGCGGTCGCCACCCGGATCAAAGACTGGATCGACAAGCTCGGTAACGTCTGGGTAGAAGGCCAACTGACGCAGATCAACATCCGCAACACCTCCGCCACCGTCTTCATGGTGTTGCGCGATCCGGCCGCCGACATGTCCATGACGGTGACGTGTACGCGTCAACTGGTACTCAACGCGCCGGTC
>JBFYOQ010000125.1:0-10212 GCA_041303735.1 Mycobacterium sp.
ACCGTGGAGATCTGCGAGAGCGACAAGCCCTTCGAGCCGCTGGCGATGCGCCAGCATGTGCTGGGCCCCTATCCGGTGGACCCGAATCTGCTGGCCCAGGGCATCCCCCCGGATGACCGGATCACCTTCCAGGAGAACATCTACGGACCGCTCGAGGGCACTCCGCTGCCGCCCGGGCCCGCACCCGCCGCTGCACCCGCACCCGCTGGTGCACCCGCGCCCGCCGAGGCCGCACCCGTTCCGCCACCGCCGCCTGCGCCCGGCGCAGCGGTGATCGCGCCCAGCGCGTACGGGTCGTCACCGGAGCCCGCCCGGGATCCCTCGGTGGCGATCGCCACCTACGACCCTAAGACCGGGCAGTTCGCCACCCCGGACGGGGGCGTCTACCGGCAGACCGAGATGGCGGCCGGCGGCGGCCCCCAGTCGTGGCAGGACATGCTGCCGACCGGCTGAGGCTCGCTCAGCCCTGCTTGACCAGCTTGAACGGCATGGTGATGTAGAGCGGCAGGTTGCGCCCGCAGTTGCCGCTTCGCCCGGTGGTGGCGTCCTCACCGATGAGCGTGTTGGAACCGGGATCCTGGCGGGAGCCGTCGGCGGTCATCGCTTTGAATCGGAAGACCTGCAGTCCCGGACCGAATGTGCCGTCCTGGCAGGGCATCCAGTTCTCCACCACGTGCTTGACGTACCACTCGCCGCCGGTCTGGTAGATCGGCGCGGACCAGCCCTGGTCGCTGGTCACCGTCCCGGTGCACTCGGTGGGGTAGCTGCACACCGAGGAGATGGTCCAGGTGGCCCGCACGCTGCGCTCGTCGTGGAAGACGTCGTTGTTGCGGGCCCACTCACCGTTGGAGGTGGCGGTGAAGGTTCCGTTGAGCGCCCAGTCCTCCGATGCCGACGCCGGGGCAGCGACCGCGGTGACGGTGCTGCCGAGCAACACGGTTGTCATCAGTGCAGTCAGCAGGCGGCGCATGGTCACAGATTATCGCTGCTGCGCCATGTCCAGCGCAGCGAGATGGCTGAACAGCATGGAGGCGCCGATCGGATTGCCGCCGCCGGGGTACGTGGTGCCGCTGACCGCGGCCATGGTGTTGCCCGCGGCGTAGAGCCCGGGAATCGGGTGCCCGTGCGCGTCAAGCACCCGGGCCCGGGTGTCGGTGCGCAGTCCGCCCTTGGTGCCCAGGTCTGACAGGCCGAACGCGGCGGCGTGGAACGGGGGAGTCTCGATCGGCGTCAGCGGTGGCTTGCCGCGGGAGAATGCGCGATCGTAGGGTTCGTCCCCGCGTCCGAAGTCGGTGTCGGCACCGGCGGCGACCAGCGTGTTGTAGCGGCTGACCGTCGCCTCGAGATCAGCGGCAGGCACGCCGATGATGGCGGCCAGTTCGGCAAGGCTATCGGCGGTGTGCCACAGGCCGGCCGCCCGGTACTTCTCGGTCTCGACCAGCGACACGTTGGTCGCCTTGACCGGTGGTACCTCGCCGCGGCGGTCGTCGTACACCAGCCAGAACGGGCACTGAAGCCGGCCGGCCGCCATTTCGGCGATGATGGTCCGGCCGATCCGGTCATACGCGCCGGACTCGTTGACGAACCGCCTGCCCGCCTGATTGACGAAGATCCCTCCGGTGAACCACAGCGCGAATACGGCACGGCCGTCGGGATGGATCAATCCCGGCGACCACCATGCCTGGTCCATCAGATCGGTGGCGGCCCCGGCGCGGATCGCGGCGGTGTGCGTGGCTCCGACGTTGGCCGGTGCTCCCAAACTGTCCTCGATGCGGCCCGGCACGCCGTACTGCTCACGCAGTCGCGCGTTGTGCTCGAAACCGCCGGCGGCCAGCAACACCCCACGCCGGGCTCCAATCCGGACCGTGGTGCCGCCGCGGTGCGCTACTGCACCGATCACACGTCCGTCGTCATCGCGCACCAGGTCCACCAGTTCGGTGTTGCGATGCAGGGTGGCGTTCGGAAAGCGCTGCAACGCAAGCAGGAAACGACCGATGATTGCCCGACCGCCGGTCAGCAGATCCGGTGCCGGCTCGCCGAGGAGCTCGTTGTCCAGCGGGCCGCGGACCAGTGCCGCGTCGGCGCCGAGCCGTTCGCCCGGCAGTGGTGCGGCGATGATGTGGCGCATCCCGTCGCCCCGCGCCTGCGGTGCGTTGCCGAAGTAGTCCGGCCACGGCAACACGGTGAATTCGAAGGTGCTCGGATCATTCGGGTCGGACTCGAGGTAGTCGATCAGCGCCGCGCCGCCGCGCACGTAGGTCTCCTGAAGGTCGCGCGGGGTGCGCTCGCCCACCACGGCGTGGAAGTAGGTCAGCGCCGCGTCGATGGTGTCATCGCACCCGGCGCGGCGCAGCACGGCGTTGCACGGAAACCACACGCCGCCGCCCCCGGAATAGGCGGTGGTGCCGCCGAACTTGTCGCTGGCCTCCAGCAGTGCCACCGACAGACCCTCGCGGGCCGCGGTGTACGCCCCGGTGATGCCGCCACCGGATCCGGCGACGATCACATCGACGATCTCGTCGAAGTCGCCGGTGCCGGCGACCATCTCGCCGAAGTTGCTGAAATCTGTGTCCGCCATGTTGTCCATGGTGGACGACATGGCCGAGGTCGGGAGGGGTATGACGCAGATCGGTAACAGAATTAACTTCTGTCTCATCTGTAACATTCGGCTGTTAATCTTCACCGGGGTCGGTTCCCCGCATGGCGGAGGGTGATGGCGATGACGCACGCGGCCGGGCAGCCTGCTGCTCAGGAGGAGCGACGGCTGCCGTACCGCAAGCTGCTCAACCGGGTCAGCATCCAGTCCAAGCTCATCCTGATGCTGGTGGCGTGCACCGTTCTGGCGGCTGCCGTCGTCGGGGCGATCGCCTACAAGACCGGCCGCGATTCACTGCGTGCGGCAGCGATCAACCGGCTCACCGAGATCCGCGAGACCCAGAAGCGGGCCCTCAACGCTGAAATCAGCGCAGTGCGCAACGCGGTGGTCACCTACACCTACGCCGAGACCGTCAACAGCGCGCTGCGCGATTTCACCGCCGGCTTCGACCAGCTTGCCAACGCCACCATCACCGGCCAGCAGAATCAGCAGCTCGTCGACTACTACATCAACACCTTCGCCAAGGACACCGAGAAGTACAGCGGTGTGGTGCTCGACGTCCCCGCGCTTGTGCCCACCTCCAACGCCGAGCGCTACCTGCAGGCGGCTTACACCGCCACACTGCCCACCGACGAGGTGGCACTGGCGATGAACGATGCGCGCGACGGCAGTGCATGGTCGGCGGCGAACTCGAAGTACCAGGGTTTCTTCCGTCAGGTCGTGAGCCGTTTCGGTTTTGAGGACGCCCTGCTGATCGACGGCCGCGGCAACATCGTCTACAGCGCCTACAAGAACGTCGATCTGGGCTCCAACATTCTCACCGGTCCCTATAGCGGCTCGAAGCTGCGCGATGCGTTCACCACGGCGATGACGTCGAACGAAGAAGACCGGGTGGTGATCACCGACTTCGAGTTCTATCAACCGGCGGCGATGGCGGCCACCGCCTGGCTCGTCGCGCCGATCCCGCCGGGCGGCAAGACCTCCGGTGTGATCGCGATGCAGTTCCCGATCACCAAGATCAATGCGCTGATGACCTTCGACAAGAAGTGGTCCGAAGTCGGGCTGGGGCAGACCGGCGAAACCGTACTGGGCGGTCCCGACCTGCTCATGCGGTCGGACTCCCGGATGTTCCTGGAGGACCCGCAGCGCTACCGGCAGATGGTGATCGACGCCGGCACCCCGTCGAGCATTCCGGACACGGCCATCCGGCAGGGCAGTACCACCCTGATCCAGCCGGTGGCGGCCGACGCCCACCGGGAGGCGCTGAAGGGCATCACCGGAACCCTGATCACCCAGGACTACCTCGGGCAGCAGACTCTGCAGGCCTACGCCCCGGTCGTCGGCAAGCACACCAGGTTCACCTGGTCGATCGTCGCGAAGATCACTACCGCCGAAGCCTTCGCACCCGAGGTCACCTTCACCCGGATCGTGGTGCTGGCCACCACCGGCATCATCTTCGTGGTCTGTTTGATCGCCGCCATGCTTGCCAGGGTCTTCATCCGGCCGATTCGCCGCCTGGAGGCCGGGGTGCAGCGGATCAATGCCGGCGATTTCCACGTGGAGATTCCGGTGGAGAACCGCGATGAGATCGGTGAACTGACTTCCATGTTCAACGAGATGAGTCGCGGCCTCGCGGTCAAGGAGGAACTCGTCATCCAGCATCGCCTCGAGATCCGCCGACTGCTGGGTGCGCTGATGCCGGCGCCGATCGCGGACAAGTTCCACCAGGGCGAGGAGATCACCGCCCGCACCCATCAGAATGTCACGGTCGTCTATGCGGACATCTCGGGTCTGGATCTAGCGCGGGCCCAACTGGACTCAGACGAATCGCTCTCGGTCGCCAATGAGCTGTGGCGCCAGTTCGATTCCGCTGCAGAGGAATTCGGCATCGAGCGCGCACGCGCCGTACGTAACGGCTACCTGGGCAGCTGCGGCCTGACCATCCCGCGGCTCGACAACGTGCAACGCACGGTGGACTTTGCACTGGAGTGCGTGCGGATGATCGAACGGTTCAACGCCGAAATGGGACTGGATCTGAGAATGAAAGTGGGTATCGACACCGGCGAAGCGGGTAGCGGCCTGATCGGTGAGCCGGCGGTGGTCTTCGACCTCTGGGGCGACACGGTCAACATCGTCCATGGCATGAAGGACGAGATTTCCACGCCGGGCATCTACGTCACCTCCCGGGTGTCCGAGGTGCTCAGCGATGCCTACCAGGTCACCGAAGCAGGAACGGTGCGGGTCGACGGCGCGGAAGAACCCGTCTGGCGACTGACGGAGCGCACCTGATGAGCGATCTTCTGGCAGCACCGTGGTTCTACTGGGCGGTCGGACTGGCCATCGGCCTGCCGCTGGCGCTGGTGGTGCTCACCGAATGGCAGCAAGCGCTGCGCCGCCGGGGCAGCCTGCTGTTGCGGCCGGTGACCCTGCTGCGCAACGTTCTGCTGCCCGCCGGTGCGCTGCTCCTGCTCATGACCGGAGCCACCCAGATGCCGGTGGATTCGCCCCCGGTCCGCATCGTCGGGACCCTGGTGGCCTTCGCGGTCCTGGTGCTGCTGCTGTCGGGGGTCAAGGCGTCGGTGTTCTCCGGCGCACCCCAGGAGTCCTGGCGCCAGCGTGTTCCCGGAATCTTCCTCGACGTCATCCGGTTCGTGATCATCGCGGTGGGGCTGGGTTTGATCCTGGCCTACATCTGGGGCGCGAAAATCGGCGGCCTGTTCACCGCCCTGGGTATCGGCTCCATCGTCGTCGGTCTGACGCTGCAGAACTCAGTGGGTCAGATCATCTCCGGCCTGCTGATGCTGTTCGAACAGCCGTTCCGCCTCGGCGACTGGATCCAGACGCCCGAGGGCAAGGGCCGCGTCGTCGAGGTGAACTGGCGGGCGGTACATGTCCAGACGGCAACCGGTGTCCAGATCACTCCCAACTCGGTGCTGGCCGGCCAGTCGTTCCTCAACCTGAGCCGTCCCGTCGGCAACCACCTCATCACGGTCAGCGTGGTGTTCGCGGTGGAGGATCGGCCCGATCAGGTGTGCGCAATGCTGACCCGGGTCGCATCCCGGCTGCCGCAGTGCGCGCCCGACCGCAGCCCCAGCGCGGATCACGTCGGCGCGCTGCACTACAGCGTCGACATCCCGCTGCGCTCGGCGAACGAGGATTGGTCGGCGAAAACGACGTTTCTGCGGTGGATCTGGTACGCGGCCCGGCGCGAAGGACTTCATCTGGATGAGGCCGACGACACCTTCACCGATCCCGAATTGGTGCGCGATGCGATCCGGACCTTCGTCACCCCGATCCTGCGGCTGGACACAGAACAGCAGCGCGCGATGGAGCGTCACGCGACGGTCGAGCGCTATGGCGCCGGCGAGCTGATCCAAAGCGCCGGAACTGTCCCGGATGCGTTGTCGTTCATCATCTCCGGCCAGGTGCAAGCGATCGCCGAGGCCGAGGACGGCAGCCGCGCCGACGTCGGGGTATTCGAGCGGGGTTCGTTGCTGGGTGTGAGCGCGCTGATCCGCAACCCGGCGATGGCGACGTCCATGGCGTTGGACGAAGTCACGCTGCTGAACGTGGAGCGCGAGGCTATCGAAGATGTGGTGCAACGCAATCCGGAGCTGTTGCGGAAACTCGACCGCTCTATCGACGAACGCCGGGCCGACGTGATGCGTGCCCTCTCCGACGATGACGTCACGGTGGCAAGCCCGCCCGGTTAACCCCACTCGTGGTTCATCGCCCGCGAATCGGTGAGCTCGTCGATTGATTCGATGTCCCGCAGGCGGGGCCGGCTGGCGGCGATCAGCAGCAGTGCTATTGCTCCGGTGACCGCGCCCATCGCGAAGATGGCGGTGAAGCTGCTCTCCGGCGGGCCACCGCCGGGATTGCCGCTGCGGCTCAACAGTACCGCCACGATCGCCGCGGAGATCGAACTGCCGACGGTGCGGGCGATGGCGTTCATCGATGTGGCCACCCCGGTCTCACCGGGTTCGACCTCGCGCACCACCAGTGCGGGCAGTGCGCCGTAGGCCAGGCTGATGTAGACGTTCACCAGAATCCCGGCCACCACCACCTGCCAGGCCGAAGCATGCGCCACGGCGAGGAACGTGAACCCGACCACGCCGATGGCCGCGCCGGTGACCAGAACCGGCCGGGCGCCGTAGCGGTCGATGTAGCGCCCGCTGATCAGGGCGGTGGCGAAACCGGCCAGCGCGCCGGGCAGCAGGTACACCACGCTGGCCTCCAGGACCGAGGCCCCGAGTCCGTAGCCGGTGGACTCCGGCGCCTGCACGAAGCCGGTCAGTCCGAGGAAGCCGCAGTACAGCCCGATTCCCACCGACACGGTGGCGATATTGGTCAGCAGGATCGGCCGCCGTGCCAGCATGCTTGTGGAGACCAGCGGCTGGGCACACCGCTGTTCCCACCACCACCAGGCGCCCAGTGCCGCGACGCCACCGGCCGCGCCGGCCAGGATCCGCGGCGACGTCCAGCCCCACCCGTTGCCCTGGGTCAGTGCCAGCAGCAGCAGCGACAATCCGACCGCCAACCCCAGCGCTCCCACCCAGTCCACCGACCCGGTGCCGCTCTGCGGCCGGGTCGGCACCACCACGATCACCACGACGATCACCACCACCGTGAACGCCGTCGCGAACCAGAACACCCGTTGGTAGCCGGCGTCGCCGCCGCGCATCAGCAGGCCGACGACCACCAGGCCCATCCCGCCGCCGATTCCGAGCACACCGGAGATCACCGCCATCGCGCCCATCAGCCGCTCCGGGGGGAGTTCCTCGCGCAGGATCGACACCCCGATCGGATACAGCGCGAACGAGGCGCCGTGCATCACCCGCGCGACGATCAGCATCGGCAGCGAGGTGGTGACCGCGGCCAGCACCGAGCCGGCGAGCACCACGGCCAACACGATGAGCAGCACCTTTTTCTTGGTATGTAGATCCGCCAGGCGCCCGATCAGCGGGGTGGTGGCCGCGGCGGCGAGAAGGTTGGCGGTGACCGCCCAGCTGACATCGACTGTCGAGGCGTTGAGCTGGCGCTCCATCACCCCGAGGATCGGCACCACCGCGGTCTGCAGTATGGCCACGGTCAGGGCCACCACGCTGAGTGCGGCCACCAGTAGTCCGGGCGAGGTCACGCCGCGACGTGCCTCGACACCCGTCACCGCGCATCCCTTCCGCAAGCCCTGAGGGGTTGATTATGTCGGCTAAGCATCTGTGCGAGGATTTCGGGGTGTTCCGGGCAGCCACGCACTTTTTCGCCGAGCGCGATGGCATGTTCCATCCCACCGAGTCGGCGCTGAGCCGCTGGGGCAACGACTCGCTCAACGGTCCGGCCGTGGTGGGCCTGGCGGCCCGCAGTCTGGAACGCGAGTTCGGAGCCGAGGGTTTCCTGCCCACCCGGCTGACCGCGGATCTGTTCAAGGCCGCGCGCAAGGTGCCCACGCAGGTGCACACCCGCCTGGTCCGCGACGGACGACGGGTTCGCAGTTCCGAATGCGACGTCGTCCAGGACGGCACCATCGTGGCGCGGGCGACGATGGTTCAGTACCGGATGTCGGAACCACCGCCCGGCCAGGAATGGGTATCGACGGAGTCATTCAGCCCGCCCGACGGGGTGCAGGGCGCGGTGTATTTGGTCGGCAGCGACGACGCCGGCTGGGGCGCGGCCGGCAGCGAGCATCAGAACGTCTCCCGCAAACGGGTCTACCACCGCACCATCGAGGTGGTGATCAACGAGACCGCGAGCCCGTTCGTGCGCACGGTGGTTGCCGCTGAAGCGACCAGCCTGGTCACCAATCTGGGAACCCAGGGAATCGGGTACATCAACGGAGATCTGACCGTGGCGATCTCACGGCTGCCGGTCGGTGATTACATTGGGGTGCAGGCTAATTCGCATTGGACCTCGGCCGGCGTCGCGGTCGGCGATGCGACACTGTTCGACGATATCGGGCCATTCGGAATCGGGATGGTCACCGCGGTCGCCAACCCGGCAGCCCAGATCGACTTCGGCGCTCCGGATCCGATGCCTACGCTTCGGGTCTGAGCGAGGGGAGGCCTCCATGCCCGAACGGGTGCGGATCAGTGCGGCGGAGTTGACAGGGCTGGTGCGTGATGGCGGCCGCCCGGCGATCCTCGACGTGCGCTGGCGACTCGATGCACCCGATGGCCGGCCCGCCTATCTGCAGGGCCACCTCCCCGGCGCGGTCTACGTGTCGCTGGAGGATGACCTCAGCGACCACTCCGTCACCGGTCGGGGCCGTCACCCGCTGCCGAGTGGGGCCGCGCTGCAGGAGGCGGCCCGCCGGTGGGGCGTGCGCGTGGGCCAACCGGTCGTGGTCTACGACGACTGGAACCGGGCCGGTTCATCACGCGCGTGGTGGGTGCTGACCGCGGCGGGCCTGTCCGACGTCCGCATCCTCGACGGCGGTCTGGCCGCGTGGGTGTCGGCCGGGGGAGGCCTGGAGGAGGGGCCGGTGACACCGCAGACCGGTGATGTCACGATGGCACACACCGATCTCTACGCGGGTGCGCGAGCCACGCTGACAGCCGGGCAGGTGGCCGATGGCGCGACCGCGATACTGCTCGATGCTCGGGCGCCGGAACGGTTCCGCGGCGACACCGAACCGGTGGATCCGGTGGCCGGACACATCCCCGGAGCGCGCAACCTGCCGAGCACCTCGCTGCTGGCGGACGACGGAAGGTTCCTGCCTGACGCCGAGATCACCGCAAGGCTGGCGGCCTGCGACCCGGGCGACTCGGTGGGCGTGTACTGCGGATCAGGGGTCACCGCGTCGGTGGTGATCGCCGCGTTGAGCGCGGCCGGCGTGCAGGCCGCGTTGTTCCCGGGTTCCTGGTCACAGTGGAGCGCAGAGGCGGACCGGCCGGTGGCCACCGGGGACTAGCGGGGATCGGTCAGTCGCGGACCCACACCGAGATGTAGCCGATCGGGATGCCGGTGCGCCGGGCGATGCACTCCCGGGCGGCGAGTTCGACGGCGGCGCGCGTCGGCGCCTCGGTGCCGGCGCCGATCTCCGGGATGCGGATCGCCCAACTGCTGGTCCGGGATTCGATCTCGATCTCGAAGCACTGGCCGGCCATCGGGCGGACCACCCGGTGTGTGCGGTTGCTCCGGTAGGGACGGCGCGATCCGGTACGTGTCATGTGGCGGGTGGTCATACTGGCTCTCTCGAGGGGTTTCAGGCCGCAGAAGAAAATACTCCTGCCGTAGCGGTCATGCCAAATTGCGGCCCGCGATGTTTGCCGCCCGATGCCGTTAGGCTGAGCACCGCTTGTGGAAGGGGCAGCGATGGTGGGACGTATCGGCGGCGTGGCGGTCGCCTTGGGGGTGGGCGGCGCGGTAGCCGTCGGATTGGCAGCGCAGGCGTCGGCCGCGCCGAGCGAGCCGTCGACACCGTCGGTCCGCGCCGCCGCCGCCGACGCGCGGTCCGCGACCGGCCGGGTAACGAAGCCGACGGCGCATCGCCGCGCAGCGCCGAGTGCGGTAGCGCCCGCGCCGGCGTCAGCGGTCCCGAAGCCGTCGGCGGCCGCCTCGCGGCGGGTCTCGCTGGCCGTTCCGGTACCGGCCCTGGGCACCGCACCCAGCCCCGTCGC
>JBFYOQ010000126.1:0-7655 GCA_041303735.1 Mycobacterium sp.
CCCCCGCCGCGGTGATCGGCGCCGAGGTCGACCGCCCCTACGGCTACGGCTACCCTCCGCCGGAGGGCTGGCCGCTGCTGCCCCCGGGTTACCTGCCGTTCCCGTCGTTCCACGGTGAGGCGCCGTGCTTCCTGCCCACCGGCCAGCCGTACTACACCCCGGGCACCATGCCGTGCTACTGATCGGCAGCTAAAACCCCGAACGAGTTGGAGAGGTCGGCGACAACGATGGGCGCACGCGCACGCGCGCTGATCGGGGTCGCCGTCCTCTCCACTGTCATCTGCGCCGTTCTCAGCGGCCTTCCCGGGCTGTCCGCCTCCGCGGCACCGCCGCCCGCGCCGACACCGACACGATCACTGACGATCTCCACGCATGACCTCAGCCCGTTCGTCACCACCGACGCCGACGGCATCAAGTCCGGCTTCACCATCGACATCATCGACGCGATCGCCAAACGCGTGGGCTGGACGCTGAGCTACCTCGACGTCGACGACGTCGCCGCCCAACTGCGGGCGGTCGGTGACAGCCAGGCCGACGCGGCGGCCGGGGCCATCTCGATCACCGCCGATCGCGCGCAGAGGTTCGACTTCTCCCAGCCGATTCTCAACGCGGGCCTGCAGATCATGGTGCCGGTCGGCACCAACCAGCGTTCCAATCCCGCGCTGGTCGACTTCCTCAATCTGCTGTTCTCCCAGACGATGCTGATCTGGCTGGGCGTGGCACTGCTGCTCACGGTGGTACCGGCGCACATCATCTGGCTGCTGGAGCGTCGCCACAATCATTCGATGGTGTCGAACAGGTACTTTCCCGGCATCTTCCAGGCCTTCGGCTGGGGACTGGGCATGCTGGCCGCCCAGCCCGACGACTCCCCCAAGAACTGGCCGGGGCGCACCCTGGGCCTGCTGTGGGCGTTCGTCAGCATCATCTTCGTCGCGTACTACACCGCCACGCTCACCGCCAACCTCACGGTGGAGAAATTCGACGCCCAGATCTCCACGCCGTCAGACCTCGTCGGCAAGAGGGTGTGCACCGTCACCAACACCACCTCGGCGGCATACCTGCGCAGCGCGGGCATCGAGGCCACCGGCGCACCGGGGATCACCGACTGCTACGCCGGCCTCAAAGACGGCGCCTTCGACGCCACGGTGTTCGACGCTCCGGTGCTGCGCTACTACGCCGCCCAGGACGGGGACGGCAAGGTCCAGATGGTCGGCACGATTTTCCAGAGCGAGGACTACGGCATCGTCTTCCGCAACGGAAGCGATCTGCGCAAGCAAGTCGACGATGCACTGCTGTCGATGCGTGAGGACGGCACCTACGATCTCATCAAGGGCAAGTGGTTCGGAACCGGGATCCCCGTCTCCTGACTTCCCGTCTCCCCTACACCGCCACGGTTTCCCGGCCGCTGAGCGCCCGTGCGGCGAGCACACTCACCCCGGCCAGCAGCACCCCGCTGACCAGGCAGGTGGCCGCAAGGCTCAGCGTGAACGCACGGTCGTCGACGTTCTCGGTGAAGTTCGCCGAACCGCCCGCGATGAACGAATACAGCACCGCGACAACACTTCCGGGGATCGCGATGCCCAGCGCGGTGCCCAACTCGAAGGCCGTCTCGGAGATGCCGGTGGCCGCACCGACCCGGTCCGCGCTGGCGCTGCTCAGGACCAGGTCCGAGGCGACGGTAACGGTCGCGCCGAACGAGAAGCCCAGCAGCATCAGCGGAACCACCATCGCCGGATACGACAGCGGGATGGTCAATCCCAGACTCACCAGACCCACAGCGCCCACCGTCAGGCCGGTCAGCAGGGCGCGGCGGTGTCCCCACGCACGGATCATCCGCGCGGTGTTCACCGCGGTCACCAGGGCCGTCACCGACTCGGGCAGGGTCGCCAAGCCTGACTGCAGTGCCGAGAAGTCGCCCACCTGGCGCAGGAAGATCGGCAGGAAGAACAGCGCGCCGATATTGGCGAACACGATCACCAACTGCGCGATGATCGCGGCGGTGAACCGCCGCTGGGCGAACAACGCCAGATCCAGCAGCGGCATCGGCAGGCCGCGCTGCCGGCGCAGGAACACCCAGAGCATCAGCGCACCGCCCACCAACCCGCCGTACCCGGGCCAGAACCGCACGCCGGAGTGCGCCAGTTCGGTGATCCCGTAGACGACGCTGAGGATGCCGGCGGTGGACAGCACCACCGACTGCAGATCGAGCGGATTCTTCTCCACGCTGCGTGCCTCGGGCAGCACCCACGCCCCGACGGCGACGATCACCGCCACCACCGGAAGATTCACCAGCAGCACCGAACCCCAGTAGTAGTGCTCCAGCAGAACGCCGGCGACGGTCGGACCGAACGCCGCGCCGGCCGCGCCCCCGGCACTCCAGATACCGACCGCACGCATGCGCTGCCGGTCGTCGGTGAACACCGCGCGCAGCAGTGCCAGCGTTGACGGCATCAATCCGGCGCCGGCCATCCCCTGGATCACTCGCGCCAGGATCAGCATCTCCGCGGTGGGGGCCATCGCCGCCGCGGCCGAGGCAACCCCGAACGCGACGCTGGAGATCAGCAGCAGCCGCTTGCGCCCGACCCGGTCGCCGAGATTGCCCATCGTGATGAGCAGGCCGGCGAGCACGAACGAGTAGATGTCACCGATCCAGAGCACCTGGTTGTAGCTCGGCTGCAGTTGCTCGGTGATGGCCGGCACGGCGACACTGATCACGGTGCCGTCGACGGCGACCATGAACACCGCCAGGCACAGCACCGACAGCGCTGCGATCTGGCGGCGGGTCATGGGACCCGAGCCTAGACCGCCGGGGTGCGCTCCTGAACCACCCACTCCTGGCCGTAGCCGTCACGCAGCAGGTCCAGGAACGGCACCGCGTCGAAGGCCTCCGGGCCCAGCACACCAGCGCCCGACCACGCCCCGGTGGCCAGAAGTTCCAGCGCCACAACCGGATTCATCGCCGTCTGCCACACCACCGCCTGCGCCTTGTACTCCTTCATCGTCCAGGCGTTGTCGGCGACGTGGTAGAGGTACACCTCACGCGGCGCGCCGTCCTTGCCGGTGCCGGTCACCCACAGCCCCGCGCAGGTCTTGCCGGTCATCTTCGGCCCCAGCGCCAGCGGATCGGGCAGACACGCCGCCACCACGTCGCGCGGGCTCACCGACGCCTCCCCCGAGCCGGAACGCACCTTGACCGGTTCGGTGCGGTCCAGGCCCAGCTTGTTGAGCACCTGCAGCACCTCGATGAACTCATCCCCGAGGCCGAACTTGAAGGTCACCCGCTTGGCGTCGACCCAGCGCGGCATCAGCAGCACCTCTTCGTGCTCGACGTTGACGCACTCCACCGGCCCGATGCCGTCGGGGAAGTCGAACACCTCCGGCTCGGAGAACGGTGCGGTGGTGTACCAGCCGCGGCCAGACTCCCAGATCACCGGCGGGTTGAGACACTCCTCGATGACCGTCCAGATGGAGAACGACGGCGCGAAGTCGTATCCCTCGACGACGAGGTTGGAGGCGTCGCGCACGCCGAGTTCGTCGATCGAGGAGAACAGGTGATCGGCGGCGTAGCGGGCGAAGACATCGGCCAGGCCGGGCTCCACCCCGATGCCCACCAGAGCCAGCTGCCCCGCGGCCTCCCACGCACTCGCCTGGGCGAACTGATCGTCGCCGAGTTTGATGTGCGGCAGTTCGTAGGGTTTGTCGGGGTGGCGGTGCGACAGGCTCATCGCGGTGTCCAGGTAGCCGGCGCCGGCAGCGAAGGCGCCGTTGAAGATCGGCATCACGAAGCGCGGGTCGACGACGTTGAGGACGTGGGTGATGCGGTGGCTGCGGCAGGCCTCGGTGACCGCGTCGGCGCTGGAGGCGTCCAGGCCGATTCCGGTGAAGCGGTGGTCGCCGATGCGGGCCACCAGGTCGGAGGCACGGGCTGCGTCGTAGTCGGCGATCAGATAGCTGTCGAAAAAGTCGCGGCGCGCGGCGATGAGGGCGGCCGAGGAGCCGACGCCACCGGCGCCGATCTGGAGAATGCGCATGCCCGGATCGTAGACCGGTGCCACAATCTGCGCTCATGGCTTCGGATGAGGAAATCCCCGACCCACCGATGCATGACCTGCAGTCCAAGGGGCTGAAAAAGGGTTCGGTGTCGCTGATCGGCGCGGTGGCCATCGGACTGGCCGCCACCGCCCCGGCCTACTCGCTGACCGGGGCGCTGGGCCCGGGCGCCGAACGCGTCGGCTACCAATTGCCGATCGTGTTCATCCTCGCGGTGATCCCGATGTACTTCGTGGCACTGGCCTACAAACACCTCACCGACGCCGCCCCCGACTCCGGCACGGTGTTCACCTGGGGATCCAAGGCGATCCTGCCGCACATCGGCTGGATCGGCGGCTACGCCCTGATGCTGTCGTCCATCCTGGCCGGTGTGGGCGCGGCCGGCATCACCGTCAACGCCGTCAGCGTCGCGTTACGTCTCGACGATCCGCCGGACTGGCTGAAGATCCTCATCGCCGCCACCTTCATCCTCATGACCACCGCCCTGGTGGCCCGCGGTGCCGAGGAGTCCTCCCGCACCACGATCATCCTCACCGTCATCCAATACGGCGGGCTGATCCTGTTCGCCGGGATCCTGCTCATCAACGTGATGCGCCTCGACCGCAACCCGACCGCCGAACCGATCTCCTGGGAGTGGTTCAACCCGTTCGCCGTCACCAGTTTCTCGGCCCTGATGGGCGGGTTCCTGGTGGCGATCTTCATCTTCTGGGGGTTCGACGCCGCGCTGTCGATGTCGGAGGAGACCAGGGGCACGCCTGCGCAGTCCGGCCGGGTCGGAGTGACCGCGATCGTCATCATCCTGATCACCTATGTCGTCATCGGGGTCGCCGCGCTGGCCTTCGCCGGGGTCGATGAGACCAGCGCGGGCAGCCTCACCAACGGCGACAACATCGAGGACGTCTTCTCCTCGATGGCCCGCGAGGCGGTCGGGCCCCTCGGCGCGGTGGCCGCGGCGGTGATCGTCGGACTCTCGGCGTTCTCGGCGACGATGTCGACGGTGATGTCGACGGTGCGCGGCCTGCTGGCGATGGCGACCTACAAGGCCCTGCCGGACCGGTTCGCCTCGGTCGACCAGGCGGTGCAGACCCCGAAGTTCACCACCTGGTTCCTCGGGCTGACCACACTGGCCATCTTCAGCGGTCTCACGCTGGTGAGCGACAGCATTGTCGAGGACTGCGTCTACAGCGTCGGCATCGCGATCATGCTCTACTACACCGTCGTCGCGGTGTCCTCGGTGGTCTATTTCTGGGACACCGCCTGGGAATCCTGGCGCACCGCAATGGGACAGGTCATCCTGCCCGGCGTGGCGGCGCTGATCCTGATCCCGGTCGGGGTGTTCGAGGCCTACCGGATGATCAGCCCGGACTACGGCAGCGGCAGCTCGCTGGCCGGCATCGGCGCGGTGTTCATCATCGGGGTGCTCAGCCTGATACTCGGCGTGCTGCTGATGATCCTGTGGAGCCTCAAGTCGCCGGCCTTCTTCCGCGGCGAGACGCTCAAACCGGAACGGACCCACCGCACCAAGGCGCCGTGACCCGACTCAGCGCAGCGCGTTGTCGAGCAGCGCCGCGGTGCTGATGTAGGCGCAGTGGCTTCCCACCGAGCTGATCTGGGCGTCGACCGGCCAGCGCCAGGGCGCCGGCGTGCGACCGAGCACCGGGAACGCCACCGAGGTCACCGTCATCAGTACCGAGCCGAACACGAAACTGGCATACGGCTCACGAAACCGGTTGCGTAGCAACACATGCGCGATGCCGAACGCCGATCCGTAGGTCCACCGCAGCGCCAGTGTGATCGCCCCGGCCTGGCGCGGGGTCGGCTCGGGCAGGCGCAGGAGTTTGGCGACGATCTGGCCGGGCACGACGCTGTCGTCGTAATCCAAGCCCTCCCGCGACCACAGCCCGACCACCGGGGTGCCGTCGGCGAGTGTGGTGACACCGGTATGGCGGCCGCGACGCAGCCTGCGCTCGGCGTGGTACCAGACCGCCATCGCGGCGGTGCCGCCGAATCCGGCGACCAGGCCACGCCGCACGGCGGGCAACCGGGAGCGCCGGAGGGAGGCCACCGCCGCTAGGCCGGGCAGGTCAGGGTGACGTCGATGGTGTTCGGGGCCGCCTCGGTGCCGTCGGGGGCGGCTGCCGAGGCGACGGTGCATGCCGGGTTCGGGTTGCCGGTACGGGTGACGACGACGTTGAGTCCCAGGCTCTGCAGCCGGCCGATCTGCTGGATGCCCGGACCGTCGGCCTCCCAGTTGAGCCCGGCGGTGGTGATCCCGGCCACGCAGCGCACCGATACTCCGGTGCCGGCCACGCCGGTGCGGTTGATCTCACCGGGGGTGCACGGCGCGCCGACGGCGTATGCCTGGTTGTCGATCATCGTTGGTTCGGCCGCCGCCGGCGCAGCCATGCTCAGCCCGACGGCCGCCGTGAATCCAAGTGCAACAGCGATTTTCATGCGCGATCCAATTCCTGGGCCACCTGACGTTCGGCGCCCGAAACGGCGTCGTGGATCTGCTTCTCGACGATGTTCATCGCCAGCCGAGCGTAGACCCACTGGCTTGTGGTGGCCAGCTGGCCGCGGCTGTTGGAGGTGAAGGTGATGGTCCAACTCAGCAGTGTGCTGATCCGGTTCTTGAACCCGACCAGATACACCAGGTGCAAGAACAGCCATGACAGCCAGGCCAGGTAGCCGCCGAACTCCAACTTGCCGATCTTGGCGACCGCGTGGTGGCGCGAGATGGTGGCCATCGAGCCCTTGTCGAAGTACTTGAACGGCGCCCGCGTCGCCGGGTCGTCGGTGCCGCTGACCATCCGCTTGACCTGTTTGGTGGCGTACTTCGCACCCTGGATCGCGCCCTGGGCCACACCGGGGACGCCGGGCACCGCCGCCATGTCCCCGATGACGAAGACCTCGGGGTGGCCCTTGACGGTGAGGTCAGGTTGCACGACCACCCGACCGGACCGGTCGACCTCGGTGCCGTCGGCCTGGCCGGCGATGATCTCGCCGAGCGGGCTGGCCTGCACCCCGGCCGCCCACACCTTGCAGGCGCAGTTGACCCGGCGGTCCTCGCCGGATTCCTTGTCCTTGACCGTGATTCCCATGTAGTCCACGTCGGTGACCACCGAGTTACCGTGCACCTCGACGCCCATCTTCTCCAGCCGGGCCTGTGCCTTGCGGCCGAGGTTCTCCCCCATCGGCGAGAGCACGAACGGCGACCCGTCCAGCAGCATCACCTTGCACTCGGTGGGGTCGATGGTGCGAAACGCCCCGGGCAGTGTCCGTCGCGCGAGTTCGGCGATCTGGCCCGCCAACTCCACCCCGGTCGGGCCGCCGCCGACCACCACGAACGTCAGCCGGCGTTTGCGCTCGGCGGCATCGGTGGTCACCTCGGCCGCCTCGAACGCCCCCATGATGCGGCCGCGCAACTCCAGTGCGTCGTCGATGGTCTTCATCCCGGGCGCGAAGGTGGAGAAGTGGTCGTTGCCGAAGTAATTCTGCTGCGCGCCGGCGGCCACGATCAGGCTGTCGTAGGGCAGCACCGTCTCCATGGCCATCAGCCGGGAGGTGACGGTCTTCGCCGTCAGATCGACTTCCTCGACGTCGCC
>JBFYOQ010000127.1:0-14631 GCA_041303735.1 Mycobacterium sp.
ACTCCATCGAACTGCTGCTCGACCCCGACGGCGACGCGCACATCCGGTCGATCTGGAGCGCGCTGGCACTGGCCGGTCTGCCCAGTCACGCCACCCTGGGGCGGCGATTCACCGCCGAGGAAATCGGCCTCGCGATGCCGGTGGTGACCGGAAATGGCATCGACCTCCCGGCAGACGTGACCGGACTGCGCCGCTGGGACTCCGACGAGCGTGTCGACCATCTGCTGGTCGGGTGATCGGGTGCATTAGCCTGTGTTGCGTGACCCAGGCAGCTCTCAACGTCCTGACTCAGGCCCGTGAACAGGTTCTTGAGCGCGGTGATGGGCTGTCCGGCGACCAGGTGCTCGAAGTATTGCGGCTTCCCGACGACCGGCTTGAGGAACTGCTGGCGCTCGCCCACGAGGTGCGGATGCGCTGGTGCGGGCCGGAAGTCGAGGTCGAAGGCATCATCAGCCTGAAAACCGGCGGATGCCCGGAGGACTGTCACTTCTGCGCGCAGTCGGGGCTCTTCGCCTCTCCGGTGCGCAGCGCCTGGCTCGATGTGCCCAGCCTGGTGGAGGCGGCCAAGCAGACCGCAAAGACCGGTGCCACCGAGTTCTGCATCGTCGCCGCGGTGCGCGGTCCCGACGAGCGACTGCTGGCCCAGGTGGCCGCCGGTATCGAGGCCATCCGCAACGAAGTCGACATCCACATCGCATGTTCTCTGGGGATGCTGACGCAGGAGCAGGTCGATCGGCTGGCCGAGATGGGCGTACATCGCTACAACCACAATCTGGAGACCGCGCGGTCGTTTTTCCCCAATGTGGTCACCACCCACACCTGGGAGGAGCGGCGCGACACGCTGCAGATGGTGGGTGCGGCCGGCATGGAGGTCTGCTGCGGCGGCATCCTGGGCATGGGGGAGACTTTGGAGCAGCGTGCCGAGTTCGCCGCCGACCTGGCCGAGCTGAACCCGCACGAAGTGCCGCTGAACTTCCTCAACCCACGCCCCGGCACCCCGTTCGGTGATCTCGAGGTGATGCCGGCGACCGAGGCTCTCAAGGCCGTCGCGGCATTCCGCCTGGCGTTGCCGCGCACCATGCTGCGCTTCGCCGGAGGACGCGAGATCACCCTTGGAGATCTTGGCGCCAAACAGGGCATCCTCGGCGGGATCAACGCGGTGATCGTCGGCAATTACCTGACCACACTGGGCCGGCCGGCCGAGGCGGATCTGGAACTGCTCGAAGATCTGCAGATGCCCGTCAAGGCCCTCAACGCCAGCCTGTAGTGATGGTCGATCAGCTGCCGGCGCCGGTGGGCGCAGGCGTCTACAACGTCTATACCGGGGAGTTGACCGGTGGTGGCGAGCCGGTCACCGCCCGGTTGGGTCTCGAGCCGCCCCGCTTCTGTGCGGCCTGCGGCCGTCGGATGATCGTTCAGGTGCGCCCGGACGGATGGTGGGCGCAGTGCTCACGGCACGGCCGGGTGGACTCGGCGGATCTGGAGTCGCAGCGATGACGCGACGATCGCGCCGCGCTGCGGCCGCCATCGTCGTTGTCGGCCTGGCATTCGCGGGTGCACTGTTGGGTGTGTTGTGGGCGTTCCTCGCTCCGCCCATTCACACCATCACCGCACTCAACCGGTCGGGCGAACGAGTCGACGGCTTCCTCGGTAGGGAGGCGGACAACCTCTTCGTCGCCGCGGCCATGCTGATCGGAATGCTGACCTGGCTGGCGATCGTCTCGGCCGTCCTGGTGTGGCAGTGGCGCGTGCACCGCGGTCCGGTGATGGCGTCGGCGCTGTGGCTGGGCCAGGTCGCCGCAGCCGCAGCGGCCACCGGATCCGGCGCAGCGCTCGCGCACCTGCGCTACGGCACCGCCGACCACGACAGCGTCGCGCTCAGCCCGCAAAACCGGGTGCACTACTTCACTGAAGCGCCTCCGGTGCTGTTGGGGCACAGCCCCTTTCAGATCGCCGTGACGTTGTTGCTGCCGGCCGCGGTGGCTGCGCTGGTGTACTCCCTGATGGTGGTGGCGACCGCACGTGACGACCTCGGGGGCTGGCCGCCGGATGGTCATCGCGAAGCGCGGCCACCGATTCCGGTCGCGTTGCCCTCCTAGAGGGGGCGCAGCGGTACCCGGCCGCCGGTCACTACGCGCGCGACGATGCCGCCGAGGCGCCACATGCCGGCGTAGGTGATGGGGTTGAACAGGGTGGGCCACTGGGTGCGGACGATATGGGCATCCAGGGGGCGTCCGGCGAAGCGGTCGGTCAGCCAGCGCAGCGTCATCGGCGCCGACATCGGGTGCAGCAACATGTGTTCGCTGAACAAGTCGCGATGGTAGGTGACCTGTGCGCCGCCATCGGTGTAGAGGCGGGTCAACTCGTCGATGTCGTCGACGTTGATCACCGAGTCGTGGACGGCCTGCACGATCAGAACCGGCGGAGTGGGGACGGTGCCGCCGAGCCGGATCGCGTCGAATACCTCCCGCACCGCCGGCATGGCCAGCACCTGCTCCAGCGGCGGGTGAACCATGTCGTCCATATCGGTCCGGTAGAACCGGACGATGGCCGCCAGTGTGGTCATCCGCTGCAGGCTCTGCAGCATGTCCCGGCCGTCTTCGGTGGCGTGTTCTTCGACGACCTGGTTGAGGCCGGGAAATGTTCTGGCCAGAGCGGAGATCACCAGAGCCGGTAGCCCCGCCCAGTGCGACCCGTTGAGCCGCAGAAAGGTGTTGCCGAGATCGCCGACCGGCGAGCCGAGCACCGCCCCGACCAGATTCAGTTCGGGGGCGTAGTCGGCGTGCACCTCTGCTGCCCAGGCGCTGGCGAGCCCGCCGCCGGAGTAGCCCCAGACACCGACCCTGCTGTCGGCGGACAGGCCGAACTGCTCGAAGCTCAGGGTCGCGCGAAGACCGTCGAGCACCCGGTAGCCGGGCTCGTGCGGTGCGCCCCAGTTGCCGTCTGGCCCCTCGTGGTCGGGGACCGAGACCACCCACCCCTCGGCCAGGGCCGCGGCCACCAGCAGGTACTCGAACTGGGCCAGCGAGCCGACCGCCCTGGCGCCGCGGCGAAGGGCATAGGAGGGGAAACAGCGTGAGGTCACGGCGTCGATCGCGCACTGATACGACACGACGTGGCGGACCTGCTGGGGGGCATGCCCGGCGGGGATCAGCACGGTGGTGGCGGTGGCGTGGGCCTGCCCGTTGAGGTCGGTGGTGCGGTAGAGCAACTGGGTGGCTCTGACCCGCTGGGGGATCAGGCCCAGGAAGCCGAGTTCGACATCGCGGGAGCGCAACACCGTGCCGGCGGCCGCGTGCTCGAAACCCTCCGGCGGCAGGTAGAACGGGTCCTTGGACGGCACCACGGGACGCTCGCCCGACCGCAGGTTCTGGTGCGGGGCGCGGCCGATCCACTCGGGCCGGACGGCCCCGCTCACGGTTGTCATTGCGTAGTCCATTAAAGCCTAAGAAGGATCTAAGAATCCACTCGACGTGCCGGGGGGTCGCAGAGCGGCGAACTCGTCGGTCACCCGGTAGCGGGACTCTGTGAACCGGTAGAGCTTGGCCGGCCGGCCGCCGCTGCGGCCGGGGTGGGTGCTGGTCCCGGTCGGGGTGATGACGCCGCGGCGGGCCAGGACGCGCTGCAGATTGGTGGCGTCCACCGGGTAGCCCAACGCTGCACCGTAGATGTCACGCAGCGTGGACAGCGCGAACTCTGCTGGGGCCAGGGCGAATCCGATATTGGTATAGGACAGTTTGGCCACCAGCCGGGCGTGGGCGTACTCCACCATCGGTGCGTGATCGAAGGCCATCGGTGGCAGTCGGCTGACCGGATGCCACCGGGTGTCCGCCGGAAGCTCCGGAGTTGCAGGGGAGGGCACCAGCCCCAGGAACGTCGAGGCGATGACGCGCGCCCCCGGCACCCGGGCCGGCTCGGCGAACACGGCGAGTTGCTCCAGGTGAGCCACCTCGCGCAGGTCCACTTTCTCGGCCAGCTGTCGGCGGACCGATCCGGTGAGACCCTCGTCGTTGCCCAGCCGACCGCCGGGCAGGGACCATTTGCCCCGCTGCGGCGCCAGGGCCCGCTGCCAGAGCAGCACGTTGAGGCTCGGTTTGCCGGTCTGACCCTCTCCGCCACCCGGCCCGACCTGGAATACGACGGCCAGAACCTCGTGGTGAGTGCTACCATTGGGCATGTTTTCGATTATAAGTCGAAAACCCCGGTATTTCCGACAGGAGGCGGCGATGACCGTCGCAGATCGCACCGACACGGCAGACGGACTGGCGGCCGGCATCACCGACGGCCCGGGCGGCTTCACCGGCGTCGAGGGCGACGCGCAGTGGGCTGCCGAGGTCCGGCGGCTGGCGACCCTGCGCGGGGCCACGATCCTGGCGCACAACTATCAGATCCCGGCCATTCAGGATGTCGCCGACCACGTCGGTGACTCGCTGGCGCTGTCCAGGATCGCCGCCGACGCTCCCGAGGACACCATCGTCTTCTGTGGTGTGCACTTCATGGCAGAAACCGCCAAGATCCTCAGCCCAGACAAGACGGTTCTGATCCCCGATCAGCGGGCCGGCTGCTCGCTGGCGGACTCGATCACCGCTGAGGAATTGGCGGCCTGGAAAGACGAGCACCCCGGCGCGGTGGTTGTGTCCTACGTCAACACCACCGCCGCGGTGAAGGCGCTCACCGACATCTGCTGCACGTCATCCAATGCCGTCGAGGTGGTCGATTCGATCCCGGCAGACACCGAGGTGCTGTTCTGCCCCGACCAGTTCCTCGGCGCGCACGTCCGGCGGATGACGGGCCGGACAAACCTCCACGTATGGGCCGGTGAATGTCATGTGCACGCCGGCATCAACGGCGACGAACTCGCCGCACAGGCCCGTCTCCACCCGAATGCCGAGCTTTATGTCCACCCCGAATGCGGTTGTGCCACATCGGCGCTGTATCTGGCCGGCGAAGGTGCCTTCCCCGAGGACCGGGTGAAGATCCTGTCCACCGGCGGCATGCTGGACGCCGCTCGCTCCTCGCGGGCCACGGAGGTTCTGGTGGCGACCGAGGTGGGCATGTTGCACCAGTTGCGCAAGGCCGCGCCGGGTGTCGACTTCCGCGCCGTCAATGACCGCGCCTCCTGCCGGTACATGAAGATGATCACGCCGGCGGCTCTGCTGCGGTGCCTCATCGAGGGTGCCGATGAGGTGGATGTCGACTCCGACACCGCGCGGCGGGCCAGGGCCAGTGTGCAGCGGATGATCGAGATCGGCCGGCCGGGCGACGGCGAATGACCCACCACACCTCCTGCGGAGCGGGCTCGGCCGGCATCGACTGGCAGCAGCGGGCCGAGGTGGTCGTGATCGGAACCGGTGTTGCCGGTCTGGCGGCGGCATTGGCCGCCCAGCGCGCCGGTGTCCGTCCGGTGATCGTCAGCAAGGCCCACGACACGGCTACGTTCTACGCCCAGGGAGGGGTCGCCGTCGTCCTGCCCGACACCGACGATTCGATCGAGGCCCATGTCGCCGACACGCTGGCGGCCGGCGCAGGCCTGTGTGACCCCGGGGCCGTCCGATCGATCGTCGCCGACGGCTACCGCGCGGTCAGTGACCTGATCTCCCGCGGCGCCCGGTTCGACGAGAGCGCGCCCGGGCAGTGGGCGCTGACCCGCGAAGGCGGGCATTCCCGCCGCCGCATCATGCACGCCGGGGGCGATGCCACCGGGGCCGAGGTGCAGCGGGCCCTCGACCACGCCGCAGCCACGGCAGACATCCGCCGCGATCACATTGCGCTGCAGATCCTGCACGACGGCTCGGCGGTCACCGGCGTCCTGGTCCGCAACGCCGACGGACTCGGTGTGTTGCACGCACCGTCGGTCATCCTCGCGACCGGCGGCCTGGGCCACCTCTACAGCGCCACGACCAATCCCGAAGGGTCCACCGGTGACGGGATCGCCCTGGCGCTGTGGGCCGGAGTCGGCGTCAGCGACATCGAGTTCATCCAGTTCCACCCGACCATGCTGTTCGACCGTAACGCCGCCGGCCGGCGGCCGCTGATCACCGAGGCGCTACGAGGCGAGGGCGCAGTGCTGCGCGACGCCCGCGGCGACTCGGTCACCGCGGGTGTGCATCCCATGGGTGACCTCGCGCCGCGCGACGTTGTGGCCGCCGCCATCGACACGCGGCTGCGGGAGACCGGCGACGAGTGCGTGTACCTCGACGCCCGCGGTATCGACAACATCGAAGTGCGCTTCCCCACCGTGACCGCGGCCTGCCGTGCGGCCGGTGTCGACCCGGCCCGCGATCTGATCCCGGTCGTTCCCGGCGCGCACTACAGCTGCGGGGGAGTCAGCACCGATGTCTACGGCCGCACCGAACTGCCCGGGCTGTTCGCCGCCGGCGAGGTGGCCCGGACCGGCATGCACGGGGCGAACCGGTTGGCCTCCAACAGCCTGCTCGAGGGGCTGGTCGTCGGCAGCCGGGCCGGCCGGATCGCTGCCGCGCACGCCGCGTCGTCGGGCAGCCCGATGGCCGAGGTCGAGGTGGTCAGCCGGGAGGCGATGGGCCGCCCGCTGCTGCAGCGCGCGATGAGCCGGTGGGCGTCGGTGGTGCGGGATGCCGAGGGACTGGGCAACCTTGCCGATGCGCTGGGTTCGGCGCCGGCCGCGCCGATGAACAGCCGCGCGGATTTCGAGGACGCCGCGCTGACCGCCACCGCACGTGTTGTCGCGACCGCGGCGCTGGCCCGCACGGAGAGTCGCGGATGTCACCATCGCGGCGACTATCCGGAGACCGATCCAGCCCAGGCGCTCAGCCTCACCGAACATCTCGATCCGGCAGCGCCCGCCCTGCCATGAGACTCACCGATGATGAGCGTGCCGAGGCCGTCATCACGATCCGCCGCGGCCTCGACGAAGACCTCCGCTACGGTCCCGATATCACCACGATGGCCACAGTTCCCGAAAACCGCAGCACCACAGCGGCATTGGTCGCCCGGGAACCCGGAGTCGCCGCCGGCGTGGACATCGGACTACTGGTGCTCGACGAAGTCCTCGGCACCGGCGGGTATCGCGTCCTGGATCGGGTGGACGATGGCACCCGACTGGAGCAGGGCGAGTCGCTGCTGCGACTGGAGGCGGATACCCGCGGACTGCTGACCGCCGAGCGCACCATGCTCAACCTTGTCAGTCACCTCTGTGGGATCGCGACCGCGACCGCAGCATGGGTTGACGCCGTCGACGGCACCTCCGCGCGGATCCGCGATACCCGTAAGACGCTGCCGGGATTGCGGGCGCTGCAGAAGTATGCGGTCCGCGTCGGTGGCGGCGTCAACCACCGGATGGGCCTGGGCGATGCCGCGCTGATCAAGGACAACCACGTCGCCGCGGCCGGGTCCGTGATCGCCGCTCTACGCGCCGTGCGCTCGCTCGCCCCGGATCTGCCCTGCGAGGTCGAGGTCGACACACTCGAGCAACTCGACGAGGTGCTCGGGGAGGACGTTGAACTGATCCTGCTGGACAACTTCCCGGTGTGGGAGACCCAGATCGCGGTCCAACGTCGCGACGCGCGCGCGCCCGGCATTCTGCTGGAATCCTCCGGCGGACTGTCGCTGGACAGCGCCGCGCAGTATGCGGGGACGGGTGTGAACTACCTCGCGGTCGGGGCACTCACGCATTCGGTCCGGGTGCTCGACGTAGGCCTTGATCTTTAGGGGCCTTGATCTTTAGGGGCCTGGATCTTCAGGTGCCTTGATCTTCAGGGGCCTGGATCTGCCGGGCGCTCAGATACCGGCGATGTCGGCCAGGAAAACCCCGATCCCTCGACGCGCCGCGATCCGCGCCATCAGCGGCAACTGCGAATCCTGTGTGCCCGCCTCAATGATGCGCGGGTTGACCAGATGCACCTCGCGGCGGCCCAGCCGGATGTCAGCCTCACCGGCGGCCAGGATGTTCTTCACCCAGTTGGTCTTGCCGTGCGCGAGCATGATCGCCACCGTTCCGCCCTTGCGGTAGGCCGACACTGCGGTCTCCAGGTGGCGTCCGGACTTGCGGCCGCGATGGGAGATCACGGTGATCCCCGGCATCACGCGGGCCAGTGGCACCGCCACGGGGTTGATGTACTTGATCTGGAATTTCTCCAGCCACACCGGGAACTTCATCGGCACGCCCGGGGCGTCGTTCGGGTGATCCTTGGCGGACATGGACACCATCATGCCCAAGTCGATGCGAAAACGATTTTCCTATCGATGCCCGGATCAGGGACAATCGCAGAGCAATGTCCACTTTCGCCCTGTCCCGCATCGACCTGCGCGGCCGCACCCTCAGCGCCGCGCAGTTACGCGCCGCCCTGCCCCGTGGCGGCGTGGACGTCGACTCAGTGCTGGACACCGTCCGGCCCATCGTCGACGACGTCGCGCGGCGGGGAGCGCCCGCGGCCCTGGATTACGGCGCGGAATTCGACGGCGCCCGCCCCGAGACGGTGCGAGTCCCGCCGGAGCGGATCACGGCCGCCCTGGCCGAACTCGACCCCCAGGTCCGCTCCGCCCTGGAGGTCGCGATCGAGCGGACCCGCGCAGTCCACGCCGAACAGCGGCGCACCGACACTACGACGCTGCTCGCCTCCGGCGCCTCGGTCACCGAGCGGTGGGTGCCCGTTGAGCGCGTCGGCCTTTACGTGCCTGGCGGGACCGCGGTCTACCCGTCCAGCGTCGTGATGAACGTCGTACCGGCCCAGGCCGCCGGGGTCGAGTCGCTGGTAGTTGCAAGCCCGCCGCAGCAGGCCTTCGACGGGCTGCCGCACCCGACCATCCTGGCCGCCGCCGCACTGCTCGGCGTCACCGAGGTATGGGCGGTCGGCGGCGCCCAAGCCGTTGCCCTGCTGGCCTACGGCGGCACCGACACCGATGGTGGCGACCTGGTGCCGGTCGACATGATCACCGGGCCGGGCAATATCTACGTCACCGCCGCCAAGCGGATCTGCCGATCGCAGGTCGGAATCGACTCCGAGGCCGGCCCCACCGAGATCGCGATCCTGGCCGACCACACCGCCGACCCGGTGCACGTCGCCGCGGACCTGATCAGCCAGGCCGAGCACGATGTGATGGCCGCCAGCGTGCTGGTCACCGACAGCACCGCGCTTGCCGAAGCGACCGACGCCGAACTCGCCATCCAGTTAGCCACCACGGTGCACCGGGAGCGGGTTCAGGCGGCGCTGACCGGAAAGCAATCCGGTGTCGTCCTGGTCGATGACATCGACTCCGGCATACGGGTCGTCAACGCCTACGCCGCCGAACATCTGGAGATCCAGACCGCCGATGCCGCCGCCGTGGCGGCCCGGATCCGTTCTGCCGGAGCAATTTTCGTCGGTCCATGGTCGCCGGTCAGCCTGGGTGACTACTGCGCAGGTTCCAACCACGTTCTCCCGACCGCCGGCTGCGCTCGGCACTCCAGCGGACTGTCGGTGCAGACATTCCTGCGCGGCATTCACGTCGTGGACTACACCGAGGCGGCGCTCAAGGACGTATCCGGCTACGTCATCACGCTGGCCAACGCCGAGGACCTGCCCGCGCACGGCGAAGCGGTCCGCCGGAGGTTTGAGAAGTGACCGGAATCGGTGGCCGGACCACACTGGCCGATCTGCCGCTGCGCGACAACCTGCGCGGCAAGTCGGCCTACGGCGCACCCCAACTCGATGTGCCGGTGCGGCTGAACACCAATGAGAACCCGCATCCGCCCAGTTCCGCATTGATCGCCGACATCGTCGACTCGGTGCGTACGGCGGCTGCCGGTCTGCACCGCTATCCGGACCGCGATGCCGTCGGGTTGCGCGGCGATCTGGCCGCCTACCTGTCGAGGCAGACCCGGGTGCAGCTCAGCGCCGACAATGTCTGGGCCGCGAACGGTTCCAACGAGATCCTGCAGCAGCTGTTGCAAGCCTTCGGGGGCCCGGGGCGCAGCGCGCTCGGCTTCGTGCCGTCGTACTCGATGCACCCGATCATCGCCGACGGCACCCAGACCCGGTGGATCGCCACCGCGCGGGCCGCGGACTTCAGCCTGGACCTTGACTCTGCCTGCGCCGCAATCCGGCGGGAGGTACCGGATGTCGTCTTCGTCACCAGCCCGAATAACCCGACCGGACAGAGTGTGTCCACCGACGATCTGCGCCGTCTGCTCGATGCCATGACCGGCGGGGTGCTCATCGTCGATGAGGCGTACGTCGAGTTCTCCAGCCGGCCCAGCGCCATCGGATTGCTGGGCGACTACCCCGCGCGCCTGATCGTCAGCCGCACCATGAGCAAGGCGTTCGCCTTCGCCGGCGGCCGCCTGGGCTATCTGGTGGCCGCGCCGGCAGTGATCGAAGCGGTGCTGCTGGTGCGGTTGCCCTACCACCTGTCCTCGCTCACCCAGGCCGCCGCTCGGGCGGCACTGCGTCACGCCGATGAGACACTCGCCTCAGTCGCGGCCCTGGCCGATGAGCGCGAACGCGTCAGCGCAGCAATGCGCGAGATGGGATTCCGGGTGATCCCCAGCGATGCCAATTTCATTCTGTTCGGGGGCTTCGTCGACGCACCGGCAGCCTGGCAGCAGTACCTGGCAGCCGGGGTTCTGATCCGCGACGTCGCCATCCCCGGATACCTGCGGGTCACCATCGGCTTGCCGGCGGAGAACGACGCCTTCCTGGCGGCCAGCCAGACCGTGGCCGGCACCGCACTGGCTCAGCGACTAGGAGCGCAATGACCCCCGACCCATCCGTCCGAGCCCCCCGACGCGCCCGTGTCGAGCGCGCCACCAAGGAGTCCGACATCCTCGTGGAGCTGGACCTCGACGGCACCGGCCGGGTGGCTGTCGACACCGGCGTTCCGTTCTTCGACCATATGTTGACCGCGCTGGGCAGTCACGCGAGCTTCGACCTGACGGTGACCGCCCGCGGGGACGTCGACATCGAGGCCCACCACACCATCGAGGACACCGCGATCGTGCTCGGCACGGCCCTGGCGGAGGCACTGGGGGACAAGACGGGTATCCGGCGCTTCGGCGATTCGTTCATCCCGATGGACGAAACGTTGGCGCACGCCGCCGTCGACGTGTCCGGCCGTCCTTATTTCGTGCACACCGGCGAGCCGGATTACATGATGGAGTTCACCATTGCCGGATCCGGTGTGCCCTACCACACCGTGATCAACCGGCACGTCTTCGAGTCGCTGGCCGCCAACGCCCGGATCGCCCTGCACGTGCGCCTGGTGTATGGCCGCGATCCGCATCACATCACCGAGGCGCAGTACAAAGCTGTCGCCCGCGCACTGCGCCAGGCGGTCGAGCCGGATCCCCGCGTCGTCGGCGTGCCGTCGACCAAAGGTGTTCTGTGACGGCAGGATCGATCCGCAAATCCGTTGTCGTCTTGGACTATGGCTCGGGCAATCTGCGCTCGGCTCAGCGCGCGCTGGAACGGATCGGCGCCGATGTGACGGTGACCGATGACCGTGCAGCGGCGCTGGCATGCGACGGTCTGGTGGTGCCGGGAGTGGGCGCATTCGAGGCGTGCATGTCCGGACTCCGCGGCATCGCCGGCGATGAGATCATCGCCGAACGGGTCGCCGCGCAGCGCCCTGTACTCGGGGTGTGTGTCGGCATGCAGATCCTGTTCGACCGCGGCGTGGAGTTCGGTGTCGAGAGCCGAGGTGCGGGGCTGTGGCCCGGGTCGGTGACCAGACTTGAGGCACCGGTGATTCCGCACATGGGCTGGAACGTCGTCGATGCGGCGCCAGGCAGCCGGCTGTTCAAGGGTCTCGACCCGGACACCCGGTTTTACTTCGTGCACTCCTACGCGGCCCAGAAGTGGGAGGGCGCTCCGAGTGCGCTTCTGACCTGGGCCACCCATCACACCCGCTTCCTGGCGGCGGTGGAGGACGGCGCACTCTCAGCCACACAGTTTCATCCGGAGAAGAGCGGTGACGCCGGGGCGGCGTTGCTCACGAATTGGGTAGAGGGTCTGTGAACACACACGCACCGTTGATTCTGTTGCCCGCTGTCGACGTCGTCGAGGGCCGGGCGGTCCGGCTGGTTCAGGGCAAAGCCGGCAGCGAGACCGAGTACGGGTCGGCGCTCGACGCCGCCATGACCTGGCAGCGCGACGGCGCGGAATGGATCCATCTGGTCGACCTCGACGCGGCATTCGGCCGCGGCTCCAACCGCGAACTGCTCGCTGAGGTGGTGCGGGCACTTGAGGTCAAGGTCGAACTCTCCGGCGGTATCCGTGATGACGAATCGCTGAAGGCGGCACTGGCGACCGGATGCACGCGAGTCAACATCGGCACGGCAGCGCTGGAGAACCCGCACTGGTGCGCCGCCGCCATCGCCGAGTACGGCGAACGCGTCGCGGTGGGACTCGATGTGCAGATCGTCGACGGCGAGCACCGCCTGCGCGGACGGGGATGGGAGACCGACGGTGGCGATCTCTGGCAGGTGCTGGAACGCCTTGACAGCGAGGGTTGTTCGCGATTCGTTGTCACTGACGTCACCAAAGACGGAACACTCACCGGGCCCAACCTCGACCTGCTCGAGGGTGTGGCCGAGTGCACCCACGCCCCCGTCATCGCCTCGGGCGGCGTGTCGAGTCTGGACGACCTGCGAGCCATCGCGACGCTGACCGACTGCGGCGTGGAGGGGGCCATCGTGGGCAAGGCCCTCTACGCCGGTCGCTTCACCCTGCCCGAGGCGCTGGCGGCGGTGAGCCGCTAACGTGGCCGACCTCGCGGCACTGGTCGCCGATGCGGCGGCAGTCCTTGACGACGCGGTAGAACCCTTCGTCGCCGGCCACCGTGCCGACTCTGCGGTGCAGAAGAAGGGAAACGACTTCGCCACCGAGGTGGATCTGGCCATCGAACGCAAGGTCGTCGCCGAACTGCAGGCCGCAACCGGGATCGGGGTGCACGGTGAGGAGTTCGGCGGCGCTGACCTGGACGCACCGCTGGTGTGGGTGCTCGACCCGATCGACGGGACCTTCAACTACGCCGCGGGTTCGCCGATGGCGGCCATCCTGCTCGGCCTGCTGCGCGATGGTGAACCGGTGGCCGGACTGACCTGGCTGCCCTTCACCGGCCAGCGCTACACCGCGGTCATCGGCGGCCCGGTGTACGTCAACGGCGTCGCGCACCCCCCACTCGGGCGGGCGTCGCTGTCGGACTCGGTGCTGGGCATCGGCACCTTCAACGTCGACTCCCGGGGCCGCTATCCCGGCCGCTACCGCCTGGCGCTCTTCACCGAACTCACCCGGGTCTGCGGCAAGATCCGGATGCACGGCTCCACCGGTATCGATCTGGCCTTCGTCGGAGCCGGAATCCTCGGCGCCGCGATCAGTTTCGGCCATCACATCTGGGATCACGCCGCCGGAGTGGCACTGGTGCGAGCCGCCGGCGGGACGGTCACCGATCTGGACGGTGCGCCGTGGACCCCCGGCTCGCGATCGGCGCTGGCCGCCGCGCCTGGGGTGCACGAGCAGGTCCTGGAGATCGCGCACCGCGTCGGTTCTCCGGAGAACTACCGCTGATGGATGTGGCGGTGCGGGTGATCCCCTGCCTGGACGTCGATGCCGGCCGGGTGGTCAAGGGAGTCAACTTCGAGAACCTTCGTGATGCCGGCGACCCGGTGGAACTCGCCGCCGTCTACGACACCGAGGGCGCGGATGAACTGTGCTTCCTGGACGTGACAGCGTCCTCGTCGGGGCGGGCGACCATGCTCGATGTTGTGCGCCGCACCGCCGAACAGGTGTTCATCCCGCTCACGGTCGGCGGCGGGGTGCGCTCGGTCGCCGATGTCGACGCACTGTTGCGCGCCGGTGCCGACAAGGTGTCGGTGAACACCGCGGCGATCGTGCGGCCGGATCTGCTGGCCGAGTTGTCTCGCCAGTTCGGCTCCCAGTGCATCGTGCTGTCCGTCGATGCCCGTACCGTGCCGTCCGGCAGCGCACCAACCCCGTCTGGCTGGGAGGTCACCACCCACGGGGGCCGGCAGGGCACCGGTATCGACGCGGTCGAATGGGCAAGGCGCGGAGCCGAACTCGGTGTCGGTGAGATTCTGCTGAACTCGATGGACGCCGATGGCACCAAGGCCGGTTTCGATCTGCCGATGCTGCACGCGGTGCGAGCGGCGGTGAGCGTCCCGGTGATCGCCAGCGGCGGGGCGGGGTCGGCCGCTGATTTCGCTCCAGCGGTCGCGGCGGGAGCCGATGCCGTGCTGGCCGCCAGCGTGTTCCACTTCCGGGAACTGACCATCGGTGAGGTGAAGGCCGCGATGGCGGCGGAAGGCATTACCGTCAGATGATGCTCGACCCCGCGATCGCCGCGAAGCTGAAAAGAGACGCCGACGGGCTGTTCGCCGCGGTGGCCCAGGAGCGCGGCACCGGGCGGGTGTTGATGGTGGCCTGGATGGACGACGAGGCGCTGGCCCGAACCCTGGCGACGCGTCAGGCCACCTACTACTCCCGGTCCCGCGACGAGCACTGGGTCAAGGGCGCGACCTCCGGACACACCCAGCACGTGCACTCGGTGCGATTGGACTGCGACGGCGATGCCGTGCTGCTCGAAGTCGACCAGACCGGGGGTGCCTGCCACACCGGCGACCACACCTGTTTCGACGCCGATCTGCTGCTGGGCCCA